>NZ_CP035733.1:3105762-3458643 GCF_009768975.1 Sphingorhabdus lacus | reverse complement strand
CCTGTTTTCGCCCAATCGGCGAGGAAGCCTTCAATGCCCTTGTCGGTGAGGATATGCTTGAACAGTCCCTTGATGACGGCAGGCGGTGCGGTCATGACATCAGCGCCGATCTTCGCCGCCTCAAGAACATGGATACCATGGCGGACGCTCGCCACCAAAATCTCGGTGCCGAAATCATAATTGTCGTAAATCAGACGGATGTCGCTGATCAACTGCATCCCGTCAAAGCCGTTATCGTCGTGCCGCCCAACAAAGGGCGAGATAAAGCTCGCGCCTGCTTTTGCGGCCAGAAGCGCCTGATTGGCCGAAAAGCACAAGGTCACATTGACCATCGTCCCCTCGCCTGTCAGCGCCTTGCATGTCTTGAGGCCATCTATGGTCAGCGGTACCTTGATGCAGACATTGTCCGCAATCTTGCGCAATATCTCGGCCTCTTTCATCATCGTGGCATGGTCAAGCGCTACAACCTCGGCCGATACTGGCCCATCGGTCAGCCAGCAAATCTCGCGCGTTACCTCGATAAAGTCGCGGCCCGACTTTGCGATCAACGACGGATTGGTCGTCACACCATCCAGCAAACCTGTCGCCGCCAATTCCTTGATATCTTCAATTTCGGCTGTGTCGGCAAAAAATTTCATGGGCAGGCTACCGTTCCGTTTGTGGATGTTCCAAGCGCAATGCGCGAGATTGATAAGTCGAGTTTGGCAGAGGTCCGAATGCTCAGCGGAATTTGCATTTTGGACATATCCAGACCCGCCTTGGCAAAGCAACTCAGCGCGATGGACATCGTCTGCCAGCCCTTACCTTGTTCCGACTGCAGGCGGGACGTGACATCCAGTCCAGAGCCTGCCGGTTTCAAACCTGCATTATATCCTGCAATTTTTACAGGACCGCCACTAATTGCGTCGACGCGATAGTCGATCTCGATGGCAACCGCACCATTGGTTTCACGGCTGAGATCGAGCGGTTGTGTTGCTGCCAGCGCGACCGTTGCTTCGCCTGTTCCGGTCCATAAGAACCGGCGTGAATCCTCCTGGCGGTTTCGATCCACAGCGAAGCTGCGCACAAAATCTCCATTAGTGCCAATTCCGTTGTGCAGTTTTTCCAGGTCATTTGCGCCAGCGCGGTAAAAGTCGAGCGACAGTGCCGTCTTGCCACGTTCAAACCACGTTCCCACCGGCAATTCGGCACCTGCGGCCAGACCGCTGACTTCGCTCAGTTTCCCCACTTTTCCGGGTTTTGCATAGCTCAACCCATAGCCGTAGGCGAACAACGGATCATAGTCCTTGTCGCCGACATTCAGTACATATTGCGTTGCAAGTTTCGGCCAGCTGAACGGCAATGTCCCTTTGAAGTCACTTTTTCCAAACACCACATCAGCAACGCCGCCGCCTTCCGACCCCGGCAACCAGGCCGCGACAAATGCGTCCGACGCGTTGAGATGATGATTCACCCAAAGCGGGCGACCGGACAAGAATATGGCGACGGTTTTAATTCCCGCGGACTTGTACTTGCGAAGAAGCTCCAGATTGTCCGATTTGTCGCGGAAGATCAGATCCGGGATATCACCCTGAAATTCGGCATAAGGATCCTCACCAAAAACGACCACCGCCACGTCCGGCTTCTCACGATAGGCGCCATCCTTGCTGAGGATCGTATTTTGGCCACCCGCATCGAGCAATCCCTTGCCGATCGTTGTGGCACCGGGAAATTCGGAGTCGGGCAAGCCGGTTCCCTGCCACGACAAAGTCCAGCCACCCGACTGTTTCATATAGCTGCTGGCGCCGTCGCCTGTGACCAGGATCTTCTGACCTGCTTTCAACGGCAAGACCGCATCTTCATTCTTCAGGAGAACAAGCGATTCCCGCACGGCCTGCCGGGCAATCGCACGGTGTTCCGGCGAACCGATCTTGTCAAATTCACCCGCCAAGGGCCGCGAAGATGGGCGGCCTGACTCGAACAGGCCAGCCCGCAGTTTGACCCGGAGTATGCGCGCTACTGCCTCGTCAAGCCGGGTCTGGGATATCGTACCATCCTTGACCTGCGCGACTGTGTTGATCCACAAATCCTTCCAGCTATCGGGCGCCATGAATAGGTCGAGACCCGCGTTGAACGCAGCGGGGCAATTTGTCGTTTTGCATCCTGCTACCTGACCGTGGCCGTTCCAGTCGCCGACGGTAAAGCCGCCGAAGCTGAGGCGTCCCCGCAATATGTCCGTGAGCATTGATTTGTTGCCGTGCATTTTTTCGCCGTGCCAGCTGTTGTAGCTTGCCATGACAGATTGCACGCCCGCCTCTATCGCCGGGCGGTATCCCGCCGCCTGGATGTCGCGCAGCTCCTCTTCGCTGCTGATATTATCGCCTTGATCCTTCCCGCCATCAGTGCCGCCATCACCGACGAAATGCTTGGCGGTCGCTACGATATGAGCACCCTTAAGCCATTCCTTCGTTCCCACTTTGCCTTGCAGCCCTTCGACGAGAGGTCCGGCATAGCTTGCGACCACTTCGGGGTTTTCGGAATAGCTTTCATAGGTCCGGCCCCAGCGATCATCGCGGACGACCGCCAAGGTTGGTGCGAAGGTCCAGTCGAGACCGGTGACCCGCATTTCCACCGCTGTAGCCGCGCCGATTTTCCGCATCAGTTCCGGATTACGCATCGCGCCAAGACCGATGTTATGGGGAAACAGGGTCGCGCCGGTCACGTTGTTATGGCCGTGCACCGCGTCGCTTCCCCATGTCATCGGGATCAGCGGCAGGTTGCCGTGGGGGCGCATCGAGGCATCGTAAAACCGGTCAGCGTCGGCGAGCCATTCGGGTGCCGGTGCCCACTGCTTTCCACCCGGCGCACTATTGCCACCATTGAATACCGACCCGAGGTGATATTTGTACATGTCTTCCGGGGTGGTGCTCGCCAAATCGCCCTGAATGATCTGGCCGACCTTTTGCTCTATCGACATGCGACTCAGAAGATCTTTGATTCGCGCCTCGATTGCCGGATCCTCGGCGACGGGATTCTGGACCTTTGGCCATAGCGCTGGAGTGGCCACACTGCTGCGTGAACGTTCACTTTCTGCCATAATTGCGGTCGAAAAAGCCGCTGTGCACAGCAATGCTGTCGCCAGAATTTTACGCATTGAACCTCTCCTGCTTATTGTGGTAGCGCTATCACAATCGAGAAGGGCGTCAAGACCCTTGCGTAAAGTTGACGACTGCAATGACGTGGAGAGGACCTAAGCAGCATGAAACACCACCTATACTTCATGGCCCTGATGGCATCGGCAATGACCGTACCCGCCATGGCCAAGACCGACAGTCTTCCCGTCGGCCGATGCGTCAATATGGGCAACAGCCTCGAAACACCCACCGAAGGTGCCTGGGGCGGCAAGAAAATCGATGCGGCAGACTTTACGCGGATCGCAAAGGCCGGGTTCAACACAATCCGCCTGCCCGTGCGCTGGTCCACCCGTGCAGGCACGGACGCCCCCCATACAATTGATCCCATCTTCATGAAGCGGGTCAAGCAAGTGGTTGCGGATGCGCGATCCGCCGGTCTGAACGTCATTTTGAACAGCCACCATTTTGAAGAGATCCACAAGGACCCGAGCGACGCAAATATCGCAAAGCTTGCGGCCATGTGGACCCAGGTCGCAGCACAGTTCGCGGACGCACCAGAAGCACATCTGTGGTTTGAAATTGAAAATGAGCCGCACGACAAGTTCAACGACAGCAATTTGCTGAAAGTGCTGACACCTGCGCTCGTCGAAATCCGCAAGACCAATCCGACCCGCCCGGTCATCATCGGCGGGGAATTCTGGAGTGGGATCAATTCGCTCAAAACGCTGAACTTGCCAGACGATCCCAATATCGTTCCGACTTTCCACTATTATGATCCGTTCAACTTCACCCATCAGGGGGCGAGCTGGGTCGATCCATCGCCACCCCTGGGCCGCACCTATGGCGGTGCTGAGGATCAGAAACTGCTGAAAGACGACGTCCAGAAAGTGCGCGAGTATATTGCGCGGACCGGCAAAACACCCTTTATGGGCGAATTCGGCGCACACACCACGGCGTCGCTTGACGAGCGGGTGAAATATCAAAAAGCTGTCCGGGTCGCATTTGACGAAATCGGAATTGGCATGTGCGCCTGGGCGTATACGAACACCTTCCCGCTGTGGGATCATGAAAAGAAAGCGTGGGTACCCGGTATGCGCGATGCCATGGGTCTGAAGGAATAAGAGCCGATGACCAAGATGCGTTTCCTTGCGCTGGCGGTGTTTGCGGCGTCATATCCTGTCACCGCCCTTGCGTTCGACGACCAACCCACGGCAGAATTGCAGGCGCTTGACGATGCGTTGCCCGGCAGTCTCATCAACGACCCGACACGGCTCGATTGGCAGATTTTCGGCACCGGACAGACAAGCAAGCCGGTCAAAGGCGAAGATATTCCGGGCGGCAAGGCGGCGTTGCAAATCACCGTACCGAAAGCCGGTGCAACCCTGTTCGAAGTCGGGGCCAATGCCCCCATCACCACGTCCATCAAGGCCGGAACCGATATTGTCGTCGCCTTTTATGCGCGCACGGTTTCAGCGGACACCTCCGATGGAAAGGGACGCATTGGCGTCCGCGTTCAACAGAATATCGCGCCATATTCCGGGTTTGGCGACACAACGCTTGTCATCGACAAGGATTGGAAGCTTTACGAAGTCTCGGCAAAAGCAACCAGCTCCATTTCCAGAGGTCAGGCTGTCGTCGGCTTCCAGCTGGCGGGCGCCAAACAGGTGCTGGAAATCGGCCAGACAATCGTCGTGGCCGGCGCTACATCTTTGACCGCAAAATCGACCAAGGCGGTCCAATCCGCGACCACGGATTTGTTGCCGCAACTGCAAGGCAAAGGAAGGCTGATCAATAATCCGTCCAATAAGGACTGGCCGGTTTACGGACCGGGTGCGACACATATGACCATAGCTTCGCCCAATATCCCAGGCACAGGTGGAACCGCATTACGGGTCACCACATCGGCTCCAGCCGCACAACCTTATGATGTTGGTGCCGCCATTCCCATTTTGGAAGAAGTCAAAGAGGACGATATTCTGCTGATCGGCGTATTGGCACGCACCGCGCCGGGTGGCTCTGGGGATGGAACCAGCAAGCTGGGAATTCGTGTTCAATTGAATGAAGCGCCCTATAGCGGTTTTGGTGATAATGTCCTGACCTTGGGCCCGAATTGGAAGTTGCTGCAATTGAAGACACAAGCATCCACGACCATTGCTGCAGGTAAAGGCGCCGTGGCACTGCATTTTGGTGCCGCAGCGCAAGCGATTGAAGTCGGCCAAGTTTATGTGCTCAACACATCAGGACCCATCGCAGTTACCAATGAATAGCAACCCTGAGACTCTCTATCTGAAACATGGTTCGTCCGACTGCATCCTGTGCCCGGAAGTAGGGGGAGCTATTGTGGCGTGGACCGTTAGCGGCCAAAATATGCTGCGATCGACCGATGCAGCCGCGCTTGGGTCGCGCGACCCGCTGCGTTTTGCGTCCTTCCCGCTGGTCCCCTTTTCCAATCGGATCGGCTTTGCCAGCTTTAACTGGATGGGCGAAGAAATCGGTCTGGATCCTAATTTCAGCCCGGAACCCCATGCAATCCATGGCGTGGGATGGACGTCCTGCTGGGATGCTGAAAGGATGAGCGAAGCCGAAACAGTGATGCGGTATCGCCACACACGAGATAGCCGTTGGCCTTGGTCCTTTTCCGCAACCCAACATATCCGGTTGGATGGGGACCGGCTCGAAATAACGCTCGAAGCGTTCAATTTATCGGAAGAACCCGCACCGCTCGCCTTTGGCCATCATCCCTATTTTGATCAGGACGGTGCTTTTCTGCAGTTCAAGGCCAAACGCGTGCTCATGAATGACCACATGGCTTTGCCAACTGATATGCTTACGCCGGAAGGGGTTTATGATTTCCAGGAAGGCGAGCCTGTCTCCGGCAAGAACATAGATCATTGTTTTGCACAGTGGGATGGCGTTGCCAGTATCCTCTGGCCGGACCGGCCTTTGGGTCTTCAAATAGAATCGAACATGCCGGCGGCTGTGCTGTACATACCGCCGCATGGGGAATCATTCTGTTTCGAACCCGTTCCGCATATTAACAATGCCCTGAACCGTCCAACGGACGAACCTGCGATGCCCACCGTTCCGCCTGGCGGGAGTTACCGGTCGAGCATCATATTGTCGGCAGTGCCGGCGCAGTCCCTCTGACACCAAAGACCGGAGAGCCCATGCTTCGCACATTACTGCCTTTTGCCGTTGCGCTTTTGATCGCACCCTCCGCTTGGGCAGCGCCTGGAAACTCCGTCGAGTTCCTGTCGATGGAGTATCAGGGTAGCAATCCCGACGAAGATGCGCTGCCGATAACCGACAATGAATATCGCAATCCGATACTTCCCGGTTTTCAGCCTGATCCCAGCATCGTGCGCGTGGGGAAGGACTTTTATGTTGTGAACTCGTCCTTCGGCTGGGTCCCTGGCCTGCCTATCTACCATAGCCGTGATCTGGTGAACTGGACCCAGATCGGGAACGCAATCCCGGACAGCGCTGATTTCAAACTTCCTGCGGTCGGAATCAACCGCGGAATTTTTGCGCCGACGATCCGTCACCACAAAGGCCTGTTTTACATCATTACGACATGCATCGACTGTGGCGGAAATTTCATCATCACGGCGAAAAATCCGAAAGGTCCCTGGAGCAAGCCCATATGGTTGGACACGGTGACAGGAATCGACCCCGATCTGTTCTTTGATACGGACGGCCGGGTATGGATTACCAATAACGACGAACCGCAGGGGCCTGCGCAATATGATGGGCATCGCGCCCTTTGGTTACAGGAATATGATCCTGCACAATCCAAGGTAATCGGACCTCGCACGGTGTTGGTTGATCGCGGCGTAAAGCCCGAGGAAAAGCCGATATGGAGTGAGGGACCACATATATTCAAAAAGGATGGCTGGTATTATCTGACGGCGGCTGAAGGCGGCACGTCGGACGATCACCGCCAAACCATATACCGCAGCAAAAATGTAACAGGTCCCTATACACCGGGGCCGAACAACCCGATCCTGACACAGCGTGATCTCGACCCGGCCCGACCGCTGCCGGTTTACGCAACCGGCCATGCCGACTTCGTCAATCTTCCGGGCGACAAATGGTGGGCGGTTTTTCTGGCTACGCGGCCTTACGAACGCAACCTTACCAATTTAGGGCGCGAAACATTTTTACTGCCGGTGAACTGGAAAGATGGTTGGCCGGAAATCCTGCCCCAAGGGAAAGCGGTGCCCTTGCGGGTAAAGCGGCCGACATTACCCCGCACACACCAGAAAACCGATTATTCAAAATGGGTCGAAGACTTCAACGCCACCAAACTGGGTCCCCAATGGCTCGCACGCAAAGCGCCTGCATCTGAATGGCTTAACCTGACAGAAAAGCCAGGGAGCCTTGTGCTACGTGGAACAGGACCGCAATTTATAGGGCAGCGTCTTCGGCACCGTAATGCCGAAATTAGCACGACAATCGCCCTGCCCTCGGCAAACCAATATGGGCGAGCCGGATTGGCTGCAATTGCCGATGAAGGGCATCAATTTATCTTTGGTCTCGAAACGGGTGCTACGGGCCGAAAGCTCGTCATTACAGCGAAAGGCCTGAAAGGCACGGCGGGTGCAGATGTGGTACTTTTTGAAAAAGCGCTGGAGCCGCTGCGCACATCAAATATCCGGTTGAAGATGCATATCAAGGGTGCGGCAGCCGACTTTGCCTATGCCGACGGAAATGGCAATTGGACGACCGTGCTGACGGACGCCGACGCCCGGTTGCTGGCAACGGAATATGACATCCTGTTGTTCACAGGAACGGTGGTCGGCCTCTATTCAACCGATGTTATGAATTAGGCTGCGCATCTGATTCCCGCCGCACAAAAGTAAAGTCGAGCATTCGATCTTCGCGCGGGGTGGGGCGGCCCGACCTTTTGGCCCGGATCCGGTCGACCAGAATTTCTACTGCCGCACGGGACATATCGGCGATAGGTTGGTGGATGGTTGTCAGTTCGGGCCAAATTGACAAGGCAAAATCCGTATCGTCAAAGCCACAGATTGTCACATCTTTGGGAACGTCCAAATGCCGCCGATGGGCAACGGTTATGGCCGCTGCCGCCATGTCGTCGTTGCTCGCAAAAATCGCTGACGGAGGATTAGCCAGATCAAGCAGTTTATCCGCCGCGTCCAGACCGGATCGGTAGGTAAACAGACCATCCACGACTAATTCGGGATCGATCGGCATCCCGGCTTCCGCCATCGCCATTTCGAAACCTTTCAACCGTTGGTGGCTGGCCTTCTGCTCGGGATTTCCCTTCACAAAGGCAATCCGCTTATGCCCCAAAGACAGGATATGCCGGGTCATGGTGGCCGCAGCCTCGACGTCATCAATATAGACAACAGACATTTTGCCCGGCGGGCACCAGTTGGCGACGACCACACATGTGACATCGGTATTCTGGATCAGTTCGAGCATCTTGGGAGAATCGCAGAGAGGCGGTGACAATACGACGCCATCGACACCACTTTCGATGAGGTCGGCAAAGACGTCATGTATGTCCTGCCCTTCATCGCATTGTTCAATGACTAACTGCACATGGCTTTTGCGTGCTTGTTCCAAGGTGCCAACCAAAAGGCGGCTGAGATAGGCAAAGCTGGGATTTCCGTAGAGCATTGCAATCCGGATCTGCTCCGCCCCGGCAAGGGTTCGGGCGGCCAGATTGGGAGAATAGTTTAGTTTCTCAACAGCCTCCATCACGGCATCGCGGGTCGAATCCTTCACATTCCGCTCGCCATTAATCACGCGCGACACGGTCATCGGTGAAAACCCGGACGCACGTGCCACGTCGGCAATCGTCGCCCCACCTTGCTGCGCGCGCGGTGATTTTTGGATCCTGCCCATATTCCTATCCATTCCCCCTTACCCTAGACGCCATGCCACGCTTTGCGGTGCTTTTCCAGTATGATGCAATGATGCATGTCAAAGATTGACGTGCATCGCACAATCGTTCATGGTAGCGCTAACATTAAAGGCGGCTGTGATCGCTTGAAGAGGAGAGAAACGATGAAATTACCTGCACTCGTACTATTGCTTTGCGCGGCATCCGTGCCGGCTACGGCTATTTCATCCAGCAACGCATTTGCGCAAACGGCAGTGCCCGCATCGGCGACCTACAAGAATCCAGACGCACCCATTGCGGCACGGGTCGATGACCTTTTGGCCCGCATGACACTCGAAGAGAAAATTGCGCAAATCATTACCATCTGGGACAATAAGCCCGAAATTTTCGATGATAAGGGTGAATTTGACCCGGTAAAAATGTCGGCAAAGTTTCCCAACGGAATCGGGCAATTTGCCCGTCCCTCCGACGCGAAAGGCCCGGCATCGCCGCGTATAGCCGCAGGGCGGGATGTACGAGGGACCATCCGCCTGGTGAATGCCATGCAAAAGCATGCAATCACGAAAACACGGCTGGGTATTCCCATTTTGATGCATGAAGAAGGTCTGCATGGCTATGCGGCCCTCGACGCCACCAGTTTCCCGCAGTCGATCGCCCTGGCATCAAGCTGGGACCCTGCGCTTTTGCGTGAAATCAATGTCGTCATTGGTCGTGAGATACGGGCACGGGGCGTGCATTTGGCATTGTCACCGGTTGTCGATGTGGCCCGCGACCCGCGCTGGGGACGCATTGAAGAAACGTTTGGCGAAGATCCTTATCTGGCAGGGGAATTGGGGGTTGCCGCCGTCGAAGGTCTGCAAGGTGAGAACAAGGCCTCGGTCTTGGCACCCGGAAAAGTCTTTGCGACGCTGAAGCATCTCACCGGCCATGGCCAGCCGGAAAGCGGAACCAATGTGGGGCCGGCTTCCATCTCGGAACGTGTCTTACGCGAATATTTCTTCCCGCCGTTCGAACAGGTTGTGCGGCGCACAGGCATTCAAGCCGTGATGGCTTCCTATAACGAAATCGACGGCGTCCCCAGCCATGCAAACAAATGGTTGCTGGGCGATGTATTGCGGGGCGAATGGGGTTTCAAAGGTGCCGTCGTCAGCGATTATTACGCCATTGACGAACTGGCCGGACGGCATGCACTTGCCAAGGACAAGTCGGAGGCCGCCATTCTGGCTTTGGCGGCGGGGGTTGATTCTGACTTGCCTACCGGCGCGTCCTTTTCGACATTGGCGGAATCGGTCCGGAGTGGAAAGGTCTCCCAAGCGGCCGTCGATCAGGCTGTGCGGCGGATGCTGGATATGAAATTCCGCGCTGGCCTCTTTGAAAATCCTTATGCGGATGCAGATGCTGCCGTGAAAATCACGAACAACGCCGATGCCCGCGCGCTGGCGTTGAAATCGGCGCAGCGTTCAATCACCTTGCTCAAGAATGACGGAACATTACCGCTGTCCTTAGGCACCACGAAACCTAAAATTGCCGTCATCGGACCGAGTGCCAATGTTGCACGTCTCGGTGGCTATTATGGCCAGCCACCCGTGACCGTGCCCATTTTGGAAGGCATCAAAACCAAGGTGGGGAACCGCGCAACGATCTTGTTTGCCCAAGGCGTAAAGATCACCGAGAATGATGATTGGTGGGCGGACGAGGTCAAGCTTGCCGACCCGGCTGAAAATCGCAAATTGATTGCGGAGGCTGTGGAAACAGCAAAGGGCGCGGACCAGATTATCCTGACGCTGGGCGATACCGAACAGACCAGCCGTGAAGGCTGGGCCGAAAGCCATCTCGGCGATCGCGACAGCTTGGACCTGGTCGGCGAGCAGCAAGAGCTGTTCGATGCCTTACGCGCATTGGGCAAGCCCATTACCGTTGTGCTGATCAATGGCCGGCCGGCCTCAATCACGAAGATTTCGACCGAAGCCAACGCGATATTGGAAGGTTGGTATCTGGGCGAACAAGGCGGCAATGCTGTGGCCGATGTGCTTTTTGGAACGGTCAACCCCGGCGGAAAACTGCCGGTGACTTTTCCGCGCAGCGTTGGGCAGTTGCCCTTTACCTATAATCACAAACCGACCGCGCGCCGAGGGTATCTCTTTGCAGACAAATCGCCGCTTTACCCCTTCGGGTTCGGCCTCAGCTATTCGACGTTCGAGCTGGGCGCGCCCGTTCTGTCCAGCCCGACCATTGCCCGCAACGGCTCGGTCAAGGTTACCGTATCGGTGAAGAATACCAGCAACCGTGCAGGTGATGAAACCGTTCAGATCTATGTGCGGGATAAAGTGAGTTCGGTGACACGTTCGGTCATGGATTTGAAAGCGTTCCAGCGGGTGACATTGGCACCCGGGGAAACACGCGATGTTTCGTTCACGCTAGGCACGGATGCATTCCATTTCTGGAACGACAAAATGCAGCGCGTTGTCGAGCCGGGCGACTTTGAGATCATGGCGGGGAACAGTTCTGCCAATGTGAAAAGCGCCACACTGACGATTACCGAATAAGTAGGAGATGAAGATGAAGCTTTCACGGCGGGAAACACTTGCCTCGATGGTCGCCATGGCAGGAGCGATCGGCCTTGGCCGCGATGCAGCCTGGGCGCATGAGCATGGTTCCGGATTACATCATGCCGCCAAATCCAAGGGAATGCGTTTTGGTTCCGCAGTGAGCGCTGGCAACGAACAATCGGGATCATATCGCAATCCGCAATATGCCAAATTGCTGCAGCGCGACTGCGGCATGCTGGTCGCGGAAAATGAGATGAAGTGGCAAGCTTTGCGCCCCGGACCTGATGCGTTCAACTTCGGACCTTTTGACGCCATTGTCGCCTTTGCGGAGAAAAACGCTCTCGCCATACGCGGCCATACATTGCTCTGGCACCGGCCGCAGTGGCAACCTGCATGGCTGGAAGCTTATGACTTTGGCGCCACTCCGGTCCGCGAAGCCGAGCGGTTGTTGACCACCCATATCAAGACCGTGACCGACCGTTATCGCGGCAAGATCCTCAGCTATGATGTGGTCAACGAAACGGTGCTGGAAGATTCCACCTTGGCGCAAACTGCCTTGTCGCGCGCCATCGGCGGCACAGAGACATTGGTCGACCTCGCATTTCACACAGCCCGCGAACAGCTGCCCGACGCAGAGCTTGTCTATAATGACTATATGAGCTGGGAGCCCGGCAATGAAAAACATCGCGCCGGTGTTCTGAAGCTGCTGGAAGGATTTAAAAAGCGCAACGTCCCTGTCGATGCCCTGGGCGTCCAGTCGCATATCCGGATCGATACTTATGATCCGTCTACCGGCACCGGTCCAAAGCAGGAGCGTGAATGGCGCCAGTTTATCGATGAGGTCACCGCCATGGGATATCATCTGCTGATGACCGAGTTCGACGTCAACGATCAGGCCTTGCCCGCAGATATCGCTTCACGCGATCAATCGGTCGCCGCCTATGCCAAGGGCTATCTTGATCTCATGTTCAGCTATCCCCAATTGAAAGATGTGCTGGCTTGGGGGCTGTGCGACAATTATTCCTGGCTTCAGCAGTTTCAACCGACGCGCACCGACGGCCAGCCGAAAAGGCCCTGCCCTTATGATAGCGAATTCAAGTCCAAGCCCTTGCATACGGTACTTGCCCAGGCCTTCGCATCGGCGCCCGCGCGATAAAACAATAAGCGGCAACGACATTGCGGGAGGCGCGTATGCGTTTTGAGCCCTCCCCCTCTTCGCAATTGGATATTCTGAAGATCGGGCAGGAAGAAGCAGCCCTCGTCCAAGTCGACAACGTGCTTCAGGACCCGTCGGCTCTGGTCCGCTATGCCGCGAACGAAGCCGAGTTTATTGGCGTAGACAGCAATCTTTATCCCGGTATTCGGGCACCCATGCCGCTCGATTATGTCGAGGGTGTGGTTCGCGCGCTTGATCCTGTCATCCGCAACACCTACCGCATTGACGGCGCAAAACTGGCGAAAGCAGAGTGCTTTTTCTCTATCTTAACAACCGCGCCAAGCGATCTTCAGCCGCTGCAGAAGGTCCCGCATATTGATACGACGGACAGTCTGCACTTCGCGGTCGTCCACTATCTATACGCTGCACAACTGGGTGGCACCGCCTTTTACAGGCAAGACAAAACCGGTTATGAATCCGTTGGTCCAGAGCGTGCTGCGCGTTGGATAGATGTGCGCGATGCAATGCTGGCGCAAATGCCGGAAATGTCGGGCTACATGGCACCTTCAACTCCCGGCTATACGCAAACCGCGCATATCGAGGCACGCTTCGACCGGCTCATTCTCTACAGGAGCAATATGCTTCACTCAGGTGTCATACCTGCAGACGTTCCGCTGGACCCTGATCCACGCTTCGGCCGTCTTACGGCCAACCTGTTCATCGCCTACCGCCGCCCATAAAAAAAGTGCCGCCGCCTTTTGCAAGGCGACGGCTCAGGGAGGATGAACTCAGATTCCGTTAGAAGTTGAAGCGGACAATCGCGGTATAGCGACGGTCATTGATGTACCAACCGCGCGGTACAAGACGGATTTCTCCATTCTGATCTTCGACCGCCGCAGATGTTTTCGTGACCGAGTTGAGCAAGTTAACGCCCTGGATGCCGACCTTGATGTTATCCGTTACGGACCAGGTCAGCGACGCATCCAATTGTCCGTAAGACTCTTGGAAAATCGGATCAAAGGGCGTGATCACGTCGCGCAGCGTCAAGAGATAACGAGACCGCCAGTTGTACGATGCACGAGCCGACACAGGCCCGATATCGATAAAGGGCGTGATGTTAAACTGATGCTTCGACAAGCCTTGCAGCGGGAAGGACGAGCCGCCGATGGTCGGCTGCCGGCCGGCTGCCACGTCGGGATCGGTTGCGGACAACGTGCTCTGCGGCACACCCTTGCTCTTCACATAGGTATAGTTCGCCTGGATCCCCAAGCCCTTCAGGAAGCCGGGCAGGAAGTCATATACCTGCTGATAGGAAAGCTCGAGCCCCCGGATTGTACCCACACGATCGGAGTTAACCGGTGACGTGATAACCGCCGAATATGTCGAGCCATTGTTGCTCAAGTCGGTCCGCACGATGTCGTTGGTCAAAACCCCATAGAGGCGCTTTGCAAAAACCGATGCGGTCAACTGGCCCACTTGCGAGAAATACCATTCCGCCGTGAAGTCGAAATTGTCCGACGTCGTTGGCTTCAACAAGGGATTTCCTGCCACGAAGTTGCTTTGGAAGCGGGCACCAGCAGTGTTTATCGCACCTGTCGGACTTACAGTTGGCACAATCGCCGAACCATCAGGGTTCGTATTGGTAATTGTGTCCAGATTCACAGGGAAATAGTTACGTACATATCCAAATTCCGGTGGAGCCACACCCTTGAAGTAAGCAGCGCGCAGTTGCAGGCCACCATTCAGCTCGAGCTTCGCATTGAAGCTTGGCAGAACATATTCGTAATCCAACTGCACGGTGCTCGGAACAAGCGCGCCATTCAGGAAATTACGTGCTTGCTGCCGCTCCGCGGGCGTAATTGCGCAGAACGCGCTGATGGAGGCGGGCTGGCCACTGAGCTGCGCAGCGGCGGTTGCCGATGCCAGCTGCGTCGCACAGGACGCGTCATCCACAAATCCGGATACACCGAACTCACGGAAACCTTGGGAATCCCGCTTGGTCTTGGAATAACGCACGCCGATGTTGCCCGAAAGCTTCGCGCCGCCGTCAAATTCGTGACCATAACGCAGCATCACATAAGCCGCAGTATTTGTCTCGCTCTGGTCGTTGATTTCACCGGGGCGATAGGGCGTACCGGCTATGACACCGGGACGGGTCGCCAGTGACGTCCAACCACCACCACCGCCTGTTTGCGGTCCAGCCTTCCATTCATTGACAATGTTGTTGGCATAGGCCGCATAGCCTTCATAATCCTTGACGGTGTTTCCAGCGTAAAACAACCGGCACGATCCATTGAGCGGGTTTTGTACGGCACCGCGGAAGAAGCCATCGAAGCAGAATTCTTCATAACCCTGCGGAGGCGTACCGCCGGTTCCACCCTGAATACCGTCGACATTCTCATCGAGCCACACAGGGCCACGGTTGCCCCACTGTTCACTGAGCACACCCCAGTTATAAACAGAGAACCGGGCCGTTTGATCACGATCAGCATAGCGACCGCCAACCCGAAGCGCTTTAAAGAACCCATCTTCGGGGAATGTCAGCTCGCCATCGATGCGAAGGGCATCACTGTTTCCGTCACTGTCTTCAAAATGGTCCATCGCAGACCGGTAGAAGCTGTTGAATGGATCGGAGAAACTTTGATGCGTCCCGGTGTAATAGGCGGGGAACTCGTCATCATCATTGAAGAATACCGTTCCACCGGCACTCCCCGGGGTTCCGGGACAAGGAACGACCGTACAATTCTGCGGTGCTTGGAATGCCACGGTCGGGAATTTAGATCCGTTCAATTGAATGGAGGCATCCTGATAGGTCGAAATCCAGAGCGTGTTGTCACGCACCTTCACGAATGAATCGACATGCTGATAATCGACATTCAACGCAAAATTGTCGGTGACGTCCCATTTGAAGTTGAACGCATAGTCGGATGTCACAGCACGGTTTTCATTGTCGCGCCGGATGTTGTTCGACTGCAAGCCCAAAATAGGCGTCCGCAACAAACCGTCATTCTGACGGTCATCGCGCCAACCCGTCGGGCCAGTGATAACGCCGCTGGAGAACAGGCCGCTATCGTCAAACTCGATAGAAGTTCCGGCTACAGCACGGGAGTCGCCGTTGCTCGCCACATTGTCGGTGGCGATTTCCATGGTCCGTTCGGTCCATGCCTGGCGCGCATCTGAACGGAGGAACTGGAATGTCGCCTCCATATTGCCGTCATTGCTGCGCCATTGCGCCGCAGCTGCATAGCCATAACGTTCACGGTCAAATTCCTGGGTTCCCAAGACCGCACCGCGCGGGAAAATGCCGCTGCCTGTTTGGGTCGCGCCCGTAAACGGAACAACATCGGTCCGCGTCCCATTGGAGTAAATCGGCCGAACCCGGAAGCTTGAAACTTGGAAGCGGTCTGCGCGCGAGAACAATTGCGAATAAGACACACTGGCAAGCAGACCAATTTCACCGATGCCTGTGTCCCAAGTGTTGCTGAGGACAAGAGCGCCTGTGGGCGATTCCTTTTTGGCGAAATCGCCATAATTCAATTCGAGCGAACCGGCGATGACCAGTCCTTTTTTGTCAAAAGGCAGACGGGTACGCAGATTCACAACACCCGCGATGCCGCCTTCAACACGGTCGGCAGAGGGGCTTTTGAAAACGTCCACACCGCCGAGCAACTCGGAAGGAACGTCGGCAAAGCCAAGAGCGCGGCCATTATTGGCCGTAAACGCCTCACGACCATTGAATTCGGAGCGGACATAGGTGAGGCCGCGGACAACAACGCCGGAACCTTCGACCGAGAAGTGGTCGGGATCGACGCCTGCTGCAAAGCGGTTGATCGAGATACCTGGGATACGCTGCAGGGTTTCGGTAACCGAACGGTCGGGCAATGCGCCGATATCTTCAGCCGTCACCGAGTCGACGATCGTATCCGCGTTCTTCTTGCGGGATTGAGCGCTCTGGAGCGACTCGCGGAAACCGGTAACAACGATCGCTTCTTCCGTCGCATCACTTTGCGGTGCAGTTTCGGATGCATCCTGCGCCAAGGCGGGCATAGAAGCCATTGTAGCAAAAAGCGCGAGCCCGGAGGCGCCAGCGCGAAGCGTCGCACGTAAATTTATGTCAGACGACAAATGTTGTGCCGCAGCAGCAGAATTCCCAATCATGAACCTCTCCCAATTCCTTGCGCCGTGTTTACGGTAGCGCTACCATTATGGTGCGCAATTCTAACGGTAGCGCTACCATTATTTTTGGAGTAGTGCATATTTATCGCTTTCGCAAGAATGAAAATGCTTCATCTTGCAGATTACGAAGAACAAGAAAATCGGGGAGGTTCTGGGTTGATATGCCAAATCGGCCAATCGAAAACATTGTCATAGTAGGCGGGGGAACTGCCGGCTGGATGACGGCTGCGGCGCTTTCCCATATGCTTTCCGGGCAGAAATACGCGATTCATCTGGTCGAATCGGAAGAGATCGGCACCGTCGGTGTTGGCGAAGCTACCGTTCCTCACATCCGATTTTTCAACCAAAAGCTCGGCTTCGACGAAGCAGATTTTATGGCCAAGACCAAGGCCACGTTCAAATTGGGGATCGAATTTTGCAATTGGGCCCGTGCAGGCGATTCCTATATCCATCCTTTCGGAGCCTTTGGCGAAAGCATTGGGGGAGTCGCCTTCCACCAGCACTGGGCGCGCATGCAACGAGCATCTGGCGGCCATCCTATTGAAGACTATTCCTTACCGGTGATGGCGGCGCGCGCATGTCGCTTCGCCTATCCTGCCGAGGATCCCGATTCGCTGCTGTCGACCTATTCCTATGCCTTCCAGTTTGATGCGGGTCTTTATGCCAAATATCTGCGCGCTTATGCCGAAGAACGCGGCGTGAAGCGCCATGAAGGTAAAATCATCGACGTCGCACTCGAATCCGAGAGTGGATTTGTCCAATCGGTGCAGATGGATAATGGCACATCACTATCTGCCGATCTTTTTGTCGATTGCTCGGGTTTTCGTGGCTTGCTGATCGAAGGCGCATTGCAGAGCGGATATGAAAACTGGCAACATTGGTTGCCGTGCGACCGCGCCGTCGCGGTACCCTGCGCAACCGCCGGTCCTTTGACACCCTATACACGGGCAACCGCCCAAGATGCCGGCTGGATCTGGCGCATCCCATTACAGCATCGCGTCGGCAACGGACATGTATATTGCAGCAACTATATTTCGGACGATGTGGCAGCAGCCACATTAGTGGATCAACTGGAAAGCGCGCCATTGGCCAAATTGAACCAGTTGCGCTTCGTCACCGGAAAGCGTCGCAAACAATGGTCAAAAAATGTCGTCGCCATAGGTTTATCCGCCGGATTTCTGGAGCCTTTGGAATCCACCAGCATCCACCTGATCCAGCTTGCTATCGGCCGATTGCTTGAATTTTTCCCGGATCAGAGCTGGGATCCTGCGCTGGCGTCGGAATATAACCGGTTGATGGATCTGGAATATGAGCGCGTTCGTGATTTCCTGATCCTGCATTATCATGCGACCGAACGCGACGACACGCCGTTCTGGAATTATGTGCGGACGATGCCGATCCCGGACTCCCTTACGCATAAGATCAATATGTTTCGCGAGCGTGGTGTCGTCGTGAATTACCGGGACGGCATGTTTCTCGATGCTAGCTGGATCGCCGTTTATCTCGGCCAGCGCGTAATCCCGCAAAACAATGATCCGCTGGGAGAGGCTATTCCGGAAGCAGACTTGCAGGCCAAATTCGATCGCCTGCGATCCGATTGCCACATTGCGGCTCAAGGGTTGGCAACCCATGCTGATTTTATCCGGCAGATTGGCGCCCATGCCCATTGAGAGAATTGTGATTGTTGGCGGCGGGGTGGCAGCATGGCTGGCCGCTTTAACGCTGGCCGCGAAAACCAGCTGTGCGGTCATTTTGGTCGACTCAGGCGGTATTGATGATTCCCTCGGCCTTCCCGTCGCGATTGAAGCCTCGCTTCCGTCGGTTGCCGAACTGCATGCGCGTCTCGACATTGATGAAGACCATATGGTGGCGCACACGGGGAGCAGTTACGGCCTCGGGAGAGCGTTGAGCAATTGGAGGGCAGCCGGTGCCGTTGCCTTTCATCCCTATGGCGAGGTGGGTGCCAATCTGGGACCTGTGGCATTTCATCATCTGATGGCGCGCATGAGGGCGGATGGAGCAACGATAAATCTTGCCAACTATTCTGTAGGGGCCCTCTGCGCGCAGACGGGGCGTTTTGCACCTTACAAGGGCGATGGCCGTTCGGTTTTGTCGACCATGGCGCATGGCCTTCATCTCCATGTCGATGGTTATCGGCACTATCTCCAGAATGCCGCGAAGCAGAGGGGCGTATCGGTCATCGAGGGCGACCTGGAAGACGTTCATTTCGATACCAAGGACCGGATAGGCTCGGTTCGGCTATCTTCGGGCCAAGTTGTAGAAGGCGATTTCTTCCTGGACTGCAGCGGTCAGGCCCGCCTTTTGGCCAGTCACATGCCGGGCTATGCATTTGAAGACTGGAGTGCGTGGCTCCCCCATAACCACATGCGGGTTTCGGTCACACCCTCCAATTCCCCCCCTCCCCTTTATGCACATATCGAAGCGCATGAAGACGGGTGGCAGCGTTTTCTTTCCTGCCAGGATCGGGTCGAAGAGCTTGTTATCAGCCGCGGCGCGGGATCGGGCACGGCCGGATCCTACACCTTCACCAACGGCCGCATTGCCACGCCTTGGGCGGGAAATTGTCTGGCGATCGGGGGTGCCGCCGCGGTCATCGAGCCTGTCGCGTCGACCCAGTTACATCTGGTCGCCACCGCCCTGTCCCGCCTGCTCGACCTTTTCCCGCACAGCCTGGAATCTTCGGTGGAGGCGTCCGAGTATAATCGGCAAACAATCGAGCAACTCGAAAACGCGCGCGATTACGCGATACTTCATTTTGTGCAGAAGGATGCCTCCGCTCCTCCGGTTCCCGAACGTCTTGCACACCGCCTTTCTGCCTATGAAGCAAGCGGCAGGGTGGCTTTATATGACGAAGAGTCATTCGAAACATGGGACTGGATCGCGCTTTTCGAAGCATTAGACATCCGGCCCCGGCGCTATGATGTCGTCGCAAATGGCATCGCTCGCGACGCGATTGCAGCGCATTTCGAGCGGGTGCGCTCGGTCATGCTGAAAGCGGTCTCATCCCTGCCACAGCAGCAATCCTATCTGCAATCGCTAAAGGCCATTGCAGCATGAGCGGAGCAGGTCCCGTCCGGAAAGTCGTCATAGCAGGTGGCGGAACCGCAGGCTGGATGGCGGCCGCGGCGTTTTCAAAAATGCTGCCCATGCAGGAAAGCTCCATCACGCTCGTCGAGTCCGACGAGATTGGTATCGTCGGTGTTGGCGAGGCAACCATCCCCCCCATCAAAACCTTCAACGCGATGCTGGGCATTGATGAGAATGCATTTGTTGCCGCGACTAAGGGCTCGTTCAAGCTGGGTATCGAATTTGACGGCTGGCAACGTGAAGGAGAAGCCTATCTCCATCCCTTCGGCCCCTACGGTCATGACATCAATGGCATCAAGTTTCACCACTTCTGGCTGAAACTTCAAAAGCTCGGTTTTGCCGTACCGCTGAACGAGTTCAATATGTCTGCTGTGGCCGCGCGCCATTACCGGTTTGACCGGCCGGAACATATCCCGGGACCCGCCGGGCCAGCGCTGGACTATTCCTATCATTTCGATGCCGGACTCTACGCAAATTTCTTGCGCTCCTATGCCGAAGAACGCGGCGTCGTTCGCCGTGAAGGCAAGATCGAACAGGTCCAGCAAAATTCCACCAACGGTTTTATCTCCGCCCTGGTGCTGGACGACGGCACGCATATTGAGGGCGAACTCTTCATCGACTGCACCGGATTTCGCGCGCTCCTGATCGAACAATGCCTGCAAACGGGGTATGAAGACTGGACCCACTGGCTTCCATGCGACCGGGCGCTTGCAGTCCCGACCGCACGAACCGAGCCTTTGCTGCCCTACACCCGTTCGTCCTCCCGCGCGGCCGGATGGCAGTGGCGCATACCGCTCCAGCACCGCACGGGTAACGGTCTGGTATATTGCAGCAGCCAGCTTTCGGACGACGCCGCAGCCGGGATCTTGATGGGGCATCTCGATTCAGAACCGCTTGCCCAACCAAGGCCGCTGAAGTTCGTAACCGGCCGCCGCAAGCTGGCGTGGAACAAAAACTGCGTGGCACTCGGATTGGCGGGCGGCTTTCTGGAGCCACTGGAATCCACGAGTATCCACCTGATCCAGGCGGGCATATCAAAGCTGCTCGCTCTATTTCCGGACAAGGATTTCAAAGCGCATGAGCGCGATGAGTATAACCGGCTGACCGCATCCCAATGGGAGCATATCCGCGATTTTCTGATTTTGCATTACAAGCTCAACGAACGGTCTGAACCGTTCTGGCGGCAATGTGCGGCGATGGAAATTCCCGATAGTTTGCGCCGCAAGATCGATCTTTTTGCCGGCCGTGGCCGCCTGTTCCGCTATGAGGACGAGTTGTTTACCGACACCAATTGGACCGCAGTCATGATCGGCCAGGGCCTGATCCCGACCGGATATGACCCGCTTGTCGATGCTGTCCCCGACGGTCCGATGAAGAAATTGCTCGCCGCTATGGGCCAGTCATTCCGGCAAGCTGCCGACAATATGCCGACGCATGCGGACTATATCATGCGCCATTGCAAGGGAGTTTGAAGTGACCGACAACCGCATTCGCAGCATAGCAATCGTGGGTGGTGGTACCGCCGGTTGGATGACGGCGTCCGCGCTCGCAAAAGTGCTGGGCCGTGACTATGCCAAAATCACATTGGTTGAATCCGACGCCATCGGCACCGTGGGCGTTGGCGAAGCGACCATCCCCCAGATCAACATCTTCAACCGGATGCTCGGCATCAGCGAAAATGATTTCGTGCGCCGTACCAAAGGCAGTTTCAAGCTGGGTATCCAGTTTGTCGACTGGGGCCGGAAAGGGCACACCTATTTCCACCCTTTCGGCAAATATGGTGTCGACATGGAAGGGGTTTCTTTCCACGCCTATTGGCAACGGCTTTATCAGGATGGTCTCGCACCCTGGATCGACGAATATTCCATTCAGGCGAAAGCGGCCGAATTTGGAAAGTTCATGCGGCCAATCGACGCTGGAAACTCGCCCTTGTCGCAGATTTCCTATGCCTTTCATTTCGATGCCGGACTCTATGCATTGTTCCTGCGCGAATATGCCGAAGCAGCGGGAGTGACACGGCGGGAGGGCAAGATCACGCGCGTTCTCCAGCATGGTGAAAGCGGTTTTATCGAAGCTGTTGAACTGGAAGATGGCGGCCGCATCGAGGCAGATCTGTTTATCGACTGTTCGGGCTTTCATGGATTGCTGATCGAAGGGGCGCTCAAATCCGGCTATGTCGACTGGTCAAAATATCTTCCCGCCAACCGCGCCATGGCGGTCCCCTGCTCTGGCGTCGAAGACATCACGCCCTACACCCGATCGACCGCACGCGATGCAGGTTGGCAGTGGCGCATCCCGCTGCAACACCGGATCGGCAATGGCTATGTCTATTGCAGCGACTTCATCAGCGACGAAGCCGTCCGCGAAACCCTGCTCGCCAATCTGGATGGCGAGCCGCTTGCCGAGCCCCGGATTATCAAATTCACCACCGGGCATCGAAAAAGACACTGGGTGAAGAATTGCGTGGCCATCGGCCTGGCTTCGGGATTCATGGAACCGCTGGAATCGACCAGTATCTGGATGATCCAAAGCGGCATTGCGCGTTTGCTGTCCAATTTTCCGGACCGCAGTTTCAACCCCGTCGACATCGACCGTTACAACCGCGTCATTACGACGGAAACCGAAGAAATCCGGGATTTCCTTGTGCTGCACTATAAGGCAACAGAACGTACCGACACGCCATTCTGGGACTATTGCCGCAATATGGAAGTGCCAGACCGTCTGGCGGAAAAGATTGCCGTTTTTGAAAATAGCGGCCGCTGCTTTCGCGAGAATGAGGAACTGTTCAACGATACCAGCTGGTTCGCGGTCATGACCGGCCAATTGATGAAGCCGCGCACCTTCGATCCCGTGGCGCAGCTTTTATCGCTCGAAGAAACGCAGTCCCGTTTGCACCAGATTCAGACGGCGGTGACGAACTCGGCCGAATATATGCCCAAGCATCGGGACTTCATCCGCGAAAACTGTGCTGCATAAAAAAAAAGCCCGCTGTCGAGGCGGGCCTTTTCTATTAATTGCGTGGAAGATCAGCCTTCCATCTGTTCCAATTCCTTCCCGGCTGTTTCCTTGATGAAGGCCTTCACGAGGAAAAAGCTGATCAAGGCGCAGGCCCCGTAGAAACTATAGCTGATGGCGAGGCCCAGGCTTGCCAGCATGATCGGGAACGCCTGGGTGATGGCATAGTTGGCACCCCATTGGGCGAGGCCGCAAACGGCCAGCGCGCTGCCGCGGATCTGGTTGGGGAACATTTCCCCCAACATGACCCACATGACCGGTCCCCAGCTGGCGTTGAAGAACATCACATACAGGTTGGCGGCGACCAGCGCGATCACGCCGTCACTATCCGAAAGTTGCAGCTTGCCTGCACCGTCGAGTGTACCGTTCGAAAAGGCGTAGGCCATCGCGAACAAGGTTACCGCCATGCCCAGCGAGCCGATGAGTAATAATGGCTTGCGGCCGATACGGTCCACAAAGGCTGCCGTAAAAAAGCAGATCGCAATCGACACGACACCCGAACCGATGTTGATCAGCAAGGACTGATCTTCAGTAAATCCGGCGGACTGCCACAATGTGGCTCCATAATAGAAAATCACGTTGATGCCGACGAGCTGCTGGAAAACCGCGAGCAACAATCCCGCCCATACGATCGGCCGGAATAAGGTTCCCGACGCCATGACGTCACCAAGCCGTGGGCGGTGATCTTCGTTAAAGCTTGCACGGATATCGGCGAGTTTGCTTTCGGAAGACCCCTGACCGAACAAACGGCCCAGAACCACCTTCGCCTCGGCATCGCGACCCTTGGACACCAGATAGCGCGGGCTTTCGGGTATGAAGAACAATGCCACCAGGAAGATTGCGGCTGGAATAGCCTGCATCCAGTACATCCAGCGCCACGCTTCATATCCGCCCCAGAATATCTCGGTCGATTTACCGGCGCTATGTGCGAGGGCATAATTCACGACAAACGCAGCCGTGAGGCCGGTGATGATCATGATCTGCTGGATCGTTGTCATACGTCCGCGAATATTGGCGGGTGCGACTTCCGATATATAGGCAGGTGAGAGGACGCTGGCTGCACCAACCGCCATACCGCCCATAAAACGGGCGAAAACAAAGATCAGCTGCTCATGGGCAAAACCCTGGATGATGGCCCCGATCAAAAACAATATAGCCGCCAGCATCATAACATTGCGGCGGCCCAACGCGTCGGCGAGACGGCCGGCGAGAAAAGAGCCTGCCATGCAACCCAGCAGCAAGGAACCGACGGTAAAGCCCAGTCCTTCATCGCTCAGTTGAAAGGCCGATTTCAGGCCATCCTGCGTGCCGTTGACCGCGCCGCTGTCATATCCAAATAATAAGCCGCCGATCGTCGCTACGGCGACAATTGCGACCACGAATGGCAGATTCGTCTGCTCTCCTGACTTTTCTGTCATCAAAAACCTCTCCCGATAGGCCGGCATATCATATCCGGCGGTTCCCAAGCGCGCTTTATGGTAGCGCTACCGCAATTGATGTGCAGTTAAACGCTGCTGGTGTCAATGGCGAGAACTTAGGACAGTTCGAAAATCCTGCCTAAATTTTATTTGGGCTCATAGCATTTTTGTGTCGTTCTTTTTATACTTATGTATTTCAGTATCTTATATATCAAACTAAAAAAATGTTAGCGCTACCTTTTTTCTCCTGATAACGGTTGCAGACAAGAGGGAGAGGGTTTGAGTCTATGTATTTGGGAATCGACATCGGCACGTCCGGCGTCAAAGCGGTATTGATGGATGAAGCCGGTACGGTTGTGGAAATTGCCACCGCTGCTTTGTCCGTCTCCCGTCCGCATGACCTCTGGTCGGAACAGGACCCGGCCGATTGGTGGGCCGCAACCAACAGCGCCGTCAGCGACCTCGACCTGAAAAAGCGGCATGCGGTGAAGGCCGTTGGCCTTTCGGGTCAAATGCATGGCGCGACCCTTTTGGGCAACGATGACAAGGCGTTGCGTCCGGCAATATTGTGGAATGACGGTCGCAGCGCGGACCAGTGCGCGGCTTTGGAAAGAGATGTTCCGGACCTGGGGCAGATCACGGGCAACCGTGCCATGCCCGGCTTTACTGCACCCAAATTGCAGTGGGTACGGGAAAATGAGCCCGAAATATTTGCACAAATCAAAACCGTCCTGTTGCCTAAGGATTATGTGCGGCTGCGTATGACGGGTGAACGCGCATCCGACATGTCGGACAGTGCCGGCACATTGTGGATGGATGTCGGCAAGCGCAATTGGTCCGATGTCATGCTGGAGGCAACGGCCCTCGATCGAAGCCATATGCCCAAATTATATGAGGGCAACGAAATAACGGGCCAATTGCGGGCAGAGCTCGCGGAGGCTTGGGGTATGGCCCGCGTTCCTGTTGTTGCTGGCGGCGGCGACAATGCGGCTGGTGCAGTCGGCGTTGGTGTCGTTCGGCCGGGCGATGCTTTTCTCTCTTTGGGCACATCGGGCGTGCTGTTTCTGGCAAATGGTGGCTACACCCCAAATCCAGCGGGTGGCGTGCACAGCTTTTGCCATGCCCTGCCCGGCCGTTGGCACCAGATGTCAGTCATATTGAGCGCTGCGAGTTGCGTCGACTGGGCTGTGCGTTTGTGTGGCTTGCCCGATGCAGGCACTTTGTTTGCGGCCATAGAGGCGCGCGGCGCGCCCGCTTCAACCGAAGTTTTCCTCCCCTATTTGTCCGGTGAGCGGACGCCGCATAACGACCCCAGCGCCAAAGGCGTGCTGTTCGGACTGACCCATGAAAGCGATGCTGCGGCAATCGGACAGGCGGTATTGGAGGGCGTCGCCTTCGCGTTTCGCGATGGTATGGACGCCCTTACCGACAGCGGCGCGCATATCGATAGCATCACCGTTATCGGGGGCGGCGCGAAATCCTACTATTGGGGCAAGATCCTCAGCTCTGTTTTAGGTCGGCCGCTCATTTATCGCGACGGCGGCGAAGTTGGCCCTGCCTATGGCGCTGCGCGCCTTGCGCAACTGGCCGATACAGGTTCCGCCATTGAAACAATTTGTGCCGCTCCTCCCATTTTGCACGTCGAAGAACCCGACGACCGATTGGGTGAGCTTTATGCCGAACGGATGCCGAAATTCCGTTCGCTTTACCAGAATCTGAAGACATCATTTTAGGAGAGACTACCATGGCAACCAGCTATTTTGCCGACATTGAACCTATCAAATTTGAAGGGATAGATTCGACCAATCCGCTCGCATATCGCTATTATGACAAGAACCGTGTGGTCATGGGTAAAACGATGGCCGAACATCTACGGATGGCGGTTTGCTATTGGCATACATTCTGCTGGGACGGATTCGATGTCTTTGGCGCAGGCACGTTCAACCGTCCCTGGCATGGTGGACCCATCGACCAGGCGCGTGCGGACCATAAGCTGGACGAAGCGTTCGAATTTTTCACCCGCCTCGGTTTGCCCTATTTCTGCTTCCACGACGTTGATGTGATGGCCCATGCCGAAACGATCGACGAACATGTGCGTAATTTCGCGGTCATCGTCGACAAGATCGAAGCCAAGATGGCCGCTACCGGCGTGAAGCTGCTTTGGGGCACCGCGAACATGTTCAGCCACCCCCGCTATATGGGTGGTGCATCGACGAATCCCGATCCCGACGTTTTCCGTTTCGCAGCGACGCAGGTGCGCCACTGTATCGAGGCAACGCATCGCTTGGGCGGTGCTAACTATGTGTTGTGGGGTGGTCGCGAAGGCTATGACTGTCTGCTCAATACAGACCTTAAGCAGGAAAAGGCTCAATTTGGGCGCTTCCTGCAAATGGTCGTCGAGCATAAGCACAAAATCGGTTTCAAGGGCGACATCCTGATCGAACCAAAACCGCATGAACCGACCAAGCATCAATATGATTTCGATGTCGAAACCATCTATGGCTTCCTTCTTGCCAACGGGTTGGAAAAAGAAGTCAAAATGAATATCGAAGCCAATCATGCGACCCTTTCGGGGCATAGCTTCGAACATGAAATCGCGAGCGCTATCAATCTTGGCATATTCGGTTCGATCGACATGAACCGCGGCGATCCACAAAATGGCTGGGACACGGACCAGTTCCCGAACGACATCCGGGAAATCACGACCGCCATGTATTATATCCTCAAAAATGGCGGCTTCCAAAATGGCGGCAACAATTTCGATGCGAAGGTCCGCCGCCAAAGCATTGATGCGGCTGACCTGTTTCACGGCCATATCGGTGGTATCGACATCCTGGCGCGCAGCTTGCTCAACGCTGCAGCAATGATTGAGGGCGGCGAACTGGATGCTGTCGTTACGGAACGTTATGCCGGCTGGCAGAGCGCAGATGCGCAAGCCATGCTTTCGGGGGCATCAAATCTGGAGGCGATTTCCGATGCGGCTGTGGCGGCAAAGATTGACCCCAAGCCACGCTCGGGCAAGCAAGAATATGTCGAAAATATCGTCAGCCGCTATATCTGATAGCGCTTAGGGACCGGTTAGCGGGGCTTAAACCCGACCGGTCCCAGCTTCGACCTTGGCAACTCGCCACGGGTGACGATCACTCTTTGAATAACAACGCCACGATCAACCGCCCAAATCCGGACGCGTATCGGGCCGGGCTCTTCCGCCCGATGCCGCGTTACAGCGATGCGGATATTGTCGGCCACCGCTTTGCTCCAGACATTGGCGTCACCTGCCATGAGATCGGCAATCACCGGCGGCCCATCATTGACCGAAACGGCATAGCGCAATCCCCCTTTGCCCAGAACATCGAGTGAAGGCGACGCGTAGACGGCCAGGCTAAAATCGCCCGCAGCACCCAAGGCAAGGTCATATTCCAGATAGGGCCCTGCACCCGGCGCAAAGGAATCGCCGGACTGTGGGAGGACAGTTACACTTCCCGACCAATGCCCCAGGTTCGCAATGGTGCGCCAAGCGGCCGCGCTGGCCGAGCCGGCCCGCGCAAATGACGGCGCGTCCATGACGATGAGCCCGTCTTTCTCTAGGAACATCTTCCGACCCGGCACGGGGCTCGCATCGGGTCCGCTGCGAACGTTCCGGTCCGGCCGCCACGATACCGGATCGGGCAACACATCCTGCTCGGGTTGTTGCCATCCGGTATAGCTGATGTGGGTCTGGCGCATCATGTCGTGCCACTTGCCCTCTTCCAGCCCCTCGTACCGGTCGCGAATGGCACGGTCATTTGCAAAAGCGCGCTCGGCATCGTCCATGCGGCCTTGCGCAACGGCGCGGTACATGTGGTGCAGGTTCGCCATGGCTTCGATGGGGTGATGCACCAATTGGTAGAAGGCGCTGCGATATTGCGGGGCGAGCTCTCCGGCGATTTTGCGGGCACGCTTGTCCATATCGCTATACTCCAGCGCAATCCGCTCCGCTTCGCCATCGTCGTCGGTGCGGTAATATTGCGCATCGATGAGTTCCGGCTTGCGCCGCGCATTGATCCGGCTGCTGTCGCGCAACAGCGCGGCGATATCTGCGGCATGGGATGCGCCAAATTGCTGCATCGCCCAGCGGCGATAATAATCGGGCAGCGCTTCCAACGGGATTTTATCCGGGTCCCACGCGAAATCCAGAAAGAAGCTGGTCGGCAGTTCCATCGGCTTGATATCCCCGACATTGACGATCCAGAGTGCGTCTGCCCCATGGGCGCGCGCCATGGACATTTGTTCCCAGACCCGTTCGATCTGCGTGTTGTTCAACCATTTATAGTTTCGCGGGTCGCCGACATAATCGAAATGATAATAGACGCCAAAGCCACCCGCGCGGCGCTCTCCGGCTTGTGGCAACCTGCGAATATTGCCCCAATTGTCATCCGCAAACAGCAGGAGGACATCATCCGGGACCTGCATCCCCTGATCATAATAGTCCTGAACCTCTTTGTATAAGGCCCACATTTGCGGCGTTTTTTCGGGCGGTAAGCCGGTCTCCTTGGCGATCAACGCCCTCTGATCCGCTACAATCTTCTCCAGCAAGTTGATGGCGGTTGTCTCTGACATGGGCTCATCGCCGTCGCCCCGCATGCCGATCGTCACCAAGCGGTCCTGGCCATTTGAGCGGGCAACGCCATCGCGCCAGAATGCTCTCAGATTTTCGCTATTGGTCGTATAATCCCACCGCCCCGCCTGCGCACGCTCCCACTCGACATGCGCGCGCATCATGGGTTCGTGGTGCGACGTGCCGAGGATGATCCCCATATCCTGAGCAAGTTGAGCACTCTGCTTGTCATCCTGCCAAAGCGACTTGCCCCACATGGCGGGCCACAGATAATTGGCCTTCGACCGCAGCAGCAGATCGAACACCTGTTCGTAAAATTGCGCGTTCACCCCGCCGAACCTTTTGCGCGCCCAATTGCCCAAGGCAGGCTCTTCATCGTTGATGAAGATGCCGCGATAGCGCACTTTCGGCGCGTCAATCCGCCGCCCGGCCGTCACATAGAGTTGGCGTTTCTTTGGAACAGGAACGTCGGCCCACCAATGCCAAGGCGATATCCCTATCCGCGACGACAGATCATAAACCCCGTAGATCGTCCCACGACGGTCGGCACCCGCAATCACAAGCGCGCGCGGAACGCCCACCATGGGAGCGTCCACGACCTGTTGGACAAATGCCTCCCACTTTCCATCCACATCTGAAATGTCCAGCTTGCCCGCTTTGACCAGCGCATCGATCGTCGCATTCCGGCCGAGCGTTCCGACCAAAATGGGCATCGGCCCCGCCTTTGGCGCACGGCTTGCCGAAACGCTTGAGATGTCCTTGCCCAAATTGGTGGCTGCCCGCTGGACCGCCGGATCATCCGAAGGATCGGTAATCACCTGCGCCGCGCGATCCCCTTCCAGCAGAAGGAATGCGTCAACCTCGTGGTTGGAAACGACTTCAACTTGTCGCGGAGGTTTCGCCTCAACTGTTCCGTGGAACAGCAAAAGCAAAACCACCAGCCAGCGGATCATCGCACGGCGATCTCAAACGGCCCTGCGGGCAAGCCGGCACCATCGTAGAGATTGCAGAGCGGTGCATCCCCCCAGCAATAACGAATGCGGTCCACATTGCCGTTATCCGGCGCATCGATTGCGACGCTGTCGCCTTGCACCGTTGCGCTGGCGAAGCGACAGGTGTCGGATCCCGCCCCACAGATTTCGAACGCAATCGGGGCCAGCGCACTGCGCGTTACAAGCTGCCCATCGATACCTTCAAACCGCACAACAATCTCTCCGCCCCTTCGAACGGCCGATACCGGGTTAGGACCATTGGCGGTCACCGCTTGCTTATAGATCTGGTGCCGGGCCAGTCGGGCCAGACGTTGCCCCACAATCTGCTTGTTGGGCGGGTGGATATCGTCATTTTCCCCCGCATCAATGATGACGGCCAACCCCGACAATTTGTCATCGCGCACCGCGAGACGCTGCGCTTCGCGCAGATCGGACCAGCCGGAGTTGGTGGGAGAAGAAACCGCCTGTCCAAAATTGGGCAGTTGGACGACCAGGAACGGCAATTGGGCATTCTGAAACTTTGCGCGCCAATCGGCCATCAACGTAGTGAGCAAAGCCCTGTAAGACTTCGGATTTCCGGCATTTGATTCCCCCTGGTACCAGAGCACCCCCCGCAATCCATAAGGTGCAAGCGGGTCTATCATGGCATTACCAATTGTTGTCAGGCCGCCAATGGCGAGCCAGGGTGCGCGGGGCGGGTCGCCTGCCCCCTTGGGTGCCTTGCGGAAGTGCCATCCATCGCCCAGCCTGATTTTCGAACCGTCCTTCAACTGCAGGTTGATGGCCTCTGCGGGTCCGAACATGCCACCCATGTCCCAGCCACTATAAATGTTCGTCACAATCTCATTCGGACCCGCTTTCAGCATGCCTGCAGGCAGGGTATAATCCCGGTTCGTTCCCCAGCCGAAGCTTTGGGCCAGAGGCTTGCCGTTCACCCATGTCATATCGATTTCGTCGATCTGCCCGAGATGAAGGATAGTCCCGGACTTTGCCTGATCGGGCGTCAGTGTGAAGGATTTGCGATACCAGAGCATCCCATTGTGCTGTGCAAGATCGCTGTCACCCCATTTTTTCCAATCACGCATCGGTAATGGAACGGCAGTCCATCCGGCGCGTTCTTTTTCGGCCCATGGTCCCGCATCTTGTGGGAAGCTGCCCTTCCACCATGTTTCCCAGCTTTTCCCGAAGCTAGCCTGGGCAAGCTTTTCATCGGTCGCGTAGGTGCGTAACATCGCGACCTCGGCATTTTTTCCAACCGCCGCCAAGCCATTTGCACCGATCCAGGATTCAATCGCAGAGCCACCCCATGACGCGCTGATAAGACCGATGGGAACGCCGACGTGCGGCTGCAAATCGCGGGCGAAATAATAGCATGTGGCCGAAAAATCGCCGGCATTATCGGGATTGGCCACCTTCCACGATCCGCCTTGTGGCAGTTCATTTACAGGAGCCGGCGAACTCGCCCTGGCGACAGTGTAAAGGCGGATTTGCGGATAATCGGCACGCCGGATTTCCGTTTCGGCATTCATGGATGCCTTCACTTGCATTTCCATATTGGACTGACCCGAACACAGAAAAACATCTCCGAAATGGATATCGCTCAGCTGCTGTGTTACCCCTGCGTCATTGCTGACGCTAAGCGTATAGGGACCGCCAGCTTTCATCGGCGACAATGGCACCCGCCATGCGCCCTTGGCATCAGCGCTGGTTCGGACCGAAGTTTCTCCAATGGTCACGATCACGGCTTCGGATGGCGCTGCAGTGCCCCAAATTTCTATTGCCTGGTCTCTTTGTAAAACCGCGTGATCTGTGAAAATGCTGTGCAGTGCGGGCTTTGCGATCGCGGATGGCGCTGATGCCGAAAAACAAATTGCAGCGCATATCGCCAAATGGCGTCGCTTCATGATCATTCGAAACCCTCTCTTCTCCGACTCTACTGGTAACGCTACCATCTTCGTTATTTGCTGTTAAGTGATTTCGGACAGGAGCAAGATGCGCACATGAAGACACACCCGAACTCGGTTCCGTTTCGCCACAATGTTACGAAGCACATTTTTGAAGACGAAATACTGACGCGTGGTGAACCTGTAATCCTGAAAGGCCTGGTGGCGGATTGGCCTATTGTGCAGGCCGCACAAAAGTCGCGAAGCGATCTCGGGAGCTATCTCAAACAGCATGATAGCGGCGTCGCTGTCGAAACCTTCGTCGGCCAACCCGAAATGCAGGGTCGCTATTTCTACAATCAGGACATGAACGGCTTTAACTATGACAAAGGCGAAACGACGCTTTCCCATATCGTCGATCAATTGCTGTTGACGGCAGAAGGTCCTCCTCCCCTGATGATCTATGCTGGTTCCGCACCTTCTGGCGCGACGATGCCGGACTTCAGCACCGAAAACCCCATGCCGCTCTTGAACGCAGAAATCGAACCCCGCTTATGGCTGGGCAACACATCCAGAGTTGCCGCGCATTATGACAATAGCCGCAACATCGCATGCTGCATCTCGGGCACTCGACGTTTTACCCTATTTCCACCTGAGCAGATTTCCAACTTATATGTGGGGCCGTTGGAGTTCACGATGGCAGGTCCACCTGCGAGCATGGTTGATTTTCATAATCCCGATTATGGGCGCTATCCGAAATTTCGCGACGCAGAAGCCGCAGCATTAACTGCCGATCTGGAACCCGGCGATGCCATCTATATTCCGTCGCTGTGGTGGCACCATGTAGAGGCAAATGGCCCCCTGAACATGCTCGCCAATTATTGGTGGATGCCCAAAGGCGCCGGTCCGGCGTTCGAAGCCGTCCTACTGGCGCTTATGACGATACGCGACCAGCCAGCGCCTGAGAAACAGGCTTGGCGATCCTTTTTCGAGCATTATGTTTTCAGCGAAGAGGCTGGACATGTCGCCGACCATCTGCCCAAAAAATGGCAAACCGTAACAGGCGCAAAAACCCCCGGCCGCGACGAGTTCATCTTGAACTTCATTCTAAGACAGTTCGCCAAGTGATTGTATCCACAGAGCAATTGATAACCACAGTAATTGGCCCTGCTTTTTAAACGTCAAGCCACCCACTGCGCGGGTAAATCGGAACAGTTACATCATCGGTGACTTTACGAAGACACAGACCCGGCAGATATTCGGGAATTTCCCGGCAACCGAAACGATCGGGTTTGGCCTATCAATCGCGTTTGAAAGAAATGGTATCGCCATCGATGTTGACGGTCTGAAATTGGGCCAAGGCATTTTGGCCGAGCAACGAAATGCCGATATCCGATTGGGGGATTGCTGCGCGCACATTGTGTAATGTGCTGCCGCCGACAGACAGTTGGTCGATCACGACCCATTTCACCTGAACTTTTCCGGATGCGGTTTTCAGATAGTCCCGATCCGACGTCTGCAGGGGCGAGATTTTCAGCTTATCGACATCCTTATGCCCCAGAACAACATGCGATGCTCCGGTGTCGACAAGGAAGGTCACGGTTCCTGCGTCGCCTGTACCGCGCACATAAAATAAGCCGTCGTTCGCGCGTAGAGCAATGGGTGCAGGGCCTGCGGCTTTATCGCTCATTCCGGTGGCATTTATGCTGTACGCCGTGCGCGCGTCATTTTCGCCTGACGTCTGGATAGCCAGATTCAGCGCGATTGCGACGGTAAGACCGAGACTGAATTGCATCAGATGCGTCATAGGACCGCAATAACGCGCCGGAATTGCGTTCGCGTTCTAATGCTTGGTTAACGGCCCTTAAACTGTCGGGCGCGCTGCCGTATTAAACTCTCTTTGTATTCGCGCGATATGACGGTTGTAAAAGATGCTGACCAAGGCAAGCAGCAGCGCGAGCAACGCCATTTGTCCAAGCTGAACGAAATAGCTTGCCTGAAGCGTCCGGCGATCCGGATATAATGTGTAATAGGGATCGCTGACTTTGATACCGGCACTGCGTAACATCGGACGGGTCGTTCCGGGCAACCCGCCTTTTACAAGAAGGCCCGACCAGGTCGTTCGTTGGCGGAGGCCGGGCAATTGCTTCACATCAACCGGCCCGAGGTCTACGAAAAAGCTGGCACCTTCCCGATTGAGTCCGGGCACTTGATACACCGCAAAAAATTTCCGGTGCTCGCCGATCCACCAGGATTGGCCAAAAGTGAACATCGTACCGACTTCGCCCCCGACCAGTCGTGCGGCCCCTTCGCGCAAGGGGACTGACGAATTTTCGGACACGGTCAAGGTCACCGGCTCACCCTCATCGTTCGGGAGGGCGAAGGTCACAAACAGCAGCGCGACCAGCAAAAGTCCGAACGCAACGGCGAAAACACCGCGTGCGGCATTCCGTATTTTAATGGCCCGCTCCAAACGCAGGTTTGCGGCACCCACGACATCCGGCTGACGACGGCGTCTCTTACGAATGAGCGTCAAAATCAGCAGCACAGGTAATACACCGATGGCCAACAGAAACAGAAAGCTCAAAAATGGAGCATAGGACCCGAACACCGAAATTTGCCATTCAGACACCCACGCGTAGAAACCTCTATAGCTATGGGCTTCAAACATCAGATAGCTGCCCACAAGCATGGACCAAAGCCACGCCAAGAGCGAATATCGATTAGGGCGCCAATTTAGCATGTTAAGGGTTTCGACCCAGCTTAGAGGCCGGAATGCACATGAGCAAAATGGCCCCGGGTTGCTTTGTTACGGTGTCTCAGCACCGATCCCAGCATGAAAAAGCCGAGAAGCAGCATCATCCATGTCGAAGGTTCGGGTACCGCAGGCACAAGACCGTCACCACCGCCGCCATTGCCGGAATCCGTGCCACCGGAACCGGTGTCGCCACCGCCGCCACCGGTGCCTCCTCCATCCGGAATGCCACCCGAAGCGAAGATGCCGGAAGGGTTACGGGCAAGTGAAGGAGGGGATGCCAATGCAAGCTCGGGCAGATTGTCGCCCAGTGCGAAAGCTTCCAGCGCGCCCGCACTTGTATCGAGCAACGGACCAAACAGACCATTTGTATTTGGTGTGAAAGTGGGTGCTATGCCGCCGCCATTTCCGTTCGCGGGCAGCACGGTGTCGCGCAATATTCTGCGCGCCTTGGGGCGGGAGAGCCGCGATGCCTGTGCAATTGGCGTGATATAGGGCTGTTCTTCAGCTTCTTCGGCAGCTTCGTCATCGGCGCTCAGGGTCGCAACAGCGGCCATAGCATTTGCAGCATTGCCCCCGATTTCCAATATCGACCGGTCTTCAAGGCGCGCAAAGCCCATGGTTATGAAAATCGCGGCAATCACAGCCGCTATCCATTTTTCCCGGCCTTCAATTCGGGACAATGCAGATTGGGAGGATGTCATCGCAGCGTCACCGCGCGATTCACCAATATGACTTTATTCATTTGCGACCCCATTATTTTATCCTGATCGAACGCACGCTTACCAAGATGTTCAACCGCCTTCACTCTCCGGCGAATTAAGTCAATATATTTGGTTTGCCCTATTCATTACTTGCTGTCTGCTGGTGGCTCAAATTGTGGTTGATAGGTTATTTTTGCGGCAGCCTTGGCTTCGGTCAGCCGGGCTTGCATCAACTTGCTCAGCGACTCTGAACGCATGGCTTGGGCGGCCAGCGGCACGGCATCGCGCTCGTTTACGGCAACCGGTTGGCGCCCGGTAATCACACTAACGACAACTTTGCCTTGCGCTGGAATGATGAAAGGTTCGCCAGCCGGCAGCGCAAGGATCTGGTTCAAAACGGCGGTGGGAACATTGCCGGAATCCACGCTGCTTTTGCCCTTCGCATAGACGACGTTTAAGCTTTTCAGGGTTGCCTCGACATCAGCCAGGGTCTTGTCCGCTTCCAGCGCCTTCAATATTTTCGGGTCGCGTGGCAGGTCGAACGTGACTTGATCGACAAGATAGGCCGTGCGTTGATTGAACTTGCCGGGGTTGTCGCGGATATATTTCTGCACGGCCGCCGAATTGGGGACACGCACCGTATCCGCCGTTTTTGCACCGTACATCTGGACCAAAAGCTCTTCATTCAAACGCCGCTCGCGGATGATGTACAACGGATCGCGGTCCAGCTCTTCCTCCTTGGCAACCTGTGCCAGAAGACGCCGCTCAATGATCCGCTGCAGCATCTGCTGACGGATGAGTTGTTTGTCGCCGGCGGGCACCTGGCCCATTTCGGCGAGCTCGGCATTCAATTCTTGTTGGGTAATTTCCTCACCATTTACGACGGCGACGACCTGTCCGGTCGGTGTACCACTGCAGCCTTGGATAGATAGTATTCCTATGCAGGCGATAAGCAGCCTTGCGGTTAATTTGACTTTCACTTAATTAGCTCCTCGGGTCAGGGCTATAAATTGCTTGTAGACCAATAATTAGGTTCGCTCTCTTACTGGCTAACCCATCCACATTGCAACGGGGAATTCAGGTTGGAAACTGTCTATGATTGGATCACGGTCGCGATATTCGCGGGCTTGGTGGTCCTATTCTTGCAGCGTTCTACGCAGGATGAACCGCAGGACAAACTTTACCAATATTTACTTCCGTCGGCAGGATGTGCACTGGCCAATTATTTCGGGAATGCGCATCTTGAATATGTCGCCATTCCGCTGATTGTCGGGATATTGGCGTACATCCACTATATCCTGAAGCCATTCGCCCAAGAAGAGCCGGAAGATTAAACGGCACGCCCCGGCGCTCCGCGGCCGGTGATTTTCTGACATAGCTGGTCGAACACATATATGCTGACCAGCGCAATCGCGAACGTCGTCATGCCCGCGAAATTGTGCAGAAAGCCCTGCGCCACTGCCTCGCCGGCATAGAATGTCAGCAAGATCAGGATCAGCACCCGCATCAAATTGGCAAATATCGCAATCGGGATCACCGCCGCGATCAGCACGACCATATATTTCCAGTTCGATTTATGCGTGAGATACACATAAAACAGCGTCAGCGCCGACAGGGTTATCAGCGAATTCAACCCCGCACAGGCCGCCGCGACAAGCAGTTGATACTGCCCGATATGGATGATCACACCCGAATTCGCGATGGGATAGCCGGCCTGATAGAGCAAGGTAACCGCGCTCTGGCTGATCCAGAGTTTCAACGGATTTGTGGCGAGCGCAATCAGACTGTCGGGCATCGGCACCGCAAAAGCCAGGTAGATCAGCGGGAACCAGAGCCGCACCACCGCGCGCCACCCCAGGAAAGCATAGAGCAGCGCGATATACACAAGGTACAGCGCATACACCTCCAGCTCGATAATCGCGGCGCGCCGGAACGCCAGCACCAACATGGTAGCGAGCAGAACAGGCAGAACGCCCCGGAAAAGCGGCGGCCGATCCCGCACCGCCTTGGCATCCGGCATCAGCCGGAATAACAACCACAGACCCGACGCCAGCACCAGCGGCCCGTGCGAGCCCTGCTCCGTCGTCCAGCTTTCCGTCGCGATGAACTGCAATGTGGGAAAAGACAGCAAGGCAACGCCAACGACGACAGGCCAGTACCGCGCCAACCAGGATTGTCCGCCAAAATAAGGCGCCAATTTCGCGAAATCAGACAATGTCTTTAGTCAACTCTACACCCGCGGTTGCGCTAGGTTTGCCCCGTACGCTATCATTATGGGCGACAGATAGCGCGAAGCTTGTCATTCGCGCAAGCGTGAAACAATAACGACGGTTATAGGCAACTCATGGATCAAGGCCCTTCGCGCAGCATTTCGCTCGACAATGGCGGGGTCACTGGTAATCGCAACACAAGTACCACCCGCACCGACCCCAAGGCCCGTCCTATTGAATTCTAACCCCTATCTCGATCGCATCGCCCGCCCCTTTGCCCGGGTGATGAGGATGGTCAGCGGCGGGTCGGATCCCGGATCCCTATCCGGCCGCGCCGCCCAATCCGGCGCTTGGATCGGCGGAGGCTTCGTCATCCAGCGCGTGCTGCAATTAGGATCGAACCTGATCCTCACGCGATTGCTGTTTCCGGAAGCCTTCGGCCTGATGGCCTTGGCGACCATATTTTTGGTCGGCCTTCAGATGTTTTCCGATTTGGGGATCAAGCCCGCGATCATCCGTGATCCACGTGGCAACGACCCCGCCTTTCTTAATACAGCTTGGACGATCCAGGTCATCCGCGGCTTTGCGTTGTGCGTGGTCGGCTGCCTTCTCGCCTACCCCATATCGCTGATCTACAAACAGCCCATATTGTTTCCGCTTTTGACTGTACTGAGCACCACCGCAGCCATCGCAGGCTTTACGTCGGTCAAGATGTCGACCGCGGAACGCGATCTCGATTTTCGCACCGTCACCTTCATCCAGCTGGCGGGGCAACTCGCCACCATCATCACAATGGTCGTGCTGGCCTATACATGGCGATCGGTGTGGGCATTGGCAGTCGGAAATATAGTCGGCTCGCTGGCTACAGCTGTCCTCGGATTTTGGCTTCTCCAAGGACATACCCATAAATTTCGATTGGAACCGGCCGCCGCGAAGTCACTTGTCCATTTCGGAAAATGGATTTTCCTGTCGACCATCGTCACTTTCATAGGTGGTGAGGGTTTGAAAGCGATCCAAGGCGGTCTCATTACGCCAGCAGAATTTGGTATATTAGCTATTGCCTATACGATTGCCGCTATCCCAATTGAGCTTTCGATGAAGCTCACTACGTCCATCGGATTACCTGCATTGTCCGAAATTCATCGCAGCGACCCCCAAAAACTGAGAGGAGTTCTTAGTGGTTTTCGAAAGCGGATATTCATTTTAACTTTTTTTCTAGTCTCTGTGGTGGTGTTGACAAGTGAGACAGTAATCAGATTTCTTTACGATCAGCGATATCACGAAGCTGGACAATTTGTAGTGGCTATTACCTTAGGCAACGCTGTGGCAATTACATCCAGTGGATACAACAGTGGCCTGCTAGCACTTGGGAAATCAAAAACTTATCTTATTTTGATTGTCCTTACTGCAATAAGTCGAATTATCGGAATAGTTTCCGGATTCATGATTTATGACATGTTGGGTATGTTTGTGGGGATTGGAATCGCCAATGTAGCAGTCTTAATCGCATCATGGTCAATGATACAGCCTTATAAAATGCGTGATATAAAACTAGATGTCTCAATATTAGCTATGATTTCTTTTCTTACTTTAGCTGTAATTGCTCTTTAAGACCAAAGATAAAGAGTCAGGTTTAATCAATCGACCTTATCTGTAGATGAATATCTTCAAGTCCTTCCAATAAGCATTTTCAGGGCTGGCTTCAGTCGTTTCATAAGAGGTGGCGGCGGAATTACCTCGGGCAAAGGGTATAATGGCTCTAAGTTTTGCCGGGCAGATAACGTGAATTGATTTTTCCAACGTTCAATAGCTTCGTAGGGAAGATCGAGTTTTACAGTTGAAGATTCACCAATCCATTTAGATAATGCCATGCAATCTGCGCGCGGCAAAACAGGCAATCCAGTATCCTTACCCATCTCCGCTGCACGGTTGTCGATAGATAAAATAACTGCCCTCCTACCCTTCTGCAATGCCCGAATTCCTCCGTGCAGTCGAGTTCCGATAAAGTCGACGACATTTGACTCCAAGTATCTATCATATGCTTGTACCGTGGCAGCAACAACAGGTATATCGGTAAAACCGATAGATTGTAGATACTCAAAGTCTTCTTGCATTTGCGAGAAGAACACAACTTTGTCGTATGACTTTTTTACGATGTTGATCCAGTTTCGATCTAACTCAACTTCTGCCCTCCACGCAGAGAGGGTAATAATTGCCGTCCCCGACTTCCTAGCTGGAATTTTTGAACAGACAGATGGAGTGAGAGCCCAAGTTGTAGGGCAGGAGGTAAATACCGACGCTAAGCCCAAGCTTTCTAGGTGACTTTGCGTATACCTGTCCCGAGCCGCATGAATATACTTATTAGATAGTGCCGTCCTGAGCAATTTTTGGCTATCTTCATTTGGCGGCAGCATGTAATCGTTCCACCCCGTGCCTAGACATATTGTTCGACTCGAACCTAAAGCGTTTGCTGCCAGAGCATCCAACTTCCAAAGACTCCAAGGCTTAAAATCGGAAGACAACAAATTCGTTCCCCCAATAAAGCACCAGGACGATTTTCGTATAAATGATCGCGTTCTTTCTGACAGCGCGTCATGACTAGAAACACGAAATATATATGAATCTGAAAATATTTCACTAATTATTTCATTAACAGACTCCATTATTATTTCATCACCAGTGTTGTCTGTACTTATTGACGTATCAACAATAGTTATTGTTTCCATTATTTAAGCCTATTCATTAATAGTTTTATGCATTTTTGCCCAAGCCTCTAAGGCGCCATGCCTGAAAGCTTCTTGGCTGTATCGAGATCTGACACGTTCGGATGCCCTTTTTCGCATCTCGTTTAACAATCGCGGTTCAGTTTCATACTGCTCAACAGCAACTTCAACAGCATTAATCAGTCCTGCTACATCGCCCTCCGTTACAGGAATGCCTACTTGCGCGTCAAAATACTCGGATGTTCCCAATCCATCGAAACCAATTACAATACATCCAGAAGACATGGCTTCTGCTGCGGGAAATCCCAATGCTTCCTGCTGGAGTAACGAAATGAAAAATCGACTTTGACCCAATTTACTTGCCACTTCAGCGCGAGTTATGTTTTCGAGCGCCTCAAGCCGGTATCCATAGATATTGCCTCGACGCTGCAATGCGTCCGCAATCACCTTTGCTTCCCAAGGCCGTTTTCGAGGCATATACGTAATCAAATTTTGCTTTGTTTCTTGAAACGGGAAATCATGTGGCTTCATCGTCACAGGAAAAATTGCAGATGGTTCAAAATTCAATACTGCTAGATGTGACCGACAAACTTCAGCGATCCCAAGCCAGTATCTCACATGCTGCCGCGGCTTGATCCCTCTTTGCAAACATGTGTGATATGACGTCATTAACGAAAATGGGTTCTGAACGAACACTACAACTTTGGAGTTAGGAAATGATTCCACTGCTTCGGCAAACTGAAATTCTGGACTTACAATCACATCGTCGGGCCGCAGCTCAAGGTGCTGTAACTTTTTCTCCTTCGGTCGCAAATTATTCAATAAAGTCTGAACCCGATACTTGCGTCCGGAATTGCGCCCGTAGGTCTGATTTAAGGCGTTTGTAAAAAACATTGGCACGGCTTCAGGATAGTCTGGATAACCAGCATTTTTGGAATTATGGACCACAGCCGCATTATACCCATTGCTGTTCAGTAACGCCGCCAAGTCGTAAATAACTGCGATGCCGCCCGAAGCAGAAGTGCTGTCAGGACATAGAAAGAGATATCGACACACTATTTCAAACCCTATTCATATTCTTGTCGATAAGATTTTCGCTTTTTCTATTTTTCTCTATATTACAATCGACTAATGCGGACATTTTGGGGCTATTGGAGTCAGATTCCATATAACTCGATTTAGCACCCCAACTCCCCCATCTAGTTCCCTGTCGCCCGATACTATCAAAGTGGCACAGTAGTTCGCATCCTAAATCTCGATGAAAGCGAAAGAGTTCAATATACAGATCATACATTGCGGGATGATATTGAGCGGCAGCTAATGCTGGCGAATAAGGCCGGTCCATTTGCCCTTTAGGCTGGATATGCTGCCCGCCTTCGTATGAAACGTATTTCAACCCAAACAACGCCGCATATCTGACGATCTCCGCAATACTGCTGCCAGAATGCAGCCTATCGACCCTTTGCCTTAGGTCAGCAATTACCTGATCTGCAGTTAATCTTTCGCCCAATGCTTCCCATATTTCGTATACTGAATCATCCGGGCCGATATACGCAGTAGGCGACACCACATCGGCTCCGCCATTGTCCACGCACCATTTGACGGTCCGCTTCGACGCGTCGACCCAAGCCGCCTGTACGGCGCACACACGGACGAGGCGCTTTTGGTCGGCTCCGCTCCACTCGCGCTCCCAAATGGCGAAGGCGCGGCGGAACAGGGCACCGATCCGCTCGGGATGCCCCTCCCCCTTCGATCTATCGCCATCTTTCCACGCTTTGCCGCCTTTGGCCTCCACCATCGCACCGGCCAGTGGCGATTGCAGCATCCATCCCGCCTGCAAAAAGCTCCAGTTCCAGAGCTCGTTCGAATATTCGACATAGACTTTCAACGAAGGGTCGAGGCGCTCTTTCACCAGCCTTGCAAATTGCGCGATATAGTCGTCGGTTGCCCGGTGCGGGATACAGAACCAGGGATCGATTTTGAGTTCGTTGCACAGCTGGATCATCGTCTCGATGGCAACCCCGCCCGAGTACATCCGCTGAAAAGCTGTAGGAGCGGGGCTGTAGCGGGCGTCTGGATCACCTCTCCCGCTGACTTGTGTATAAAAAGTGGGGCGTTTCCGGCTGGCCCATTCTTCTTCAATCGAATTGTTCGTCGACCCCCAGTCCATGAACCGGAGACAATGGAAGGGGCGGCAAAAATCGAGAAATTCGGGCAGGAAGGGCGATGCGAGCAAGTCGACACTTTCGTCCTCTTCCGCAACCAGCCGGATATTGCGGACATGGTTGCCCAGCTTGGACCGCTTGATGACGATGGCATGCTCTTTGCCATCTTGCTCCATCCAGAGCTTAACGCGGCCCTTTTTTTGCGACAATATGCGGCCTGCGCCAAACAAACCGCCTATTTCGCCTTCGCCGTCATAAAGCAGGACATAATTTCCGGGCGGCCTGCTGTTCGGCACATAGGTGAACAGGATCTGGGGCTCCGCCTGACCCGGCACAGCGACCGGGACCTGAAGCGGATAGCCGTCCGCATCATATTGAAATGCGGATTCGGCTTTGGTGTCGTGGGGACCGGTAATACTCTGGTTTTTGGAAATCCACTGCCGCGCGCCCAAAAACAGATTGCGGAACGGAAATCCCGGCTCCCAATCGGCGATACCGGCCAAATTCATGCCAATGGGAAGTTTCGGAAATGCTTCGTTGCGCGGGACCATCCCATCAGAGGCCGTGTCCGACCCCCGCGACATGGCAAGGCCGCCGCCCAACGCCAATATTCCTCCACCCGATGCCGAAGCTACAATAAACGAACGGCGGTCAATGGCCACAAACTTTATCCAATGCGTTAAATCGCCTTAGAGATTTATCTCTTTGCTATGTCGCTCAATAGACTGCTCAATGCTATTCCCAAAGCCTCATCAGACAAATGTTTTTCAGCAAAATCGCTAGAATTGCCAGAAAACTTTGATTGCAAATCGGGATCGTTCCAGATTTCCAATATGGCATTTGTCATTGCTTTAGCATTATTCGCGGGCACGAGATAACCTGTTTCGCCACTCTCTATATAATCTGCGGTACCTATTGTTTCCGTAGCCACAATTGGTGTTCCCAATCGCATTGCTTCAACAACCGTAACCTGGCCGGAAGATGATCTGCCATCTATAAGAGGCACGACATTTACACGGGCTTTCGCCGCGAGATTGCGGCAAGCGTCTGGGGTAAGGTTTTGCAACCATGTTACATTTGCTGGCACATCCAACCCGTCGATGCATCTGGGTGCAGCGACAACGATGGTGCGGAGGCCCGTATGCTCTATAGCCTTAAAAAAGGTAGGATAATCGCGGTTGGCAGACCCCATTGAGAGGACATAAGGCTCTTCATCGATTGCGTCTTTTGGGCGGCTAATTTGACCGATTTGAAGCGGTAAGAAAATCACCTGATCCGGTCTTAGGTTGAACCATTCACAAACCAGCGCCGTCTCCGCCCGCGAATGAACCACGATCGCTTCTACATCTTTAAAGACCCAGGCACCGAATTTGCGGCGCCATGGGCCCGGCTCCTCTCCAATATTGAAGCAATAGGCGACGACCTTGAACTTCATTCTGAATATTTTGCGCTGGAAACATGCAAGGAGCGCGAGTTGGGGGAAAATCGTGATTAGACCGCCCAATTTCTCCGCGTGTCTGCACGCACGCAGCGCATGCACCCAATATTTCCACCAGTCGGAAAATCCGGTGTCGCGCCTTTTCCGCTCATGCCAATTGGCAACTAAATAAGGACGCGCACATTTAACGAACTTCCAACCAGTCCGCTGCATGAAGTCGTTTGGGAAAAAATCGTCAATCCAGCGGTCTTCTTCACCATTAAAAAAGGGGGCGGCGATCGCCCATCCCTTCATTCCGTCCACATCAAATTGCCCGTTTGAACGTTTATCCAAAAAATACTTCCTTCATTTTTGGATTTAAACTCTGGGCCATTTTATGTGCGAAATCAGTGAGCAATTGATAATCGTTGCTTCCCTCCGCCGAAATCGTCGAAAACCTCAGCAGCGCACCGTCGGGGATTACTCCGCTCACATTTGCGCGTGCCATTTCGATCCTTTGCTGTGTCCAGTTGAGCGGAAAGCGTTGCCCTACCCGCGTCCAATAGAGGATCATCTCGCGCAGGGCGCCTCTGTCGGCGGTCAGATAGCGGGCGGGGATGCCTCTGTTGCCGATGCGGGCCTTGACCGGCCGGTTATCGAGGATGGGGTAGCCGGACATGGGATAGCAGACTTCGGGACGGTGGACCTGGACGTCATTCTGCTGCACGCTGCTATAGGCGATGAGGAACATGATGGTGGGCAGGCCGGGGCCCTCATAGGTGTAGGTCTTCAGATTCTCGTAAAGCTTGTCGCTCAACGCGTCGGCCGATGGGAGGATGAGGTCGGAGCTCACCCGCGCGGTCCACCCGCCTACTTTGGCCGGCAACAACGCCTGGAACGCGACTTCCGAAATGCGTGAGCTTGTCTGGCGCGGCGTTGCGACAAAACTCGCCCCCCCACAAAGCGCAAAACCCGCCCCCAACAACAGCGCGCGCCTGTCGATTTTTGAATTTTTGGCTTTCAGATCCACACACACTCGTTAACAGTGAAGTTAACACACCGCGAGAACTATTCGACCCTTAGATCAAATGTTATTTAGGCACTGGGGTAATTGCTGCCTGGCATTAGTGAAGGTTAGCTCTTCGGTATGTGTTAGGGCCATACATATTGGTATAGTAAAGCTGGAATTGCCTCACTTTTCGTTAAGGTATTGAATTGAACATCGCATACCTCGTCAATAAATATCCAGCCATAAGCCACAGTTTTATCCGGCGAGAGATAGCGGGAATCGAAGGTGCAGGAGGGACCGTTTTCCGTTTCTCGGTGCGGAATTCCGATCCAGAATTGCTACCGGACATCAGGGACAAACGCGAATACGAAAAAACAGAGGTAATACTCGAAAACAATTGGTTTGGCCTTGTTTTACAGATGTTCATCAAAGCATTGGCATCGCCAATAAAGTTCGCGGATGCAGTGCGCGTAGCATTTGCCGGGTCCAGCTTTCGTCCAAGTGATCTCATTCGACGTATTGCATATATTGCCGAAGCTGCTTGGCTTACCCGACGGCTTAGAGAACAAAATGTAAAGCACTTGCATGCCCATTTCGGCACAAATTCTGCGACTGTGGCGCAAATAGCTTATAAGCTGGGTGGGCCACCATTTAGCTTCACAGTACATGGACCTGATGAATTTGACCGACCAATCGAATTGGATTTGCGCAGCAAGATATCCGACGCCTTATTCGCAGTTGCGATAAGCAATTTCGGCAAGGGGCAACTCATGCGCTGGGCCAACTATCAAGATTGGGGAAAAATCGAGGTCATTCGGTGCGGAGTAGATGATAATTTTATTTTGAACAATCGTTCCAAGCCGACCTATGAGAAAACACAATTTGCATCGATCGCGCGTCTCAGCGGACAAAAGGGGATTCCGCTACTCATCCAAGCTGCTGCCATTCTGAAAGATGACGGATATCGTTTTACGATCCAATTGATTGGCGGCGGAGAAATGCAGCCACAAATAGAAAACATGATCCGCGATTACGATCTGCAAGATTATGTTAACTTGGTAGGATGGGCTAGCACCATGGAAATTGTCGAATCCCTTCTCGATTCAAAAGCTATGGTGCTCCCGAGTTTCGCGGAAGGACTACCAGTTGTCATCATGGAAGCGTTGGCTCTCGAAGTCCCTGTGATTGTCACGGCTATTGCTGGCACACCCGAACTTGTGAACGATCAAAGCGGATGGCTTATTCCATCGGGTTCTGTCGATGCACTGGTGGAAGCTTTAAAAACCGCGATGCAAACCCCTCCTCAAACTCTATCCGAAATGGGCAAAGCAGGTCGCGAACGTGTGGTTTCTCTTCATGATTCCATGAAGAATGGTGCAGAGTTGTTCGAGCTAATCGTAAAGTACCATGCACATGACCAATAACTTGGTGATCCTGAGCACTTGGTTGCTCATCACACCACTCTCGATTGCTTTGGCGATATTTACAATTGAAACACTGCTAGGATTAAGTGCGCCCAAACCTTTTCCCATCGCGGGCAATGTAGAAAAAACAGTCATTTTAATGCCTGCGCATAACGAAGCGCTTACGATAGGCAATGCACTTGAAAAGTTAAAACCAATCCTTTCCAAAGACATTAGGCTGTTGGTTGTAGCAGACAATTGCAGCGACAGAACGAGCGAGATCGTCGAATCTTTTGGATTTGAAGTTATTGATCGAACAGACCCGAATTGCCGTGGAAAGGGTTATGCGTTGGCATTCGGGCGTGACAAACTCAAAAAGAACCCTCCGGATTGTGTCATAATAATTGACGCTGATTGTATTACAGATGAGCAATCAATTCGCGATCTCTCCCGCTATTGCGTGAAAGCAACGCGTCCGGTCCAAGCTCGATATACACTAAACTCCAGCTTGTATTCTTCGCCGATGGTCCAAATTTCGAATTTTGCTTTTTGGGTAAAGAACGTGTTGCGTCAGCGCGGATCTCAACGTTTAGGAGGTGCCGCTCTTCTAACAGGAACAGGAATGGCGTTTCCATGGCAGTTGTTTAAAGACCTTCCATTGGCCACTTCAAATATTGTGGAGGACCTCGGTCTGGCGGTTTATCTGACAGGCTCAGGAACCGCACCCATCTATCTTGAACAAGCGTTCGTGACCAGCATACCCGCTAGCGAAGGTGCCACTTTAGATCAAAGAGCACGCTGGGAACATGGCTTCATTGCGACCGCGCGTGAATTTGGGATCGATTCCCTATGGAAAGGTGCTTCTTCGCTAAACTGGAAACATTTTCTATTGGGACTGCATCTTATGGTCCCGCCCGTCGCACTTCTTTTTGGGATAACCCTGTTAACTTTAGTATATGCAGCGCTTGCGGCCTTCGCGACCGGCGAACTTATTCCTCTTACGGTTCTGCTATTCGCTTTTTGCTTGGCCATGTTAGCCATTATTCTCGCGTGGATATTTGGAGGTCATAGATGGCTCGAAGCATCCACACTTTTGAAGCTTCCTGTCTATCTTTTATGGAAACTACCCATTTATTTGAAGCTGGTTCGCGGTATAACCCCGGGCTGGAATCGAACTGAACGATAGGTGGTTTCTTCGCGGTTCGTGAAGCTGAAATTTCCGAATAGTTATCCACACGGTAGTCATCTGACCCCGCCTTGAATAAAAATCTTGAGAATTCTTGGCCCCCTTATGAGGTACCTGCGCCATAGACGCCGCGGTTCGGTCAGTAGTCGATAAGCCCACTCTAGACTTACACGCTGGACCCAGATCGGAGCCCGTTGCTTTTCACCCGTCAGAAATTCAATCGACGCGCCGATACACAAACTAACCCCGCCAAATCTCCCGTCACGCTGACAAATATCTGCTATTATTTCACTCTGCGGCGCTCCTATCGCCATCAGAACAAAATCCGCTTGCGCAGCAGAGAGGAAGTCTGTGATTTCGGCGATGGCATTTGGATTATTTAGCACGTCCATCGGCGGTACAAACTGAACGAAATTCGGCAATGGGAAAAGCCCCCGCAACTTCATCAGCGATGTAACTGTGCCTCCCACGATCGCGACCTTAACCCGCTCATCGAAGCACTCGGAGACCAAATGAGCGGTCAAATCACTACCCGGAAACACCGGGAGGTTAATCCCCCGCAAACGCGCCAACGCCGATAAGATGCGGCTATCACACAGTCTTATCACGGCCCTATGATAAGCATCCGCGAAACGTCTTCGTATTTCGATATCTGGTAGCCCGTCCAACATCACTATATGGTCGACGTTCGGAGTAACTATGTAGCTATGAGATCGAGACGCTGAAAGCTCACATAATGCAGTTAAGATATCCTGACGCGAACTCGTATTAAAGTCGATGTTCAAGAAGGATATATTTTGCCGCAGCGTAGGTACAACTAGGGAGCCACTCATCGACTTGTCGTCCACGGTCATTTCGCAGTTCCAACCGCAGTCGCCGCGCTGTTTTCTTCGCTTCTCGAGAACTCCTTGCGCGATAACGCACCCCTTACCGACCTTGGGTCAAAACCGCTCAAGGCACCTGCAATCAACCACGTCAAAGGTGTCAAAGAAGAGTTAGGCAATAGGTCGAATAAGTTCACGACAAGCACAGCTAGAAGCGCAACGAAACTTGGATATTTATCAAACCGCTTTCGCCGATAAAGAGCGCGAGCCGTAGGAAACGCGAGCAGTCCGAAACACGCGATATATCCAACCCAACCAAAGGTACTCATGATGATTATCCAGCTACCATCCGTGATTGTCGCATCGTAATCAAAGTCACCCGTCCAATCTGTCTTATAGATTCTTCCTCGTCCCCACGCTCCCCAGCCAAATAATGGTTTTTCGGAAATTTTTTCGAGCAGAATGTCTTCATTTTCAATACGTGTTCTGAAAGATGAGGAGCGATCACTGCTGATCGATGTTGCCATCGCAGCTATGCTATTCACGGGTATGATATTGAAACCGCGAAGAGCAGGATAAGAGACAATTATAAGGCCGCTTATCGCAAGAACAGAAATTATATTCCGGTATCGCATAAAGTAAGAAGCAGCACCGACAAAGATAGCCAGTATCAATGCGCCGGCCGATTTGCATAAAATAAGAACGATCAGCAGCACGCTCGTATAGGCCGCGCCAGGTATTCCTATAATTTTTGTCCGAGTGCGCCAAAGCGCGATCGCAGCGACAAGCGCCATTGCAATATAGATTGCAACCACCAAGCCGTGACCCAAAAATACAACAGCCCGAAATCCTCCGGCGCGCATTTGTTGCGAAAAGTCGTGCGGGAAGAAACCATATAGTTGGGCGTGGAGTTGCGGGCTCATGCGAACTTCCCACAGTATGGGAACCGAATACGCGAGGGCAGAAATTATGATTGCCACCAATAAACCGCGAATATCTTGTTCAGCTTTATAGGCGTTAAAAGCGACTAAAAATGGTGTGACTTCAATTAATTGCCGAACAAGCAAGCTGGCACCATCATACAGTGTCATGCCAGGCAGCATGCTTACCGATAACATCAGAGGATCTCGATTGCTGAGAGTGGTGACGACTGGGGAAAGCACATATAAGGCCAACAATCCGATCAGCAGCTTGCTTTTCGGCAGGCGCAGTATCCTGAACTTCGCGAATAGCAGGGCGCACACCAATAAGGACAAGTTGGCAACCACGGTTTTATCGATTTTGGGCATGCCAGGAGCATCAAACCAAGTGCCCACGGGCAGCAACAGGAAGCCTCCCAAAGTCGCCCAGACAATCGCCTTTTTTGAAGACAATGTCTGAAACAACAGGAATGTCACGACAGGCCAGATCGCCAGCGCAGAATATGCAATCAAATTTGGAATGATGCTTTCCCTTTTTACATAGTCTGTCGACGGGAATTCGTTGATTTACGCTGCGGTACGATTTTTGCTGGAATCCCGAACGTGCAACCCTGCCTGATGATTGTGCCGTCCCCAATGGAGGTGGCACCGTGAAAGACAATGCCTCCTTGATGCTCAATCACAACCCGCCGACCGAGCTTTGCCGTATACGGCAATTCAATCCCGTAGATATTTCTGCACCTGCGATACCCGATCCGATAGAAAAAACTCGCCAATTTCCTGATGGTCGGGATACGAATACTCATACGCCAAACGCCAAACCGGTAAACCGCAAGAGCCCGAAAGCCGGGTCTCGTCCAGTCTCGTCCATTCGCGTCATAATCTTCTGAAACGAGTTGCCAGAGTGTTGTTTTTTCGACTCCAATCCCCATCTCGTTATTTGTACTCCATAATGGCTGTCCGACTTTTCGTTAAATTTTTCAGTAGGAAAAGGTGGGTTCCGGTGGATTGTGCTAACTTACCAACTAACAACAGCGTGGCTTCCAGTCGTGCGGTTTTTGGGGTTAGCCCCTTTGCTTTCCCCTGTCTCGATAGCCTAAAAAACTGCAACGTGAAAACACTTCCCACAGCTAGCGAGAGAAATGCCCAATAGGGGTGCACAAGCAACCCCAGACCCAAGCCCAGAACAAACAGCCCCGGAAGCACCACCCCCCAGACCACCATGCTGGCCAGTGCGCGCACCCAGTCCGGGTCTGCATTCCCTTTATGTATATACACATGCTCGGCATAGGCGTGCCCTGCCCGCTTCGCCCTTTTCCACCAGGCCCCAAAGCTATGGATCGCGGCATCATGTAGGGTCATTTCCGGTAATATCCGCCGGATTACCCAGCCATGCTTGCGCATGCGCAAACACATGTCCGGTTCCTCCCCGGCGATCAGAAGATCCGTATAGCCATCCACCTGCACCAAAGCCGCGACGCGGATGAACGCATTGCCGCCACAGCTCCGTACATCGCCCAACGGGACATCCCATTCGCGGTCGCATTGGGCATTGTAAATGCTCCTTTCAGGATAGCGCTCGCGGCAGCGGCCAAATACAATGGCAAGCCCGTCATCGAGCGTAATCTCGGCCATCGCATGCCCAAGCCAGTTCGGGTCCAGCGAGCAGTCCCCATCGATAAACTGTATGAATTCAAGATCGGGGAACTTTGCAAGCAACGCCCGCCACCCCATGTTCCGCGCGCGCGCCGCAGTAAATCCGGACTCCGCAGACAGATGGACAACATGAACGCCCGCCCTTTGGGCGTTCTCCACGCTATCATCTGTAGAACCGGAATCGACATAAACCACAGGAATAGCTGGCGGCAAAGACGCAAGGCACGCACAAAAGCGTTCGCCTTCATTGCGGCCAATCACAACAATTCCCAACCGATCCGGCGCGGCGGACGAACTATCCGGCATGGTTCACCTGCTTTCCGGCACGCATCCAATAGGGCGGCTGCCCCTTGGGACCGTCTTTCCAAATGATCGCAGCCATCTGGTCGGCTTCATCTGGATATAGTCCATAATCCAGCATGTGACGGACATCGGCTATGCTGGAGGCACCGGATCGGGACGGTTGAAAAAGCGCTGCGATCCGGGAGAGCGCAACGCCCGCAAGCCAAGCGATGCTTGCCAGCCAAGCGCCAAGCGGCCGATATGCCAGGGTCAGGAAACGCCGGCGCGACTGGAACCAATAGAGCGGCAAAGATGGCGTCGAGAGGGACTTGCCCTCCCGCACGCCAGTCGACGCGCCACCAATGTGGAAAACCCTACTGGCAGGCACGTGACGAATAGCCCATCCGGCCTGGCGAAGCCGGAACATCAGTTCGACCTCCTCAAAATAGAGGAAGAACCCGTCATCAAACAGTCCGTTTTCGATCAAGGCCTGCGTGCGGAACAGGCAGCTTGCGCCTGTGACCCATTCCGCCTCACACGCACGATCGCTGCAAATCAATGTGGGAGCAATTCCAAGCACACGCCCGACTGCGGCAATACCCGCGCCACGTACCAGTTCCCGGCCGATGGTAGGAAACCGGAATGCCGACCCGGATACGCTGCCGTCCGGATTGAGAAGCTGGCTACCCGCCACCGCGCATCTGTCATGCGCCATGAGTTCTTCGCGAAGCGACGCGACGGCACCCTCTTCTATGGTGCAGTCCGGATTGAGCAGCATGATGAATTGGGGGGGATTGGTACGATCTAGCAATTCCAATATGGCCTGATTGTTCGCCCACCCGAACCCGCCATTTAAATCCAGAGGCAATAAGCGGACAAATCCTGCATCGATCAGGTCGGCAAGCGCCCCTGCCATGATGTCAGGCGACCCGTCACCCGACGCATTGTCGACCAACACCACCTCCAGATCGCGGAGATACTGTCTTTCCCGGGCCAACGTCCGCACACATTGTATCGAATGATGCGCTGTGCGGTAGTTGACGATGATCACCGCAAGACCAGTTCCACCGGACATTACATCAAGCCATTCGGATGGGGCACTACCAAACCGCCGCCAACCTGCGTGTTCAAGGGTATTTCACATCCGGTGATAATGGACCAGAAACGATGGCGTAACATCGCGATTTTGGTTGGTAGCCAGCCTAAACTGCCGCGCGGTTTCCAACGATGGTAGCTCCGCAAGCTTGCCAGCAAGGACCGGGAGGGCGACCATTCAAAGGTCGATTTCTCTTCGCGGCTCCAATCCGGAACAGTCGCTGAGGGAGAAGCCGGGTCAATAGGCATGTTTGTCCCACACCAGCTTTACAAAAGTTTCCAGGATAATCCGGATATCGAACAAAGGGGACCAGTTTTCGATATAGTACATGTCATATTCCACACGCTTGCGCGCGCGTTCTACGGTTGCGATTTCGCCGCGCAGACCACGTACCTGTGCCAGACCGGTAATCCCCGGCTTGACCCGATGGCGGGCCGCATACCCTTTTACGGCATCGAAATAATATTTGTCGCCGACCTTCATTTTCGTCGCATGCGGCCGGGGCCCGACCAGCGACATGTCGCCGCGCAACACATTGACGAGTTGCGGCAATTCATCGATGCTCGTCCGGCGGATTAATCGGCCGACATAGGTCACGCGGGAATCATTTTTCTCGGTTCGTTTGGCCCCTGTGCTGTCTTGCCGGTCGACATACATGGACCGGAATTTCAAAACCGAAATTTCATTATTGTTGAACCCGAAACGCTTCTGCCGGAATATGACCGGACCGTTGCTTTCCAGCTTGATCGCTATGGCCACCATCAAAAGCAAAGGACTAAGCACGATCAGGGCAATCAAGGCACTCAAACGATCGATGGATTCTTTCAAGAGGCCATCGACATCCCGGATCGGTTGTTGCCAGATGGCCAATACGGGCACAGAGCCCAGAAAATTGACCTTGTACCGTGTCGATATCTCGGTCGTCTCACGGGGTAGCAGGCATAAATCGATGGAGGCAGAGCTCAAGGATTCGGCAATGAAATCCAGCCGGTCCTGCTCGATATCCGGCCACGCCAATATGACCTGATCCAGTTTTCCCGACTGCGCCAGCTCAAGCAGAGCGTCGAACCCTCCCAGATATTGAATCGAATCGACCGACGATTTCTTCGCTCCGATGCGGTCGTCTGCGTAACCTATAATCTTCAGATGGGGCAGACGCTCGATATCGAGCAGTTGGTTGACCTTGGAGACAATGGCCCGGTCGGGTGCATAAATGGCGACACGTTGCCCGACTATCCCTCTGTCCATCAATATCCAGATCAGCCGACGAAATGCCATCTGGCTCAGAAACAGCAGCACGACACCAAAGCCGATAAAAAACAGCCCGAGCCCGCGCGAGAATTCAGGCATCATTCCCAGCTGAAGAACCACCAAGGCCGTCAGGCCGGATGCCAGTAAAAAATCGGCAATGGACGTGCTACCGAGGTCCTCACCCTGCCCCCGAAAAATGGTGTAGCCATCGCGGGACACTTTAATCAGCAGATAATTGACGCCCAATATAACCGCACCTGTGCGATGCAAATGTGCGTCAAAATAATAGCCGATCGAAACTTCATAGACGATCAATGCAAACACATAGGCGATCAGCAGGCACAGAACATCATTCGCAATACCCAGCGACCGAAGCACATTCGTTGTGAAGCGGATATGGCCGCTCGCGGTTCTGGACGTCACGCCTAGCTTTCCGTGCATATGCCCCCTGTGGTCGCGCAAATTTTTTCTGGTGTTATTCGGGCAAACAACCCCCTTCTGCGTGGGGTTCCGGGCGGATCGTCGACGAGATAGCTGTTTTTCGCGTTTGCCAGACCCTGCTCTGCTGCTTTCGCGCAGAGCCCGTCGCCAAAGCGTGAACAGGATTCACTGAAGATAGTCCAGCTTTTTGTCGAAGACGGACTGGCCAGTGCGACCTCCTTATCGAGCGAGACAATTCTGGGCTTATCGCCCCACCGAAGAAGAAGCTCTTTGTAATGCATCGCCAGCAACCGGCTTTGCGGTAGAAATTCCATCCCCTGTTCAAAGACTTGCCGGGCCCGGATCTTGCTTCCCTTGGCGGCAAGTGCATTCACCAAAGCCACATAACCATTCGGATTTTGTGGCGCATCGCTCGTAACGATGCTGGCATCCGCAATCGCCTTATCGAATCGTTTCTCCTTTATATATTTGGCGCTGCGAACAATCAGCGCATCTTCGTTCCGCGGATCGACCTCCAAAATGCGATCGGCGATTCCATAAGCGGTACGAGATGCGCCTTCTGCCAATCGTATCTGCGCCATCAAGCCGAGCGCTTCGGGTGATTGTCCTTTTTCGAGTTTCGCTATTATTCGGGCAGCGATATCCGTGCGGCCCGTGTTCAGGAAATGACGCGTAAGCAAAATCTGGGCAGTGCGCGTTCCATCTTTCGCAAAATAGGAAATTTGAGCCGCCGTTAGGGGATCAGCGTCATATTCGTTCCAGATATCGATGATCTTGACGGTTTGATCGCGGTTCAGCTTTGGATCACGCAGCAATGTCACCGCAGCGTTGCGTGCTTCATCCTGTTTCCCAACTTTATAAAGCAAGTTCAGGTAATCCAGTTGATATTCGTTATTTGCATCTGCTTTTTGGATTAACGCCGACAACGATTCGAGCATCCGTGCAGGCTGCCTCAACAAACGATAGATTTCCAGGCGCGTGGCATTCAGGGCGCTGGTCTCGCCGATCAGCCCTATGATCGCATCAATTTTTGCGAGTGCCTCTTGTGGCTTTCCTTGCAGGGCATCGATGCGAGCGGACAAAATGATTCCGCCTTCATCCTGGGCGTTGAAGGATAAAATATCCTCGACGGCTTTGCGTGCGACATCGAACCGACCTTCGTCGATTGCGATGAAACCTTTCACCAGAAGCGCATTAGGCGAACCCGGAGCGAGAATCAAAATGCGATCAGCCGCTTCCTCGGCTTCCTTGACACGTCCCGTTTGCAATCCAAGGTCAGCAATACTCTGAAGGATTTGAACATTGTCGGCTTCAAGATCTAGAGCAAGCGAGAAGGCGTTGAACGCGCTTACCGGCTTTTGCGATTGAACCTCGATCTGTCCCAGCAAAATATAATAGGCGGCTACGTCGTCTCGAGTTGCAATTGCTTTCTGAATGCTAAGACGTGCGGCCTCCAAGTCCCCACCTGCAAATTGCTGTTCGGCAACCGTTGCAAATTCGGATGCCTTTTGCAATTTGTCACCGCAACTCGCCGATAACGATGCCAGACAGCATATCAGAATGAATCGGGTAATGTTTCGAAAAGCGTTGGGAATTCTCAAACCAGACTCGATCGCATGCAGGATGTTGGTGAACAGATGTGGGTTATAAATTGTTACTAGAGAGTAGCGCCAAGAAGCGCTAGTAGCGAGTTAACGACATTGACTTTCGATGCCGAATCTCGTCCATGAGACGCAATAATTTTCAAAAAATGACAAGAGGTACGTGATGCAACGAGCATTGGCTCTATTCTGCGTGGCCGCATTTGCGCTAGGTGTACAGCCGGTTTGCGCCATGCAGCGGGCAGCGCCTCAAGGCACAATTGCCGCCGCAACCAACCTGCCAGTTTACAGAATCAATCCCGGAGATGAGCTTGAAATTCATGTCTGGAGAGAAGAACAGTTGCAACGAGTTGTAAAAATTTTGCCGGATGGAACGTTCAGCTATCCGTTGGTCGGCGTTATCAAGGCCGCAGGAAAGACTTCGGTCGAAGTGGAAAAAGAAATCACTGCGGGATTGGTAAGTCAGTATTTCGATGGCAAAGTTCCCAACGTAACCGTATCGGTTCGCAACCCGTCGGGACTGCAATTTTCCGTTATTGGAAAAGTGAAGTCGACGGGGACCTTTACGCCCGGTCGCTATGTCACTTTGCTCGAAGCTTTAAGCTTTGCGGGCGGCACAGATGAATTTGCCAATCTCGACAATATTGTGGTCGTGCGCAAGACAGCGGGCGGACTTGTGATGATTAAAGCAAAGCTCGCAGACATTTTGCGAAATCGGTCTGTCGACGCCGAAACGGCGAAGAACATCCTGATGATCGAAAGCGGTGACACCGTTATTGTCCCATGAGTGAAACCGGGTCGCGCTTTGGTGATTATTTTAAGGCAGGCATCTGGACTATTCCAGCTGCCGGCTTTGGCCATGCCGCTTTGCCAGCCCCCGCTTATGCGGATACGCAAAGTGGAGCCACGCTGACAACGTCGACCGCGTTCGATAGCAATCCATTTTTAGGGGTCAATAATGACCCGGAAGTGGCTTCATTCAGGTTGGAAGTTGCTCCAGCTATCAAGCATTCCGACGGGGTTTCCGAAATCGCCCTGCAGGCGCGTGTAGAGCATGTCGAATATGCCGGCACGTACAAATCTGTCCAAAATGTATCGGCAACGATTTCGGGACGTCATCGCGTCGATGCCCGCACGACATTAGCGGCCAATGTGTCCGTCGTATCAAATGTATCAAACAGCGACCTGAACGCATTGCAGCCAACAGCGGAAGAACCGCTGCAGCCGCCGCAAGCGCCTGAGACCCCGCCTCCGCCCGACGTCATCCTGAACGACATTACCTTGTTGGGGCGGCAAACGCGTCGTGAAGCAGTGACGGCGGGTGCCTCGGTTGTTTTTCAACCGAACCGGTTTGACCAGCTGACTTTTGCAAGCAACGTCAGTTTACAGCGCTATCGCAAAAATAGCGGCTTGAACGACTATAATTTTGTGTCCCACAGCCTGGCCTTTTCAAGGCAGATCAACGACAAAGTCTCGATCGGCGGAATGTATGAAGAAAGCGTCGGCGACTTCAAATATATCCGGTTTGGCGACGCCCATATCTCATCCCCGCGATTGTCGCTCAAAGCCCGCCTGACGGCACAGCTTGTCATCAACGCCACGGCTGGTGCTTCGATTACACGGGTTGTTACAGCCACGGGCAAGCTCAACGTGACGGCATTTGCCGGATCGGGGTCTGTTTGTTACCGTGGTGCACGCGACAATTTTTGCGTGGATGCCCAGAGGCAGGTTATTCCAACCGCATTGGGCGGCATCCGCACCCAAACGTCGCTTGGAACAAATTACAGCGTCAAGCTTTCAAGCCGCGATACCCTGCAATCGGGAACAAGCTATTCGGTGGCGTCCGCACCTCTGGTGGGCGGTACTACCAAATTGGAAACGGTGCGCATGTTTGGCCGTGTGGAACGTCGTCTGAATGATCGTGCGCGGATCCATGTTGCCACATCTTATGCAAATAGTTCCGATGTAACCTTTGCCAAACGATCCAATGTGCAGGCTTTGGTCGGGCTAACCCTTAAATTTGGAAGAGTGTAATGGGCCGCGATACCTTTGAAGATGAGGACATGTCCCCGAATCTGCTGGCGCATCTGCCGGCAATTATAAGGCAGCGCATCTACTGGATTATCATTCCGACCATCCTGTGCCTCATTGCCGGCATTGCGGCTGCCTTTCTGTTGCCGACCATGTACCGCTCGACGGCGACCCTTCTGGTGGAATCGCCCTTGCTGCCCGAAGACGTGGCGGGGACGCAGGACATGGATATCATCGATCAGCGCATCGCGAAAATCCGCCAACAGGTGCTGAGCCGACCACGACTGATCGAGCTTATCCAGAAACATCGTCTGTACACCAAGGACCGCGCGCGCAAATCCCTGTCGGAAATTGTGGAAGACATGCGTACGTCCACTGCAATCGACGCGGTCTCGGCCCAGTTCCAGAAAGCGGGCAACGGCAAATCCTCGACCGTCGCTTTTTCGCTGAGCTTCGATTATGAGACCGCCGCGCAGGCTCAGGCCGTTGCGCAGGATATGACCGAGCAGGTTCTGCTGCTGGATGCGACGAAAAATTCGGAGCAAGCGACGAACACCGTCCAGTTCCTCACCGAGCAGGCAACCGCCCTACAAACGCAGATATCCGCGCTCGAAAGCTCGATCGAACAGGTCAAGGGCGCGAATGGAGCGGCTCTGTCGAGCACGGGCATGTCGATTTTCGCTGGCCAATCCGGCGGATATGACGCGCAGATCATCGCCCTCCAGCGCGAAAATATCCAGCTGAACGCCCAACGGGAGGCGCGTAAATCCTCGTCCGAACGCGATCCGCTGGTCGCCAGCGCGCAGGCAGAGCTCGCGGCGGCGCAAGCGCGCTATTCGGAAAACCATCCCGACATCGCCATTGCCAAGCGACGTCTGGCCGAGGCACGGCGGTTGGCGGCGGATAATCTGGCCAAGCTGCCGCAGGACACGATCGACCAGCAGATCGCCTCCAACAACGCCCAGATCGGCGCCCTGCAATCCGCAAAGGCGCAGGAAAGCTCGCGCATCTCGGCGATCCAGGGCGCGCAAGCCCGCGCGCCGCTTATCCTCGAAGAAGTCGCCCAGCAGCAGCAGAAACTGGACGCCCTGAACAAGCAATATGAAGGCGTATCCACGCGCCTGATGGCTGCGCAATCGAACGCGAAGGCCGAGAATGAACAGAAGGGCGAGCGTTTGTCCGTCATCGATCCGCCCGTCGTTCCGGATAAAGCCATATCCCCCAATCGCCCGATACTCATCGCGGGCGGACTTGGAATGGGTTTTGGTCTTGGCCTGATGGTGATATTGTTGATCGAAATAATCAGACGCCCCGTCCGCGATGTGCTTGATATTCAGGCGGCCACCGGTTTTGCACCCCTTGTTTCGATACCGACGATTCCCGGTGTAGGCGATGCATCGATGGGCTGGGCAAGCCGGGTCTGGGCAAGAATGACCAATTTCCGCCGCAGGCAATCGTCCTAATTTACGAAAGATTGGTACAATGAACGAACCATATGGACGGATTGCATTTAACGACGAAAAGCGTCTGATTAATGTACCATTTCTCGAAACCCTGGACGTTTTGGACCCCGCGCAGTCGAGCGACAAGCTGGTCGCCGTCGACTCCAATGATGCAAGGTCGCGGCCTTTCAACCTGCTCCGGGCTCAAATCATCAAGAAGCTGGGGCCGACACACGGTAAGCTGATCGGGATCACATCGGCGGCGCCTGGTGCCGGCAAATCCTTTGTCGCATCGAATCTGGCCGCGTCGTTGGGGATGCTCTCGAACCGGAAAACCTATTTACTTGATCTCGATTTGCGGCGCGCATCCGTCGCCGGTATCTTCGGAATTAGAGGCAATGTCGGACTAACCGAATTTCTGATGGGCGATGATGTCGAGCTCAAATCCATAGGTCGCCGCATCGGGACCACAAATCTCGCCGTGTTCCCGTCCTACCCCGCGATGGTCAATTCAGCCGAGTTGATGGTCGGCGATCGGTTTGAATCGCTGATCGCAGTCATGCGCGCATTGCCCGCCGACGCTATCGTCATTGTCGACCTGCCGCCGATCTTTGCGAATGACGATGCCATCCTTGTCGCAGGTCAGCTGGACGGCGTGGTGATGATTGTCGAACAGGGCGTTACAACTAAAAAGCAACTTCAAAGCGCCCTGCAATTCATTGAACCTACGCCGCTTTTGGGAACTGTATTTAATCGTTTCAACGGCGGAGTTGGCGATCCCTATGGATATGGCGGCAAATATGAGGGCTATTACAGCACAAAAACCTGATTTTTCTTATGTTTCCGCGCATCTTCGCCACATCTTCGGATATAGGTAACCGACCGATACGATTATGTGCGTGCGGCACCCCGCCTGATTTCGGTTCGTCTGATTTTACAAGAGATTTCATAGGCAGACCACGTTCGACGAACCCTATATATTTTTAGCATTTTCAATATCTTATAATCGTCCTACCGCTACGGGAGTGACCGATGGCAATCCCCGATGCCGCACTGCACAATTTATTTTGCGGCAGGCTGTTGACATTAGTTAACGGATAGTAAATACCCGACCTTATCTAATGCGGTTAACAAAAATATATCGCAGGGCATATCCTTGTAACTGCGAACATCAAATAGATCGGTAGGTTACCCTGCCCAGTTGTGTCGAAGGGCATTCCAACTGGAAGGTGTGGTTTAGTTGAAGTGCAGTTTCATTACTTGAAAGAAATTGCATTTGGTAAGGAACAGTCTGGCCGCAACAAAGGTTAGACCAAGTATAATAAGTCGGAATTTCGATGTGCGGACGCAGCAATAATGTGTCCCAGCTTCGCTTGAATAAGGCTTTGTTTGGATAAAAAGGGACTAAACATGATTAAGCACACATTGGCATTGGCGTTAACCTTCTCCGCAGTCTCCCTTCCTACCGCTGCTTCTGCAGCCACCCAGATCACGCAGTCGCTGGACACTAACAGCAGCTGGACGGTGACAAACCTGACGACGAATGTCACCACAACGGCTGTTGTTCCATCGTCCGTACCAGTTACGTACAACGCGCCGAACAACGCCCCTGTGAATGGCGCCCAATATATCTATCCGGAAACCACGACCAACCAGCCAGGTAACACGACCTTTGCCTTCACACGCGTATTCACGATCCCAGCGTTTGCGCAGCTGTCGACAGCACGGTTGATCGGAACATTGTGGGCCGATAACAATATCGTATCTATTTTGCTGAACGGGGTACTGATCACCAACCCGGTAACCACGGGCAATACGTCATTCAACGGCGCGGGCATCGCGCTGAACACGGGCGGTAATTTCCTTTTTGGAACGAACACCGTCGTATTCAACGTATTCAACCAAGCAGGCGGTGGGGTTAATCCCGTTGCATTGAGAGCGGATATGGACGCCGTATACGCGGTTCCTGAACCCGGCACCTGGATGCTGATGCTTCTTGGTTTTGGCGCCATCGGTTTCGCAATGCGCAGCCGGGCCAAAACGCGGGTACGTTTCCAGTTTGCATAACAGCTGCTGATCTTACCAATTGCATTTGAGTTGGAGGCTGGCCACATGATGGCTGGCCTCTTTCTTGTTAAGAAGATGGCCCATTAAGTTGACGGGATGACATGCTGCGCTCCAAAGCCAAATATGCATCTAGATCGGTAGGCATTTTCGCGCTGTTCGCAGCGGTGGGACTGCTGCTTTCGGTTGCGGTTGGCGCCGTCTATACAGCTATCGCAGCACCGATAGGCATCTGGCGAATTTCGCAGGACAGCAAGGAAGCGGCGAAGCCCCCGGCATCCGAACCCATCCAGTTTCGCTTTAGAGAAGATGTCGACCCGGAGGCGGCAGTGGCGATCAACGCCGCAGTACCGGACACGCAAGAGCCAATCGTCCCTGCTCTGCCGTTTTCCATCCAGTCGTCATCCATATCCGCGCGAAGCAAAATGCTGGCGATCGAGTGCCTGACAGCCGCCGTCTATTATGAGGCGGATTCAGAGAGTGTTACAGGACAGCGCGCCGTTGCCCAGGTGGTATTGAACCGCGTCAGGCATCCTGAATATGCCAACAGCGTGTGTGGCGTCGTTTTTCAAGGGTCCGAACGGACCACAGGTTGCCAGTTCAGCTTCACATGCGACGGCTCTCTCGCGCGGCGTCCGTCACAGGCGGGTTGGGCACGTGCGCAGGCTATCGCAGCACGGGCGCTTGCGGGCTATGTGGAGCCGAGCGTCGGGCTGGCCACGCATTATCACACCATCTGGGTCGTCCCCTATTGGAGCTCCAGCCTCTCAAAGCTCAGGACAGTCGGTTCGCACATTTTTTACAGGTGGTCGGGACGTAACGGAACCCTGGCGGCGTTTCGGAACCGCTATTCGGGAATTGAACAACTGCCACAGATGAAAGTCGCCGGTTCGACCCCGGTATCTGAAGAGATTTTCGTGAATATTGGCGCCGATGCGGATGTAGCGGCTGCAATCGAAATGGAGCGCCCCTTAAGCACCGAATTACACGATGCTAAAAGTGAGACCGGCTTGCTGGTCACTCCGCAGACACGGATAATCTCCGAAAACCAGAACAGAAAAGAGAAAGCTGGCATCGTCAATGGCAGCGGGCTCATCGTAGATAAGAATCGGGTCGGTACTCGCGCGGACGGTCCGTCACTTTTGATAGATCGCCAATAAGCCGGAACCACGTGAATATGCCGAAATATATCGGTTTGACCAAAGCCATCGAAAGCGGACACTCGTTAATGATCGAACCAATATTGTTGAACTCAGTTAGCACGTTTGAGCGGATGTCATGACGGTCCAGCTGATCATTCCAAGATTTTTCGCAGATGCGCGCGGATGGTTTGTAGAAACATGGACCCGACAACGTTATGCCGATTTGGGTATCGTGACTGATTTTTGTCAGGACAATCATTCACTGTCACGACAGGCCGGGACAATTCGCGGACTTCATTATCAGTCCATCCCCTACGCTCAAGCCAAGCTGGTGCGGTGCTTACGAGGCCGCATATTCGATGTCGCGGTGGATATTCGTCGCGATTCACCGACTTTCGGCGCATGGATCGGCGCGGAGTTAACCGCCGAAAAGGGAGAGCAGCTTTTTATTCCATCGGGATACGCCCATGGCTTCCTCACCTTGGAAGATGATACCGAGGTTGCGTATAAGGTCGACGCCTATTACGCACCGGAGGCAGATGGCGGAATAGCCTGGGATGACAGCACAATCGGCATTGATTGGCCTCTCCAAGGCCGGGCTCCGTTGCTTTCTGAAAAGGACAGGAAATTGCCGATGTTAAAGGAAGCAGATATCGACTTCCCTTATGATGGCAACCCGCTCCAGCCGCTGAAAGTTCCCAAATGAGCCAACCGCTAAACATCCTTGTCACTGGCGGTGCCGGATTTATCGGTTCGGCTTTGGTGCGCCATTTGGTCCAGAACACCTCGCACAATGTGCTGAATGTTGACGCACTGACTTATGCCGGGAATCTCGAATCTCTCGCATCCGTTGCGGAATCGGATCGTTACGATTTCGTGCAAGCCAATATCTGCGACACGGCAAAAATCACCGAGATTCTCCGGTCGTTCAAACCCGATGTCGTGACCCACTTGGCGGCTGAAAGTCATGTGGATCGTTCAATCGACGGGCCCGCAGCTTTTATCGAGACCAATCTTGTCGGAACCTTTTCGATGCTTTCGGCAACTCTGAACTATTGGCGGTCCCTCGACGGCGCTTCAAAGGAAAGTTTTCGCTTTCACCATATCTCCACGGACGAAGTATTCGGGGCATTGGGCGAAGACGGATTTTTCACCGAGGAAACGGCTTACGATCCGCGATCACCCTATTCGGCAAGCAAGGCCGGTTCGGACCACCTCGTCCGGGCGTGGCACCATACCTATGGCTTGCCGGTACTGATTACAAATTGCTCCAACAATTACGGTCCGTTCCACTTCCCGGAAAAGCTGATCCCTCTGATGATCATCAAATGCCTGGCCGGTGAAAATTTGCCTGTCTATGGCGCCGGCGACAATGTGCGCGACTGGCTTTATGTGGACGATCATGTTCGGGCGCTGCAAGCCGTGTTTGAAAAGGGCAAGGTCGGCGACAGCTACATGATTGGCGGGCGGTCCGAGCGGACCAATATCGCTGTTGTCGAAGCAATTTGCGACACGCTTGATAGACTTAGTCCAAAGGCGGACGGGCGCAGTTACCGAAACCAGATCACATTCGTATCCGATCGACCCGGTCATGATTTCCGCTATGCGATCGACGCGACAAAATTGGAAAATGAGCTTGGCTGGAAACCGAAGCACAGTTTTGAAGACGGCATAGGCGCAACAGTCCAATGGTATCTCGATAACCGCACATGGTGGGAAGACATCATGTCCGGTGCCTATCAGGGTGACCGCTTGGGTCTTCAAAAAACCGGGGTCCCGGATTGATGGGTCGTTGGCTGGTTACCGGCACCACCGGACAACTTGGCGGGGCGGTGGCAGAGCTATCCCAAGATCTGGATTTCGAAATATTTTGTCCGACGCGCTCCGAGATGGATTTGTCCGATCCCGACGCTATCCGAGCGAGCATGGCCGCCCAGAATCTGGACGGTGTAATCAACTGCGCGGCTTACACCGCCGTCGACAAGGCTGAAAGCGACGCGGAAATCGCACATGCCGTCAACGGCACTGCGCCGGCAATATTGGCGGAGGAATGCGCGCGGCGGAGCATTCCGATCATTCATGTTTCGACCGATTATGTCTTCGACGGCACAAAGCAGGCGCCCTATGATGAAGATGATCCGGTAAATCCTCTTGGAATATATGGTATGACTAAACTGGCCGGTGAAAATGCGATCCGCGCCACAGGTGTGCAGCACGCCATTGTCCGCACGGCGTGGTTACTGGACCCAAAGGGCCGAAATTTTTTGACGACAATGTTGCGCTTGGGTGGTGAGCGCGATGAACTTCAGATTGTATCGGACCAGGTCGGGAACCCAACCAGCGTCGGCGACTTGGCCCAAGCGGTCCTGACGATCGCGCAACAGTTGCGCGACAAAAGCGGGACATGGCATTTCGTGAACCAGGGTGAAGCAAGCTGGTTTGAGCTGGCCGCCTATATTTTCAAACAAGCGGAAAAATTTGGCGTTCGCGCACCACAGCTTACGCCGATACCGACGACCTCTTACCCTACTCCTGCCCGCAGGCCTGCCAATTCGAGACTGGCTACCCGGAAGCTTGCGCGGGATTTTGGAATAGAAGCTCAAAGCTGGCAACATGCGGTCGACAGCATATTGGAAGAACATTTTCGTTAAATATCGTACCAGGGATTATTCTATGCGTGGCATTATTTTAGCAGGGGGTAGCGGCACACGCCTTCACCCCGCGACATTGGCAGTCAACAAACAGCTGCTGCCTATCTATGATAAGCCGATGATCTATTACCCGTTGTCGGCGCTGATGCTGGCGGGAATTAGTGACATTCTGATCATTTCTTCGCCCGAATATATTGATAATTATCGGCGTCTTTTCGACGATGGCCGCGAGCTTGGCCTGAATATCGAATTTGCCATTCAACCCAAGCCAGAGGGTCTTGCCCAGGCCTATCATATCGGAGCCGATTTTATAGGTACTGAACCGTCCGCGCTTGTTCTGGGTGACAATATATTTTTCGGCGCCGGCTTTAGCGAACTTCTATCCCATGCCCGGACGCGAACCACGGGTGCCACGGTGTTTGCGTACCATGTCGACAATCCTACCGTTTATGGCGTGGTGGAATTGAACAGCGACGGACGCGCAATCAGCATTGAAGAAAAACCGACCGCGCCCAAATCGGACTGGGCGGTTACCGGCCTCTATTTTTATGACGGAAACGCGGCGGAATATGCACGTCAGCTAAAGCCGTCTGCCCGCGGCGAACTTGAAATCACCGATCTCAACCGGATCTACATGGAAGCCGATCAGCTCTACGTGGAACGGATGGGCCGGGGCTATGCCTGGCTCGATACCGGCACGCATGACAGCCTGATTGAGGCGAGCGAATTTGTACGCACGATCCAGAAACGAACCGGCACCCAAATCGCCTGCCTCGAAGAAATCGCCTATTTGCAGGGCTTTATTGACAAGACCCAGCTTATCGCCCGGGGCAGGCTATTTGAGAAAACAGCCTATGGGAAATATCTGCTGGATCTCGCGCAAAAGTGATAGCTGCCCTTAAAGCGTTTTGATGATCGCCGAAAAATCCATGCCGCCTGAACCGTTTTGGGCGAAAGCCTCGTAAAGCGCGGCGGCTTTTTCGCCCATGGGCACTTCGGCATCGACCGAGTCTGCCGCTTCCATCGCGAGCTTCAGGTCCTTCAACATCAGCGCTGCTGCAAAGCCGCCCTGATAGCCGTTATCCGCGGGGCTTTGGGGGCCGACGCCGGGAACGGGGCAATAGCTGGTCATCGACCAGTTCTGACCCGATGCCTTGGACGAGATGTCGTAAAAGGTCTGGAGATCGAGGCCGAGTTTTTCCGCCAGTCTGAACGTCTCGCAAGTCGCGATCATCGAAGCGCCCAACAGCATGTTGTTGCAGATTTTCGCCGCCTGCCCTGCGCCGCTCGTTCCCGCGTGGATAACCGCCTTACCCATCGCCGCCAATATTGGTTCGGCCCGCGCGAAGGCATCGTCTGTGCCACCGACCATGAAGGTCAACGTGCCGCCATTGGCCGCGGCGATTCCGCCCGATACCGGGGCGTCGACCATCGCATAGCCTGCGGCCTCTGCAGCCGTTGTTACTTTACGCGCGGTGTCCACATCAATGGTGGAGCAATCGAGGAACAGCGCGCCTTGCGGCGCTTGGCCGATGACATCCGCGCCATAGACCGCGTCGACAATGGCGCCATTGGGAAGCATTGATACGACGGCATCGACGCCGGTTACGGCTTCCTGCACGGTGCCGAAGACAGCGCAGCCATTCTCCTCCGCCCGGGTAAGCGCCTCGGGCGACAGGTCGAACGCGCTGACCTCATGCCCTGCTTTCACAAGGTTCGCAGCCATCCCGCCGCCCATATTGCCCAGCCCGATAAACGCGATTTTCATGGAGCTTACCCCATTGTCGGAATGATGAAGGCGTTGGTGCCGTCCGGCGAACCGTCAGGCCAGCGGGCGGTGATCTTCTTGACCTTGGTCCAGAATTTGATGCCTTCCATGCCATATTGATCGGTGTCGCCAAAGCCCGAGCGTTTCCAGCCACCAAAGCTGTGATAGGCGACTGGCACGGGGATCGGCACGTTGATGCCCACCATGCCGACATTTACCCGCGCCGCAAATTCGCGCGCGGCGTGGCCGTTGCGGGTGAAGATCGCTACGCCATTGCCATATTGATGCTTGCTCGGCAGCGCGAGCGCCTCTTCGAAATTGGCGGCGCGTACCATCTGCAGCACGGGGCCGAAGATCTCTTCCTTGTAGCTTTCCATATCCGTGGTGACATGGTCGAACAGCGTCGGGCCGATGAAATAGCCTTCTTCATGCCCCTGCAGCTTGAAGCCCCGGCCATCGACCACCAGCTCGCCGCCCTCGTCGACGCAGGTCTGTATCCAGCCTTCGACTTTCGCCTTGTGCTGTGCGGTCACCACCGGACCATAATGCGCGTCGGCATCGGTCGAGATTCCCACCCGCAAGGCTTCGATGGCGGGAATGAGCTTGGCCTTCAGCCGCTCGGCAGTATCGTCGCCCACCGGCACCACGACAGGCAACGCCATGCAGCGCTCACCAGCCGAGCCAAAAGCGGCGCCTGTCAGATCGTTGACCACCTGGTCGAGATCGGCATCGGGCATCACAATACCGTGGTTCTTCGCGCCGCCCATGGCCTGCACGCGCTTGCCCGCAGCAACGCCGCGGTTGTAGACATAATGCGCGATATCCGAAGAACCGACAAAGCTGACTGCGCTGATGGCCGGGTGGTCGAGGATCGCATCGACCATTTCCTTGTCGCCATGCACGACCTGGAAAATCCCGGCAGGCATGCCTGCTTCCAGAAAGAGTTCCGCCAAACGGTTGGGCACGCTCGGGTCGCGTTCCGATGGCTTCAGAATGAAGGCATTGCCGACACTGGTCGCAACCGCACCCATCCACAGCGGGATCATCGCGGGGAAATTGAACGGCGTAATGCCTGCGCCAATGCCCAATGGCTGGCGCATCGACCAGACATCGATGCCGGGTCCTGCGCCATGGGTATATTCCCCCTTCAACACATGCGGAAGGCCGCAGCAGAACTCCACAACCTCAAGTCCGCGCTGGATATCGCCCTTGCTGTCGGCGATGACCTTGCCATGTTCGGCGCTCAGCATATGGGCAAGTTCGTCCATATGCTTTTCGATCAGGGCTTTGAAATCGAACATCACGCGCGAACGGCGCTGCGGGTTCATTGCGGCCCATGCGGGTTGCGCTGCCTGTGCGGCGGCCACAGCGGCATCCAGCACGGATCGGTCACCCAGCACAACCTGCGCCTGAACGCCGCCATTATTGGGGTCCATGATATCGGCAAAACGCGTTCCTGCCGCGCCTGCACCGCCATGAATGAAATGATCGACCTGCCGCATAAATATCCTCTCTCGAATAAGTTCGCTGCTATGTGAGCCAATCTATAATTGCAGGCAACATATAATATTGCTAGCGATACCTGCAATTATGCAGGTAAATGATTGGAACGATTATCGGGCGTTTATCGTCGTGGCGCAGACCGGGCAAATCGCACGGGCGGCAAAGAAAATGGGCGTCGATGCCACAACCGTAGGGCGCCGTATCCGCAGGCTCGAAAGCCAGATCGGCTACACCCTGTTCGAGCAGACCCGCGAGGGGCAGGCCGTGACACAGGCCGGGGAGAAGTTGCTCAACGCAATTGAAGTTATGGCCGCGGCGGCCGACGCTGTCCAGCCGACGGCACCGCGGGGCAGCGGGCCGAGCGGTACGTTGCGCATTAGTGTGTCGGAAGGATTCGGCTCATGGTTCCTGACCCAGCATGTCCCCCAATTTGTGGAACGTTACCCCGAACTCCAATTGGAAATTGTGGCCAGTAGTGGTTTTTTAAGTCCGTCCAAACGGGAGGCGGATATTGCTGTCGTCATGTCACGGCCTAAAGCCGGACATGTCATCGCGCAGAAACTGTCGTCTTATCAATTGCGGCTCTATGCGAGTAAAAACTACCTTGCCCGAAACGGTCAGCCAACGCGGCTAAAGGAATTGGGGAACGAGCATCATTTGATCGGCTATATTCCTGACCTGGTTTATGCGCCCGAACTCAACTATCTGGATGATCTCGTACCCGGTCTGACACCCGATATCCGCTCGTCGAGCATCATCGCACAACACAGACTGGTCGCAGTCGGCGCAGGCATTGGGGTGTTGCCATGCTTTATCGGCGACACGGATGACACACTGACATCGATATTTCCGGAAAGCACGATCAACCGGAATTTCTGGTTGGTCACGCATAAGGATAACCGTTCGCTTGAGCGCATAAAGGCCGGCAAGAACTGGCTGATGCAGATTACCCGCCAAAATGCGGAACTTCTGAATCCCGCCGTTACCACCGCCTCGGTCGCATAAGCGACGTCGCATACGCGCAAATCGCGGCTCAGGCTGTGCCGGTCATTTTCTGCCAAGCCGCGTGTAACTGGTCGCGCGAACCGGTTCCGAAGACATACCGGTCAGGGCGCACGAGCACGGCGTCCGCATTGTGTGCATCAAGCCATTCGCACAGCGAATGACCAAAGGGCGCCAGAGCCGGTTCGGTCAGGCGGTCGCGTTCGATTAGCCAATGCCTATTTCCAAGAATATCGTCGATGCGTACACCGTTTGCAGACATGAGTTGCGGAAAATAACGGCCCGCGCCCTCGCTGCCCGCCAATATGGCCCCTTCCATTATCGGCGGATAGGCGGGCGGTCCGTCGGGAAGCTTGCCCAGCATCCGCCCCAGTTTGAATTTCATATCGCGCATGAATGCTGACCATTTGCTGGTCGTGCAGACCATGCGTCCCATCATGATCGCCATGTCGATTGTTGCACGCAAATGCGGCGCACGTTCCTTCTGGTAGCTATCCAGAAGCCTCGGATCCGCTTCACCCTTTACGACCGCCGCCAGCTTCCACGCGATATTAGCCGCATCACGCAATCCGGAACACATCCCCTGCCCGGCAAAAGGTGGTGTCTGATGTGCCGCGTCCCCCGCCAAGAGCACGCGTCCCTTGCGCCAATGTTCGGCAATACGCGCGCGGAAGGTGTAAACCGCCTTGCGCTCCAACCGCACGGCGCCTTTGACGTCCCAGGGTTCCATCAGCTTTTCGATGAAGGCGTCGTCGCTCACCTGTTCGGCCGTTTCGTTCGGTTTGATCATGAATTCCCAACGGTGCCGCCCTTCCCCCATCAGCACGCAGGTCGTTGGCCGCTCGGGATTGCAAATCTGCAAATTTGCGGTGGGCAACCTGAAATAGTCGTCCACGAGCATATCGACGACGAGCCACGCTTCTTCGAAGCGGAGGTCGTCAAAGTGGATGCCCGACATTTTGCGAACGGGCGAACGCGCACCGTCCGCACCGACAAGATACCGCGCACGGATTGTCTGATCGCCATCCGGCGTGTTGATCTGTGCGGTGACGAAATCGCTTTCGTCCTGAAAACTGGTCAATTCCCACCGGCTGTGCAGCGTTGCTAGTGTCTCGCAAGCCAGAGATCGGCGTAAGGCAGTCTCGACGCTGGGTTGATGGATCATATTTGCCGCCGGCCACCCGCCGGGTCCGGTTCGATCGGATCCGGTGAACCGCAGCAGCAGGTCGCCCTTGGCATTGAGGAAATCATAGCGGGTAACGCGGCGGCTTGTCGCCATGACATCATCGGCCGCACCGGCTTCTTGCAATATGCGCATTCCTTCATGGTCAATATGCGCGGCACGGGGCAGCGGATAAATGTCCGCCTCTTTTTCCAGAACGATGACCGAGATGCCGCGCTTTGCGAGCAGAATTGCCAAGGTTACGCCTGTCGGACCGCCGCCCGCAATCAGCACATCGCAGTCGAGCATCATTGCCTAGACTTCCGCGACCATGGTGCCTTCAATATGGCCCAATCCGTCAATTTCGCAGCGGACGATATCGCCCGGCTGAAGGAACTGGCGGGGATCCATGGCGGCACCGACACCACCGGGTGTCCCGGTGAACAGGCAATCGCCGGGCTCCAGCGTCATACCAACGGACAGATGCTCGATCTGGCTCCAGATGTTGAACACGAGATGTTCGGTATTCGAACTCTGGCGTTGCTCGCCGTTGACGAAACAACGAAGGCCAAGGCTATGGGGGTCGTCGACCTCATCTGCTGTAACGATCCATGGCCCCATGGGCGCATGGGTATCGAAGCTTTTCCCCAGCGACCATTGGGGCCCGCCATGCTGCCACATCCGCTCGGTCACATCGTTGCCGACGCAATAGCCAAAAATGGTGCCCGCAGCATCATCTGCGCTCACATGTTTGCCGCCTTTTCCGATGATGGCGACCAGTTCGACCTCATAGTCATTGGTCATCGTCCCTTTGGCGATCTCGATATCGTCATACGGTCCGTTGACGCTGGTTTGCGCCTTGGTAAACCAGACCTGCCGCTGCGGTGTTTCCATTTTGGATTCAACAATATGATCGGCGTAATTGAGTCCGATCGCGAAGATTTTGCCGGGACGTTGCACAGGTGCTTCAAGCCGCACCGATGTCAACGGGACACCCCCGCCTGCCGCAGCTTTCTTTTCAAGATCGCCCTTGTGGTGATCCCAATCCCGGATGAGGTCGATCATCGTTCCCGCGACACCGCTGTCGATAATCGCATCACCGACGACGATGCCCGTGCGGGTTTGTCCGTTGGCTGTGTAGGTAGCGAGTTTCATGCGGCGGTTCCTTTGTGCTGGCGGGTGAACATCTGTTTCAGGCGGATCGAAAGGGCGGTGAAGAAAGCAATAAGAGCCGGCGGTGGCGGCATCTTTCCGGCAAACATCGGGTGGGGACTACCCCATTGCACGGCGAGCAAGGCGCTCATGGGCATTTTCTGTGGCGGGTCGGCTGCGGTAAAAAGGTCGCCATCTGTCCAATGTTCCAGTTCGTTGCCGAACGGATCTTTCCAATAATCGAAAATCTGGCTGCCCATGATATGTCGGCCTACACCCCAAGCAGGCTTATGCTTCCTGGCTTTCAGATGCTGGTGACCGAGCATCAGATCATCGAGGTTGCTGACCTCAAACGCGGCATGAAGCAGGCCCAGTTCGCCCGGCAATTGGGCCAAAAACAGTGTGTGATGGTCGGAAGGTTCATCCCCCCTGTCGCAGCGCATGAACGCGCCCAACGGCACATCCTTTGCCGCCTCGACCTCGTCCGACGTCAGGAAACCGAAGCGGTCCTTGTACCATTTTTCCGATGCACGAAAGTCTCGGACTTTAAGGACCGCGTGGCCGATCCGGCGGACATGGGCGGGGGCGGCGTCAAGCCGGACAGACGCGCGCAGCCGTGGTTGGGCAAATGCACTGTTACGCAAGGGGTCGGTCGGCGGCGGGGTGGGTGCTGCTTTTGCCTGTCCCGCGACAATTTCTACGCTGTAGCCATCCGGATCGGATAGCCGGACAATCTTGCCGCCGCCCGGTTCGTTAAGGTCCTCAACCGGCACGCCTTCTGAAGCAGCAAGTTTTTCGAGGTCTGCCACATCGGCGGCACGGAATCCGACCGCGAGGAATTTGGCATCCCCCTTGTGCGTGGCATGGACGAAGGGGCGACCGTCGGCGCCTTTGCCGTAAAGTCGGCCGCCTTCTTCGAAACAATGCATGCCGAAATCTTCGAGAAAGGCGCGCATGACGGCCAAGTCGGGCGCGGCAAAACGCACATGCGCAATATCCTGGATCTTGATAACCGCCATTCCGGCTCCCTCTCCGACTCATAGTTGACTTTTTAGTCAAATAGATTGCACTTGACTATCTAGTCAACTAATATCCGGCAATGGCCAGTCATCCCGAACCCCTCAACATATCTCCGCGTGCCGCACGAACACGCGCCGCCTTGATCGCGGCCGGTTTCGAACTGCTGGTCGAACGTCCGATTGATGCGATCGCCATTGATGAAGTGGTTGCCCGTGCCGGGGTCGCCAAAGGGAGTTTCTTCAACCATTTTCCCGACAAACAGGTTTTTGCCGAAGCCATCGCGTCCGAAGTGCGCGTCGAACTCGAAGCAATGGTGACGCGGGCCAATGCGGACGTGACGGACCCCGTTAAGCGCATCGCAGGAGGCATGCGCGTTGCGGCTGACTTTGCACGCAACAATCCCAAGCGCACCGCCGTGTTGTTGCGCAGTAACGCAAGTTCAACCGCGCGTGACCACCCGCTCAACCAGGGCCTGGTTCATGATTTCAGGGCGGCGGTCGATGCAGGTCTTGTGCGACCTGAGGCAGAGGGTAGCGGCGTGCTCTACTGGCTCGGATTGTGCCAAATTCTTATGGCCAATCTTGTTGAGAGACGTCTGGAACGTGCCGACGCCGACCGGCGGATATCGGACATGATCATTTTAGGCCTGACGGGGTTGGGTGTAAAAAGCGGCACCGCGTTGAAACTGGCGAGCCGATAGGCGTTCACGGGGCAGCCTCGTTTAGGATGCCGGTATATGTTCGGGCGTGCCAACCGACTTCTGATCCTTTGCATTTTCCGGCGTGATTCGTCGGTTTTCGGGGATTTTTGAGCCCAATTTGAGGGCGGGAAATCATATTCTCTGCAGCTTCGCGCTATCTCTCTGAAATTAGACGGAAGAATTTCGCGAATATTTTATTTTTCGTAGCGTCACTATATTTACAAACCTAGCAACGCTATGTACATACGGCATCAGACAGAGGAGGTCTGCAGGCCAAGGCTGTTTTCTTAGGACTTTTGAGATTTGGCAACGTCAACTTCGGGACCGTTTTGCGGTGTTTGAAAATGGCAGTGTCAATCCAGCCCGTCATGGTTCCCCATTATTTCCATGACGGGCTGGTCGATCCGAATGAGCGCAGGTTCATTCACCTTCCTAGTGATCGTACCCAAACTCGGATGGCATGATATCTCGCGATGTCTGCCATCCGTTTTTTTATGGGAATCCGAAATATTGGTGCCGATTGGAAATGTTGGATGCCCTTAAATTATGTGTTGATCGCGGGCGCTGCCTTAAATGGTTATGGTGCGGTCAATCTGTTCATCTCATCCTTGCGGGGAATGCACAGAGTTTCGGGGCCGGACGATTATTGGCAGCTGCGGCTGTTCGTGTCGGGCACGGCTTTAACCTTCGGCCTGTTTTACCTCTATCTGTTCTTCAAACCCGAATTTGTGTGGCCGTTCCTGATTTTCGGGGCGGCACTCAAAAGCTGGGCGTGCGTGCTGAGCCTTGCGCTGTATAAAGCGGAAAAGCTGTCGCGAAAGGCGATGGCTGAGTTCGGCCTTTCCAACGGGTTGGTTGCCGGCCTGTTCTGGCTTTATCTTTGGTACGGTTTTCCAGCGGCCTAGGCCGCCGGATTTACCGAACGATTGGCAAGACCCTATCCCGCAACAGCCAAGCTGCTGCCTTCCCATGTCAGGAAATTCATGATTTCCGGCGAAGAAGGACTTAGCGCCATGGGGCAAGCGATGCCCGGCAGAATTTCCACATCATAAAGTTCGGCCACCGCGCCATCGATGCGGAACCACTCGACGCATGTCCCGCTTTTCGTATCAATGACCTGAATACCGCACCAGGGTTCGCTGTCGGCTTCCTTCAAACGCTCGTCCAGCGCCAGGCCTTCGAACCGTTCATAACGGGGCTTGGACAGGCCGACAAAGGCATAGTCCTCGTAAAACGCCAGCCCCCGCACAAAGCCGGGGCAGAATGCGCGCGGCACAAACTTGCCCTTGCCCGACGTAGCGCCTTCAACGACACCGATCTCGCCCTTTCCGGAGTTCAGGACCCACAGCTCGCCCTTATGCATCCGCGGCGAATGCGGCATCGACAGGTCGTTACATATGACCTTGTTCTTGGCGACGTCGATGACAATGCCCCCGCTCGCCCGCCGGTCCCGCCAGCCGTCGATCGTATCCGATTTGCTCACCGCCGTCACATAAGCCGGCGCGCCATTCTGCATCGCGAGGCCGTTCAAATGGCACCGATCTTCCTTGACCAGCTCTTTGGTGAAGGCGGGTTTCCAGAGCATCTTGAAGCTGTGCCGCGGATCCGGAGTGGCGAGGCAATTGAACTGCGTGTTGACGAACACCACACTGCCATCGCTCGTGACGCCAACATCATGCGCATCCAACAGGCCCGTCATGTGCACTTCCCGCGGCACGAAGCAAGCATCGAAGAGATTATTCACACGCTCATGCGGCGCCAGCGGATTCTGGAACGACATGATCTGGAACCCCGATGACAGGGACAATATGCCCTCGTCAAATGACAGGCCCATCGGCTTGGGAATCCCCGTCTGGTGCAGATGGGCGCCCTGGTTGTTCCGTCCCAGAAGATAGAGGAGACCAGACTGATAGGATGTGAACGCAACCGAAATGTTCAACCGCGCCAGCAAGGCGACGAGGCCACCGGATTGCGAATATTTGATACTGTTCGATTCCGGGGACGAACTTTCGGACGTCACAGGTTGCGGCGTGCTTGCGCCCTCTGATTTTTTCTTGGTCGTGTTCTTCATCTCGGGTCTCCTATTCATCAGCCTGCCAGCCGGCACAGCTCCCCAGTTGGAAAATGCTTCCTGATGCCGCGCCCGTCGCAATCGGGTCATCGGCGCAATGTCGTGTTTACGTGCCAGTCACGCAGCATTTGGCGGAGCGCCCGAAGCACTCCGCCAACTGCATTTGCGATTACCAGTTGATCCGCAGACCTACTTTTCCGGTTCCGGCGGTGGTTTTCTGGTCGAGACCGAAATCCACATCCGCATCGAAAAACAGCTCTGTGTTTTTCGACATTGTCAGCGTGGTTCCAAGACCCGCATCGACCCATGTCTTTTTGGGCTCAAAACCGCCGACCGATTGACCTGCATTGGTCAGCTCCACATCAGCGCCCGACAGATTGTGCCACAGGTTCGCCTTGAGGTACCCACTGAACAAGCCGCCTTCAGCGTTATATTTTTCGCCTTTGGTGGTCTTGAGGCGGAAACCGACACGGCCGATCAGGCTGTTTTCGATATCAACCCTGTTTTCGGCCCCGCTGCTGTCGAGAGCGGTGTCGAACTTGGTGTTGCCATAGATCAACTGGACTTGCGTTTCGAACTCGGCACGCTCTGCCAGCTTCAGCGCTTTACCCAGTTCCACAGATCCCAGCCACGTGCGACCGTCTGTCTCCAGCGTCGTACCGTTCCGGCCGATCGCCTTGGCATCGAGCCAGTTCGACTGGATCACAGCATTGGCGTACCATCCCGACGGAGCATAGTGGGTTCCATAGATGCCGGCCAGCCAACCATCGCTTTTCGAAGTACCCGACTGACGAGCGGTTCCGCGGAAGACATTCTGGTCGGACGAACTTCCATCGGCATGGCCCGCATAGATGCCGGCAAATGTCGCAGAGCCGTCGCCCTTGATATTGCGGACGATATCAAGACCCATCTGCAGACCCGTAATGGACCCGTTGGACTTCACATCACCCAATATGCGCGAAGAGAGACGTTCACGGAAGCCTTTGCCGACGAACCGTCCCCACAACCCGCTCATCGCGCCGCCACTATATCCGCGTTTCGCAAGATGCTCTTGCTCACCAACGCGCTCGTGCAAGGTGCCCAGGAAGGTCATTGCGATATCATCGCTCAACCGTGCGAACGAAAGGGTGGTTGCGGCAACATCGCTGAGACCTGTGGTGCGCAGATACCAATCCTGGTCATTGGGGTCAGCGATGCCGCCGAGGAACAGACCATAGCGGAAGCCGCCCGCCTGAACGTTTTCGTCGAGCAATCGGAATGCTGTTTGGTCGGACTTCCCACCAACCTGAACGAGCTTGATACCATCGCCGAGGGTCAGACCCCCTGTGCCGCCCACATTTTTGACGACAATCAGGGTGCTGCCGATGGCATTACCGGCAATATTGAGTGTATCTGTCGGCGAATTGTCACCATCGAGCACAGTATCCAAGCGCACTCGCCCATTTGCACCGGTGAAGTTCGCAGTGACATTCAACTTGTCGCCTGCTTTGCCAACCGTACCGCTGAGATTGACTAATCCGGCGCTCGTAAAATCGCCGACAATGCGTGCATTGCTGTTGCCACTCACGTTGCCCACCAGCAACGTACCGTTGGACGCGACATTGACATTTGCCGTTGCGACCAGGCTGTTTGCAGCGTTGAGGGTGGCACCGTTGTTCACATTCAGCGCCCCGGCGGTGATCAGCGCATCGCTGAAGCCGACAGTTCCCGCATTGAAATTGATCAACTCCCAATTTGTTACACGCGCACCGACCAGGTCAAAACTTCCTGCACCGTTCAAGTTGAGCGTGTCCACAAAACCATCCGCAGCAGCAAAATTGTCCCCACCATCCAGCGCGGTAACCCCGGCGAACGCGGCCGTGCTCGAAAGCAGGATGTTCGCCGTATCGCTTCCGTCGCCGAGACGAACAGTACCTGTGATGACGGCGCCATTTGCAACGTTCAGAACGCTATCACCCAGATCGTTGGTGATGGCATTTCCGGACGTTGCGGAAACATCCGCTGTCGCTGCAAGATTTATGGTCGTCAACTTGCCAGCCTTGCTGGTCGTCGCCACGCCCACGCCCGTTCCGCCAGCAACTTTTCCGCTGATTGAAACGGTCGATGCTCCTGTGCCGTCGTTGATGACATCCAGGCCATCGATACCGCCGGTTACATTCTTCACCGATACCGTTAGTGTCGACGCAGTGGCGGCATTTTCAATATGCACACCATCGCGCACACCCTTGATGTCGCCCTTAGCATCCAGCGTGGTTGCGCCTTTGCCTCCGTTGAACGCGACAAGCCCGTCGGTCCCGCCTGTGACGTTGTTGGCATTGATGGTCAGGTTGAGACTGTTGACTTCATTCGATGCAGAGATGCCCGCATTGGTTGTCCCTGTAACCGTACCGGCCGCCGTGATGGTGGTCGATCCGTCAATACCGTTGTTCAACGCCAGGATACCGTTGACGCCCCCGGTGATCGAGCCCGCCACATTAGCTGCATTGATTGTCAGATCTTTCGCCGACGCCGAGTTGTTTACCGAGATACCCTTTAAAACGCCTTCTACCACGCCGGACGTTTTAATCTCGGTCGAACCTGTCCCTTGATTTATGGCGAATATGCCGTCTGTCCCACCTTTCACGTTATTTGCGCTGATGGTGAGGTTAGCTGCGCCAATGTTGTTTTGAACGGTAATGCCGGTAAGTTTTGTACCCTCCACACTGCCAGCAACAGCGATCGAGGTAGATGCTCCCTGACCGAAATTGGTGACAATTATACCGTTGTTCGCTCCCACGATCGACGTCGCGATATCAGCCGCAGCGATAGTCACATCTTTCGCAGATTCGGCATTGAGAACGTTAATCCCTATCCGGCCAGCGTTAACATCCCCCCGAACGGTCAATGCGGTAACGCCTTTACCATTGTTGATGGCGTCAATACCGTTTTCGACGTTCGCCGTGACATCTACCACATCAATGGCAAGGCTCTCTGCCAAGGCCTGATTGGTGACGGATATTGCATTACCAACGGTTCCTGTGACGAGACCTGTAGTCCGCACCGAAGTCGATCCGGTACCCTGATTAAGGGCGATAATGGCTTTCTCACCACTCACGATATGTGCGTTAATTGTCAGGTCACTGGCCGAGGCAAGATTGTTCGCGCTAATGCCTTTGTTATCGCCTGCAACCACGCCAGAAGTTGTGATTCGCGTAAATCCAGTGCCGGCGTTCAAGCTGTAAATGCCATCGGTGCCGCCGCTCACATCGGCCGCATTGATGGTGAGGTTGGCTGTCCCGCTATTGTTTTGAACATTTATGCCAGCCAGATTTGTGCCAATTACATCTCCCGCGACAGTGATTGAAGTAGATGCATCTTTGCCGGAATTATTTACGACTATGCCGTTATTGGCACCTGTTATCACAGCCGCTGGATTGGCGGCGATGATTGTCACATCCTTTGCAGTTGCGGCATTCTTTACATCTACACCAATGCGTCCGGCGGTCACATTTCCTCTGAGAACAATAGAGGTAAAGTCAGAGCCATTATTTGTCGCATCGATTGCATCAGCTGAACCGGTAACATCCGTCGCATCAATCGACAGGCTGGTCCCTTCATTCACGGCCAAGATACCTTCGCCGTTTGCGCCACTGACAAGACCCGTCGATTTAACCAGAGTAGAGCCGGTTCCCTTGTTCGACGCGTTGATGCCTATGGTGCCGCCAGTGACATCATTGGCACTGACGGTCAGGTTGAGGGTATCTACCTCGTTGGTGGCATCGACGCCGCTGCCGGTCGTGCCGACAACCTTGCCCAGGCTCGACACGTTGGTGGAACCACCGACGCCGTCATTGACCGCGCGGATACCAGCGAAACCTCCTCCTGTAATCGTCGCAGCCGCGTTCGTTGCATTAATTGTCAGATCTTTTGCGGTCGCCGCGTTCGTCGCGCTTATGCCAAAATCTGCGCCACGCACATCGCCAGTCAACGTCAATTGCGTAAAACCTATGCCACTATTCTGTACGAACACTCCGGTACCGCCACCGGTCACCTTGTTTGCTGTGACAATCAGATTGGTAGAAGCATTGTCATTTGTGAGATCAATGCCGTTATTCAATGTCCCGATCACCTCACCAAGTGCAGTAACATTTATCTCGCCGACAGCTCCACTTTCCATCTCTGCAATAATTCCGTTGTCACCGCCTGTGACACTATTTGCAAATATGATAATGTCTTTCGCGCCGCTATAGTTTGTCGCGCGAATACCGTCACTTACTGAGCCAACAACAGCACCGGCAACCGTTATATTCGTTGACCCGTCAAGGCCGTAGTTTTTAGCGAGTATACCGTATTCACCTCCTAATATCGTAGGTATCAACACGCCAGTTGCATCCGCAACCGCAAGCTTCGTCGCATTGATCGTCAGATCCTTTGCTGATGCAGCGTTCGTTGCATAGACGCCATTGTCATCAGCACCGCCCGTTACATTGCCGCTTACGGTTATTGTTGTTGAACCAGTGCCCTGGTTTTCGGCGAAGATACCGTTACTCAAACCGCTCACATTAACCGCAGCGATAGTCAGATTCTTCGCCGCTGCGGAGTTGTAGGCATAGATACCGTTTAATTCTTTGCCTTCGACGTTGCCGGTCGACGTAATGAAGGTTGACGACCCATTTCCAAAATTGGTGACATCAATACCTTCTTCACCCGACACATTGACAGATCGAACAGTAATATCTCCAGCACCGCTGCCATAAACGACGATGCCGTCTTCATCGGTACCCGTTACCGTGCCTGTCGAGATAACGGTGGTTGCGCCAGAACCATAGTTCAAAGCCAATATGCCGGTTGAAGCGCCAGAAACATCTGCCGCAGTAATGGTAAGGTCAACTGTGCCAGTGTTGTTCGTGGCGTCGATACCGTTGTACGACCGGCCTACAACTTTACCGGCAGCTGTAACAGAGGTCGAACCACCCACGCCGTCATTGACCGCAAGGATACCGTTTACACCGCCCTGCACGGTCGCAGCACCTGCAACCGACAAAGCGGTAGACGAGATGGTGAGATCCTTCGCCGAAGCCGCGTTCGTCGCGTAGATGCCGTTCCCGTTCACACCACCAGTGACTGCTCCGCTGGCTGTCACAGTCGTAAAGCCTGTACCCTTATTCTCGGCAAAGATGCCGTCGGTGCCGCCGGTGACATTGTTGGCGTTGACGGTCAGGTTGAGGGTGTTGACCTCATTTGATGCAAAGATGCCTGCATTGCTTGTCCCTACCACTGTGCCAGCTGCCGAGACCGTGGTCGATCCACCGACGCCACGGTTGATCGCGCGGATGCCGTTATAGCCGCCCTCAATCGTTGCGTTCGCATTGGTGGCGGTGATGGTCAGGTCTTTCGCGGTCGTCGCGTTGTCGGCGCTGATGCCGCTGAAGGCCGCCCCGCCGGTGACGTTGCCGCCTACTTTGACCAGAAAGAAGCCGCTGCCATCATTGTCGACCAATATGCCCGCCGTGTTACCGGACACATCGCCAAGTGCGTCCACCTTGATGTTGGTGCCACTTGCAACGTTCGATGCGCGGATACCTTCAGCGGCCTGCCCGGTCACAGCGCCGGTCGCGGTAACATTGGTTGCGCCCTTTGCGTTGTTGACCGCCGAGATGCCGATCAAACCACCCGTTACGTTGTTGGCTTCAATGGTCATATCAAGACCATTCTGGTTATTGGCCAGGCTGATCCCGTTACCGGCCGTGCCTGTTACCGTACCGGTAGCCTTTACAAGCGCATTGCCGGTGCCATTGTTGATCGCAAAGATACCATTTTGTGCGCCATCGACGTCGTTCACTTCCACGCTCAGCACATTGCCGGTCGCCGGATCGGCGGTGCCCACCGCTGCATTGCTGACCTCAACGCCGTTGCCAGTGGTTCCGACAATCTTTCCGGCGGCCTTCACAGTGGTGAAGCCCGTGCCATTGTTCACCGCAAGGATACCGTTGTCACCGCCCTGAACCGTCGCTGCGACCACACCATTCGCGTCGGCCACCGCAAGCTTCGTCGCGTTGACCAAAAGATTGCGCGCGGTTGAGTCATTGGTGACGTTGATACCGTTGAAACCAGCCCCACCGGTCGCAGTGCCTGTCAGCGTCACACTGGTATCGCCGGTGCCGTTGTTGATCGCCTTGATCGCGTTCAAAGCGCCTTCGACATCATTGGCCGTGACCGACAGATCAACTGTGCCTACCTCGTTCACCACGTCGATGCCGCTGGCGGTCGTGCCGACAACTTTGCCCAGGCTCAACACGGTGGTCGAACCACCCACGCCGTCATTGACCGCAAGGATGCCATTGACGTCACCCTCCACTGTCGCAGCGCCTGCAACCGACAGGGCGGTCGACGTGATCGTCAAATCCTTCGCCGAAGCTGCGTTCGTCGCGTAGATGCCGTTATAGCCCGCTCCGCCAGTTACGCTCCCGTTCAGAGTGATGGTTGTGTTGTCCGTGCCTTTATTAATCGCTTTAATGGCATCCAACGCACCTTCGACATTGTTCGCGGTAATTTCTAACGTCGAAGTATTCGCGCCATTGTAGACATAGATTCCATTACTGGCTGTGCCTTTGACAAGGCCGGCGACGTTGATGACGGTTCCGTTCGAGCCCTCATTCTGCGCGAAAATGCCGTAGTTGCTGCCCGTGATGGAGGCGGTAGCGGATATGTCGTTCGAAAAAACCGACAGTCCCTGCGTGTCACCATTGTTAATGGCGCGAATGCCGTCGCCATTTTTGCCATCGACGATCCCGTTGATGATGATTGTCGAAACGCCATTGCCGTTGTTGATGGCCTCAATGCCATCCCTTCCGCCGGAAACAATATTGGCAGTGACCGACAAATCGCCCGTCGACCCGTTGTTTTCGGCGTGAATGCCATCTCGCGAATTGCCCGTAGCGGTTCCGGTCACGCTAAGGACGCTCGCCCCAATGCCATTGTTGATGGCATAGACACCGTAAGTGTTGCCTTCGACATCGACAAGATCGATGGTCAAATTGATCGCGTCAACACCGTTGATGGCGCTGACCCCAACGAGCTTCTGTCCTGTAACTTTTCCAGTTGATGTGATCAGGGTGTCACCTGGTTCTTCGTTTGTGACAGCAATGCCATTTTCTCCACCGGTCACCGTGCCGACATTGATGTTGACGATAGGTTCATTCGCCAAAATGCCGAAACCACCGGACGAAGCCGAGAAAATGGAAATGGGGGTGGGCAACGTTTGACCAGCTGCGGCGGTGACAGCTATGCCATCCCCGTCCGCGCCACCGTTGACGGTCCCGGTCGTCGTGATCGAGATCGTACCACCGCCATTTACAAAGCCGCTGATCCCGCCTGTGCCGCCGGTCACATCATGGGCGTCGATGACCACATCACCACCGCCGAAATTCTGAGCGACGATGCCGACCGTCTTTGCGTTGACATCATTCACGTCGATATTGACGTCGAAACCTTGGCCACCCTGGACAACATGAACGCCCGAACCCGCCGTTGAGGTGATCGTGCCAGACGATGCAATGGAGGTGCCGCCTTCCGCAAAATTCTTCGTCACAATGCCCGCGCCAGCCACGATGTTGGCGACATCAATGTTGATATTGCCCTGCGCCGTGTCCGCTTGAATGCTCGCGTCAACGCCGACCGTGGAAATATTGCCCAGTGCAAATGAATTCAACGTGCCGGTGGATGTAATGTTGATGTCGCCGGGGCCACCACCGTTTCGTGTGACAGTGATCGCTTTTTCACCACTGCTCACATCCGCAACATTGACGTTGATGTCGCTCGTCAATCCATCGGTGAAGACGCTGACGCCATGTGAAAAGCCGCCGGATATCGGTCCGGTCGCCGTGACATTGGTCACACCCAAACCGACATTCTCGGCCGAGATGCCCATGTTTGAGCCACTTACCTGACCCGCATTGATATCCAGACCGTTACCGAACGTCTTGACGCTAATACCGCTCCCGCCCGTCGCGCTCACCACACCTGCGGTGGTGTTGACGGACGTCAGACCCGACCCGTTATTGGTCGCCAGGACTCCGTTCGATGGACTTGTGATGTCATCTGTTTCAATGTCGAGGTCCGTGGCGCTGGCCGCATTGGTCGCCTCCACGCCGGTGACCGGCACGGTTGCGCGTATGATCAGAGCGCCATCTCCATTGTTGACTTCAGCAACCGGAGCAGGCGCCCCGCTGTCGACAACGACCGTCACATCCTGAGCCTGCGCCTCCGAAGGCACCGCCATCGCACCGCCAAAGGCGAGGGCGGCGGCCATCGCGGCGACCGAAACAGACTGCAAATGACCGACTTGCGGCGCATAGCTGGCGACCTGACCCTTCCATTTTGTCATGCGACCTCCGCGAAGCATGATGGAGGTGAAGCCGGCGCGCGCTTTTGATTCGATATTCATTTGCTTTTCTTTTCCTAAACTTGGGGTCGGAATTGACGTGGTTTAAAGATAGTAATGCTATGGTTATTAGATAGCATGACTATGTATGTCAACTTGACGCGTTTAGGTGCCCGCCGGAAAAGCGACGCGTTCGCGGGTTGTCGTTGATGGAAAGGGGGAATTTTTGGGAGGTGCGGCGATCGTGCGCCTTATTCCCCTCCCGCTTGCGGGAGGGGAATAAGGCTACTATTTTCCGTCAGAAGGAAAAAGGGAATAAGGAGGAAAGGGATTGGTTCGCGCGAAGGCGCGAAGGCTTTATTCTAATTTCTCCGCGAACTCCGCGGACTCTACGTGAACCGGAAAAGCGATGGTATCAGGTTCACGTAGAGTTCGCGGAGTTCGCGGAGAGAGTTTTCAAACGCCGTCATCCTTGAGCCGAAGGCGTGCAGAGCACAATTTATTTCACCTCCGGTGACTGCGTTTCAGGGTCTTATTTTTCAACGCCGAAGTACTAAGACCCTGAAACAAGTTCAGGGTGACGGGGTTGGGTGTTCAGGGTGACGGGAGGGTGAAATATGCTCCCCTCTTCCCGCGGTCGGGAGGGTATTGTAACCCTCAACCGTATTTCCGCAAATCTTGCCGCTCGACCCAATGGGCGTGGGTGCCACTTGATATTTTATGCGGCAAAGCGATGCGGCAGATGGGGCCTTCGGAAAACCGTTTGCAGTCGATCAGGATACATTCCGACGTGCCGCGGTTTTCGTCGATAACGAAACTGACCAGATAGCCGTCATCCTCGTCCTTTGCGTCGGTGCGCGGGGCGAAGGGGGCTTCGCTGCCGTAACGACCATCCTCCAGCATCACCTGTTCGGACGCACCGGCTTCCAGATCATGCTTCACAAAACCATTGAAGAGGAACCAGCCCGGCTTCGACGTGGTGCTATAGGCATAGCGGTAAGGAAGACCCAGAAAGCGCTGGTTCATCATCCCGAATTCGAGAATGCGGTCGTCAAGCCGTTCTTCTTTCGTGGTCCCGTCCGCCAGATTGAAGCGCCAGCGGTGCAGCTTCGGTTTGAAGCTATGCTCATCCACATAGGCCATCATATGCGCATATTCGCCTGCGCTTTCGATGGGCGGCGGATAAGGGTCTTCTTCGAAATAGCCGTCGAGGATGACTTCATCACCCTCTTCATAGGCGTTGATGAAATGCAGGACGAATGTGGGGTCGGCTTCGAACCAGCGAATGTCTTCGGGCTGGCCATAGCGCGGGATCAGCGCAAAGCGGGATGGCATCCCTTCGTGAAGGCGCGTGACGTGCACATCGCGCTTCAACAATTCTTCGTCCCAAAACAGCGGAAAGTCGCACAGGATGGACCAGTTCGGCGTGAACATCATATCGTGCGGAAGGCGTGGCCCCGGCAAGGGAACAGGAACATAATGCGCCAGTTTCCCATCCGGACCGACGACGCCATAATGCATATAAGGCGCGTGCTTCGAATAGTTGAAAAACAGAAGCTCGCCCGTGCGTTCATCGACCTTGGGATGTGCTGAAATACCATCAAGCGGAACCCAGGATGCGACGCCCGACTGATCCAGCGTTTCGGGGTCGAGAACATAACCCTCCCCACATTGGTAAAAGGTCGACACGGCCTTGCCGGCATGGACGATAATGTCGGTGCTGGACGAATCCTTGAGGCCGCCATGCGCACCGAAGCCGGGGCGCTTGGAGGTGCCGGTGCGGTCCATCAGCCCGCCCCAAAGCGAGCCGCCCGCGTCCTGCTCCGCCGCGAAGCAGCGGGTGCGGACGAAACGGTTGCGGTAACTTGCCTTGCCACCTGAAAAGTCAATCTGGTGGATCATACCGTCGCCATCAAAGGGGTGATAACGGCCAAGTGGCTGATGCAACTGGTTTTCGGTGTTGCGCAGATAGATGCCGTCAATATCGTCGGGAATGGCCCCTTCGATCACGTCAAGGTCAAAGGCGCTCACCTCCTCATGCTGCGGGGTCCACGCCCCGTTCAGATAAGGATGATTACTGGGCTGCAGCGTGGCCTTTACCGGCGGCAATTTTTCGACAAGCATAGGTCTCTCCTGCCCGTCAGCCTAGGTCAAAAGTCACACCTTGCGCAAGCGGCAGTTCGTTCGAATAATTGATCGTGTTGGTGGCCCGGCGCATATAGGCTTTCCAAGCGTCCGACCCGGACTCGCGTCCGCCGCCGGTTTCCTTTTCACCGCCGAATGCCCCGCCAATTTCCGCGCCCGATGTGCCGATGTTGACATTGGCAATGCCGCAGTCGCTGCCCGAAGCAGACAGGAAGCGCTCGCATTCGCGCACATCAGTCGAGAAGATCGAAGAGGACAGACCCGCGCCCACCGCATTTTGCAACGCGATTGCCGCGTCCAGATCGGTGTAGCGCATCACGTAAAGGATGGGAGCGAATGTTTCGCGCAGCACCGGGCCTACCTGTGCGGCCATCTCCACAACCGCCGGGCGAACATAGACGCCGTTCCCCGGCAGGCGCTCCCCGCCGGACAGAATGCCGCCAAGGGCTTTTGCTTCCTCAAGCGCCGCCTGCATCGCGGTCAGGGCTGCCTCGTCAATCAACGGTCCGGCAAGATGTGCGCTGTCCAGCGGATCGCCGATGGGCATTGAAGCCGCAGCCGCCTTCAGCGCGGGGACGAAGCTGTCGTAAAGGCTGTCATGCACAAAGAGCCGCCGCAAACTGGTGCAGCGCTGTCCCGTTGTGCCAAAGGCCGAAAACAACACCCCGCGCAGGGCAAGCGCCACATCGGCCTTGTCGCTGATGATTGCGGCGTTGTTGCCGCCGAGTTCGAGGATGGACCGGGCAAAGCGGCCGGCTGCCACCTGCCCAACTGTGCGCCCCATTGCCGTGCTGCCCGTTGCGGAAATGAGCGCGATGCGCGGGTCGGCGACAAGCGTGGCACCGACATCGCGTCCGCCCTGCACAACCTGGGAAAGATGCTCCGGCGCATCGCCAAAAGCGCGCACGGCTTGTTCAAAAATGGCCTGAACGGCGAGAGCGGTCAGCGGGGTTTTTTCCGACGGTTTCCAGATAACGCTGTTGCCGCAGACCAGCGCAAGCGCGGCATTCCATGCCCAGACCGCAACGGGGAAGTTGAACGCCGAAATAACGAGCGTCGGTCCCAGCGGATGCCATTGCTCCATCATCCGGTGGCCGGGACGTTCGCTGGCGATGGTCAGCCCGTGCAACTGCCGCGAAAGGCCGACGGCGAAGTCGCAAATGTCGATCATCTCCTGCACTTCGCCCAAGCCTTCGGACAGGGGCTTGCCGCAATCGATGGTGACAAGGCGCGCAAGGCTGTCCTTATGGTCCCGCAACGCATTGCCGAAAAGGCGCACCAATTCGCCACGGCGCGGTGCGGGTACCGTGCGCCATTCGAGGAAAACGTCGTGCGACGCGGCGATGGAGGATTCAATGTCGGCTGGCGAGGCAATCGACACCGAGCCGATCTGGCTGCCGTCTATTGGGGTGTGGACGGCAAGGTTACCACATGCTGACGCGCCCAGGCGTTTCAGCAATCCTTCAACTTCCTTCTTTACCAATGTCACACCCGTTCTCACCTTCGTCACCCTGAACTTGTTTCAGGGTCTTAGTTCGATTCCAAGCAAAAAAGTAAGATGCTGAAACAAGTTCAGCATGACGGTGCTAAGTGGAACTTGTCTAGTGATTTGGAAAAGTCTAGCGAGCGGCCATCAATTGGAGACAATCTATGGCCGAAATGGCAGCTTTTAACTGGTCCGATCCGTTCAATCTGGACGCGCAGTTGACCGAAGACGAACGCATGATCCGCGACACCGCCCACGCCTTTGCGCAGAGCGAACTCCAGCCGCGGGTCATCGAAGCCTATCGCAGCGAACGCGACGCGCCCGAACTATTTCCGCTGATGGGCCAGACCGGCCTTCTCGGCGCGACAATTCCGGAAGAATATGGCGGCGTTGGCGCATCCTATGTCGCCTATGGCCTGATCGCGCGCGAAATCGAGCGCGTCGATTCAGGCTACCGGTCGATGGCTTCGGTGCAGTCCTCGCTCGTGATGCATCCTATCTATGCTTATGGCTCCGAAGAACAGCGCCGCAAATATCTGCCGGGTCTGGCGGCAGGCACGCTGATCGGCTGTTTTGGCCTGACCGAACCCGATGCAGGCTCCGACCCGGCCGGAATGCGGACCTTCGCCAAAAAGGTGGACGGCGGTTATGTGCTGAATGGCACGAAGACCTGGATTTCCAACGCACCCTTTGCCGATGTGTTTGTCGTGTGGGCAAAATCCGAAGCGCATGGCGGCGGTATTCGCGGCTTTGTGCTGGAAAAGGGAATGAAGGGCCTGTCCGCGCCCAAGATCGAAGGTAAGCTTTCGCTTCGCGCCTCCACCACCGGCATGATTGTCATGGACAATGTCGAAATCGGCGAAGATGCCCTGCTCCCCGATGTCCAGGGGTTGAAGGGACCTTTTGGCTGCCTCAACCGCGCCCGTTACGGCATCAGCTGGGGCGCGCTGGGTGCGGCCGAGTTTTGCATGCACGCCGCGCGGCAATATGGCCTTGACCGGCACCAGTTCGGCAAGCCGCTTGCCGCCAACCAGCTGTACCAGAAAAAGCTGGCGGACATGATGACCGATATCGCGCTTGGCTTGCAGGCCAGCTTGCGCGTCGGCCGTCTCATGGACGAAGGCCAGTTTGCGCCCGACATGATCTCGATCGTCAAGCGCAACAATGTCGGCAAAGCGCTCGACGTTGCGCGCGCCGCGCGGGATATGCACGGCGGCAACGGGATCAGCGACGAATATCAGGTCATGCGCCACATGGTGAACCTCGAAACGGTCAACACTTATGAAGGGGCACATGACGTCCATGCGCTGATATTGGGCCGCGCCATCACGGGCATTGCCGCATTCTGACAAAAGAAAGGGCCGCCTGCGATATTCGCGTGCGGCCCAAGTAGTTGGCTATTCAGCCAGCTAGGGAGGAAAGTGTATCTACAAAAAGACACCCCTTCCCTCTAAGCGGCAATGGTAAATATTAACTTAACGGCAATTGGCGAAACGAAGATCGTTGCCGCGCCCGATCAGCAGGCGCTCATCCGGCGTCCTTCAACGGAAAAGGAAAAGGGCGCATTATTGCGGATGCCCTGCGACTGGATATGGATCAGACGCGGGGATTCCTTGCGGATGGTGGTCAAGCCCTGACCCTGGCCCTTACAGCTATAGCTCACCGTGACCGCAGTCGCGCTGGAGCGGACGACATAATGTTCGCACGCCGCAGCACCATGCTGGATCTGGACAAGCTTGGCCGGATCATTCACGCAAATCTGGTTGACAGGCGCACCTGACGGACCACCGCCCACCGCCCGCAAATGCCACATCCCGCGTTCAACGGATTCCAGCAACGACAGGTCGCCGCCTTGTGCAATCGCATAGGCGCCCGATGCCGCAGAAAGGGCACAAATGCCCGCGAGAGTGATGTGGGAGAATTTCATTTTCATATGCTTCTTGACCGTAAACCTTAACCAGTTTCAGCGAAGCGACCTTTTCTTTGTTACGTCTATAACAGCAATTGTTATAATAAGCACGATAGAATGTGGTATATGAACGATGAATGACTGTCAATTTGCGACAAATGTCACAATTCAGTTGTTGAAGCTTGCCAGACTCACCGGAAAGCGTCGCGAACAGAACTCGCAATCAACCACAATATCGCCTGCTTCATCAGCCATTTCGGCGCGATCCTCGGCGGGAAATTTCGCAATAACGTCGCGAATATGCGCCGGATCGCAGCGGCAGCCTTTGGTCAGCTTGTTTGCCTGTTCGACCCGCACTTCGTCTTCTTCGTGAAACAACCGCCAGACGATCTCTTCCAACGGAAGTTCGGGATCCGCCAGTTCTTCGGGCAGAACCGTGAAGGCCAATATTTCGACATGCTCCCACTCGGGATGGTCGAGGCGGACGTGCAGGCGCTCGCGGCCTTCTTCGCCCTCGGGCAAATGCTGCGCCAATATTCCACCGGCAACGCAGCGTCCATCCACATGGTCGACCGCCGCGCGAATGAAGGTCGGGATTTGCTCGGACTGGACAAAATAATTCTGCGAAGCCTCGGACAGGCAGGACCCTTCCAGCGGGACAATGCCCTGATAGCGGCCACCGCCTTCGGACGCGGGCTTTGCCCGATCGAAGGTTATCGCAAGATAGCCCGTGCCAAAAATGCCGAATAGCGTCGAATCGTGCGGAAGCGAAGCCACCGTCGCCGCATCGAACTGCGCATATCCGCGCAGCGCGCCATCCTTATAGTCGCAGGCGAGCAGGCGTATCGCGCCCTTTTCGGTCTGGACCTGCAGCGTGAGCTGGCTTCCCTGATCCTTCAGCGACGTTCCCAGCAAGGCCGTCAGAACAAGTGCCTCGGCCAATGTCTTTTCCACCAGCGGCGGATAGGCATGCGCCGACAGGATTTCGTTCAGCACGGAATCCAGACGCACCAACCGCCCCCGCGCATCGCGTGCCGGAATGGAAAAGCGCAAGGGCTGGTCGCTCAGGGTTTCAGGTTGCGAGGCCATCAGGTTCGGGCATCTGCCGGGTGGGTCATCCCAGCAATCCAAAGCACCACAGCAAAATCGACTTTTGCGCGTGAAGCCGGTTCTCCGCCTCATCCCAGATCAGCGATTGCGGGCCGTCGAGAACCGCGTCGGTCGCCTCTTCGCCACGGTGCGCCGGCAGGCAGTGCAGAAACTTGGCATCGGGCTTTGCGCCAGCCATCAACCGGTCGTTGACCTGATAAGGCATCATGGCCGCGATCTTGTTATGGGCATGCTCCTGCCCCATCGACACCCAGGTATCGGTCACCACGACATCCGCCCCGGCCACGGCCTCTGCCGCATCACGGGTCAGCGTGATCTGCGCGCCGGCGGCCTGCGCCGCTTCGACGAACTGGCTGTCGCTTTCATAACCCTGCGGCACGGCAATCCGGACGTTGAACTTGAAAATACCCGCCGCCTCGACGATCGAGTTCAGCACATTATTCCCGTCGCCCAGCCAGGCCAATTCCAGTCCCGGCAAAGCCTTGCCTTGTTCCGCAACGGTCAGCAAATCCGCCACAATCTGGCAGGGATGCGACAAGTCGGTGAGGCCGTTGATGACCGGAACGCTGGCATATTTGGCCAGTTCCTCGATCTTCGCATGATCATCGGTGCGGATCATGATGGCATCGACATAGCGCGACAGCACGCGTGCGGTATCGGCAATGCTCTCGCCCCGCCCGAGCTGCATCTGGCCGGACGCCATGAAGATACTGTCCCCGCCCAGTTGTTTCATCGCCATCTCGAAAGACGTGCGCGTCCGGGTCGAGTTCTTCTCGAAGATCATGCCAAGCGTATGCCCGGCGAGCGGCGCATCGCTGTCCGCTTTCCCCTTGGGCCAGCCGGTGCGCGCTGCTTTCCTGTCCATTGCGTCCGCGAGCATCGCCGCAATCGCGTCTCCGCCAGCGTCCGCCAGATTCAGGAAATGCCGTGTCATGCGGCTTCCGGCATTTGGTAGCTGGCAGCCCCTGCCGACAGTTTTTCCATGAAGATGGAGATATGGCTGTCGTCAATATTCAGCGGCGGCAAGACGCGGAAGGTGTTGTCCCCTGCGGCCACGGTCAGCAGGCCGTGATTGTCGCGCAAATGGGCAACAAAGGCGCGTGTTTCGTGGGTCATGGTCACGCCGAGCATAAGGCCCTTGCCCCGCACACCGGTGAACAGGTCGGGATAATTGCCGATAAACTGTTCCAGCGCCGCGCGCAGCTTGTCACCCGTTGCACGGACCTGCGCCAGGAATTCGTCATTGGCAACGACATCCCAAACTGCCTGGCAAGCCGCCATGGCAAAGGGGTTGCCGCCATAGGTCGAACCATGGGTGCCGACCACCATGCCGCGCGCCGCTTCTTCAGTGGCGAGGCACGCGCCAACCGGGAAGCCGCCGCCCAAGCCCTTGGCGGTCGCCATGATATCGGGTTCGATACCATATTGTTCATAGCAATAGAGCGTGCCGGAGCGCGCGACGCCGCACTGCACTTCATCGAGGATGAGCATTAGGCCATGTTCGTCGGCCAGCGCGCGCAGACCCTTCATAAAGGCATCGGACGCAGGACGCACACCACCCTCACCCTGAATGGGTTCAACCAGGAATGCCGCAGTCTTCGGACCGATAGCGGCTTTTGCGCCTTCGAGATCGTCGAAGTCGACATATTTGAAACCTTCGAGCAGCGGCAGGAAACCCTTGTGCATCTTTTCCTGATTGCTCGCCGAAATCGTCGCCATCGTGCGGCCGTGGAAGGCGTTCTTGAAGGTGATGATTTCGTACCGGTCGCTGCCTTGGCTCTGGTGGTAAGCGCGGGCGGTCTTGATCGAACATTCGACAGCTTCCGCCCCCGAATTGGTGAAAAACACCGTATCGGCAAAGGTCGTGTCGACCAACCGCTGGGCAAAGGCCTCGCCCTGCGGGCTGCCATACAGGTTGGACACGTGCATCAGCGTAGCCGCCTGATCCTGTATCGCCTTGGTCAAATGCGGATGGCCATGGCCGAGAAGGTTCACCGCGATACCCGCGGCAAAATCCAGAGCGCGGCTGCCGTCTTCGGAAATCAGCCAGGCACCCTCACCTCGCACCGGCCGGAACCCGCACCGCGGATAGACAGGCATCAAAGGTGTAATCGACATGGCAAATTCCTTCCATAGGTCCAAAAGGCAAAAAGCGGCCCCACGGGACCGCTTGCTTCTAAAAAGCCGCTATAAGCCTGCAAAAAGGGCAAATCAACCCACCGTGCAGGAGTCAATTTACCCCAAAAGGGTGTTGATGTTGATCTGGTTGGTCAATGTGCGATGCACGGGGCATTTCTCGGCAATTTCAATCAGCTTGGCGCGCTGCTCCCCATCCAAGGGGCCTTCCAGCCGGACGATCCGGTCGATCATATCGACTGGCTTTCCGTCATTTTCACCAGCCCGCTCTTCCTTGGAATGCTCCAGCGTTACATGCACTTTTTCCAGCGGCCACCCTTTGCGCGCCGCATACATTTCCAACGTGATCGAGGTGCAGGCCCCCAAGGCCGATAGCAGCAATTCATAAGGCGTAGGTCCATTGTCCGTCCCGCCTACTTCGGCAGGCTCCCCTGCGGCCCATTCATGGATGCGGGCCTTGATCAGTTGGGCATATGTGCCATCGGCGCTTTCAACCGTCGCATTTGGGTTTTCGGTCATATTTCCTTTTCCTTCTCACGCTTGGCGGCGGCAATCCGGCGGCGCAAATATCCAAATAGCAGCAGATGAAATGCCAGCGAGAGCAAGACGATGATGGCTATGATTTTGGCGGCGCTCAATCGCCACCTCCGCCATCACAACCACCAGCATCTGTTGGTCCGCAATCGGAACTACCGCCTGATGATACCGATCCGCCGGTCCCGTCGTCGCGTTTTTTGCCTTGGGTCTTCTGCCCGCCAGACGCCACCTTGAATACCACCCCAAGGCAGATTGCGACAGAAACCAGCGCCACGAGAACCGTTCCGCTCATGCAATTTTCCACTTCATGCAAAATCACTCCCGTCATCGGTCGGTGGGGCAATGGCCCGTTTCAAGGCCGCACTGGGCAGATTGAGCGCACGCAACATGGCCCATATTTCCTCACGCGCATTGGGCTGGGCCTTCCCGAGGTCGGGTAAAGTATCGAGATCGAACAAGGTCAGGCCAAGCGGAAACAGCTCGCGATATGTGACGCGTTCGCTTAGCCCCGGCACGATCCGGAAGCCAGCAGCTGGCGCGATCTTGTCGAGCGCATCGCGCACCTTGCGCTCATTATTGGTGGCGAGACTTCGCGACCGATTCTGCATGACGACCCAATCAAGCGGGGTGGAGCGCAACGCAATGCCGGGGTCTTTCAAATGTTCAACCAGCCGCGCGAAATTACCAAGCGTTTTGAAATCGCCCGTGCGCGGATCGATATGACCGAGCATGTCGAGGTCGATGAAGCTGTCGTTGACCGGCGTCACAATTGTATCCGCCATGAAGATGGCCTTGCGCGCAATGGGCGAGTCATGTCCGCCGACATCAATGACGATAAAGCTGTTGTGGATTCGCGCCATGCGCAGCTTCTCGGCCAGCTCATTCTCGTTCTGCTGCGCGAGCATGATCTGTTCAGGGCCGGGAAGCTTCACGCCATATTCGCGCTCGCTTTCCTGACGTGCCCATAATGCACGGTGTAGCGTTAGCTGGCGCAGGTCGACATCCAGCGCCGCCACCCGCTCGCCCGCATTGCACAAGGCGATGCAGGTGTGGAAAGCCGACGTCGATTTGCCCACCCCGCCCTTTTCATTGGCAAAGACAATGATATGCCCCTTGGGAGCGGACACGGGATATTTCATCCATGCCGGCTGGTCCGGTTCGGGCGGGATCTCAAAATTCTGATAGGCGGGCATGGGCGCCACGGGTGGTGGTGGCCACGGCTGTACGGGTGCAGGCGGCGGTGCCGCATCCCTCGCCTTACGCCGTTTGAAGCGGTCAAATAATCCCAACTGGCCTTGCCTCCGATTACGCTGGTGATGGCGGAAGGTGGTTGGTGTATCAAGACAATTTAATCTCGGGTAGCCATAGGGATTTGCGCCGAAAAGTTGCTACCCAAAAAGTCACATTCAATCTCCGGGGCCTGCCTCATGCAGCAGGTGGCGAAACTGACCGGACGAAGAGACCCACAAAACAGGGTTGATCAAGTGCATATCCACTTATTTTTGAACCCTCTCCTCATTCGCCACTCGGGCCTCTAACAAGCCAATCAGTAGTGCGGCTTGGGGGCCGAGATGCTGATCCTTTGCAATCCAATATTCATCGGCCGAATGCGAACGTTCGCTAATTCCGCCTCGGCTAATGGTAATGCTCGGAATACCCAGCGACATGGGCAGGTTTGCATCGGTTGACGAAGCATTGCGGCTCGGTTCGATGCCCAAATAAGAAAGGGCCACTTCGGCATGAGCGACCAACGGCGAGCCGATAACATTCGTACCTGCCGGACGCTTTCCAAGATCTTTGATTTCGACGGCCAGCAGCTGACCTTGCTCCTTTCCAGCATTCTCGTTGGTAAGCGTAGCGTCGATTGCAGATCGCAGAATCGAATCCAAAGCCGACAAACGGTTTGCGTCGGATGAACGCAAATCGATTTCGAACGCGCTGTCAGTTGGTATGACGTTGATGCCAAGTCCACCTGCCAGCGATGCAACCGAGTAGGTTGCCTTCGTACCGGAGGCTGCAACGGGTTCGGCGCGGTCGAGAAAACGGGCAATCGCTCGCGCTGTGGCATGATGTGGATTAACGGTCCCGAAGGCACCGTAGCTGTGGCCGCCCGGGCCCGTAAATTTCACCCTATATCGGTTCGATCCCACCGCGGTATCGATCAGTCGTCCCATCTCGCCGCCATCTATTGCGATGACGCTGCCGATGCCATGGCCTGCCTGAGCAAAGATATGGCGCATTCCGCGCAGGTCGCCAGTGCCTTCTTCGCCCACTGTCCCGACCAGCAGGATATCGCGTTCAGTCCCAATGTTATGACGCGCCAAAGCTTTGGCAACCAGTAAAAGCGACACCAGACCGCGCGAATTGTCACCGATACCGGGGGCGGTGAACCGGTCTCCGTTGCGCTTAACGGTCACGTCCACGTCTTTGGCAAAGACGGTATCGAGATGGGCAGCGACCATGACAGCGGAACCTGCGCCAGAGCCTCTGCGCCGCGCGATAACATTGCCGACTTCATCTATCTTAACGTCGAGGCCACCTATTTCGCGAAGCATCCGGGCAAAAGCTAGCCCGCGCGCTGTCTCTTCGAATGGGGGTGCCGGTATTTCAGTCAGTTCGATGAGCCGCTGGATAGCCCAGTCACGTTCCAGTTCCACGATCGTCGCCATCGCTGCTGTAATATCTTTACGCAAACCTAGATTCGCGATGGCAGACTTGCCCGCATCGACCGCGTCCGGTGTTGATGTCCGGGTAGCCGAGCTAAGCAAGTGTGGAATGGCGAATGGCGCAATGCCGCCATTGTCGTGCGCGATCCCGGGCGCGTAAGCGATCTTCCACCCCAGCGGCATATTCCGGCCTGCCAGCTTGCGCGCTGCGGCAAGAAAACCATGCCCTCTCTCAAAGCGCGTAAGTCCCTGTTTGTCGGCCTGCTCGTTTATGCGCAGATTAGGATCATTACGGTCGATATCTTCGGTCCCGAGCAAAATCGTCAATCGCCGTTGGAGCGCTTTTTCAGCGGATACGAGCCCATCAACATTGCCGCCCCAACCATAAGGGAAAGCTCTGTCATCCGGCATCGTGTACCAGCCGGAGTTCGCGGCAATCGCGGACTCCAAACGGGGCGCATTGGCAAAGGCGACATATCGGTGAACAAATTGCCCGCCGGCCGAGTGCCCGTATAGCGCATAACCCTTCTGGTTCCCGGCGATACGGCAAACAATATTGTCGAAGAGAGGCTCGATTGCCGAGAAAGACCATTTTGCCTGCGGGTTTTTGCGGCCGTCCTTGTCTAGAATATTGCCAAAATTATAGGAGTCTGTTGTTGGAAAATCGGCTCTGCCAAATGTTGGGACGACGATAATGAGGTCATGTTTGTCGGCCAGATCACGCCATTCGTCGCGATAGCGATCACCATCGCGGTTGACGCCGTGCATGACGAAAAGGATGCGGCTATTGGCTCCAGCCGTTTGCGGTTTGTGCACGAAAACCGGCAGTTTCGGCCCCGACCAACCCGAAAAAACGATCTGCGACGACCCGGCTGCCAATGTTTCGCATGCTTTTGCCATTGCGGGCGAAGCCACAAAAAATGCTCCGACGCATAGAAGCAGGCTGGCGAGGCGATAGATCGGGCGAACGCGCATCTTATGGTCTCCGGTTTTGTCTGGAATGGCCTTGCTGCCAATTACTTGTCCCGTGTTCCCTTTAACGCCAAATCCAGCGACGGTATCAAATTTTGCGCGAGTGCTTCGGCTGCCGCGCGAACCGCTATAGGATCAGAGTCATCTCCGACCTCATAGGTATAGGCTGGAATTCTATAGGTGGTGTTGAACCAGTTCTTCGTCGTACCCGAGCCGGGATTGGCATCGCGCGGTTCGATCTTGAACGGAAAGCCTGCAAAAGCGGTCTCTTTGCCGCCAAGCCAAGCTGCAAGGAACGCCTTTTCATGCGCTGTTGCCTCATCACCCTGCACATAGAACAGGTTCCGGTTTGTCGAATGAAAATCAAGCATGAGCGCTGGCCGTACTTGGGTCGGTAGCCGGGCGAGCCAGTCCGCGACCGCGCGCGTTTCCGGTTGCTTGAAGGTGCCCCAATCCCGGTTGAGATCTACGCCGCCCAGGTTAGCGCGCCAATGCCCACGCGCAACGCCGTCGGGATTGAGCAATGGAACAATCAAGAATTGGAACTGCGTGCGGTCAATGGCGCCCGAACGGATCAGCTTGGCAATTGTCAGCGTAAATGCGTCCATGGCCGTCGCACCGGTTACTTCGGGGGGATGTTGTCGCCCGAGTAGTACCACGAGGCGCGGGGCATCTGCGTTCCCGAGCCGCACGGCCCTGATCGGGTGGCCATCATGCGATCGGCCCAAGATGACCCTTTTTCCTTTCCCGTTTTTTGCGAGTTTTCCGAGTAGATCGTCATAATGACCCGATGTCACAATCGGCTGCCCGCTGACGACCCCTTCCCCGGGCGGCAGCGTTATCGATACCGCATCTTTATCCTGTGCAACGGTGACTGAAAATGCCGCTGGGTCGCCACTCCCGCGCCATTTCGGCGCATAGCGGTGGCGCGCAGCCATGTAGCGCACATTTACGGTGAGCTTGCCGCCTTCGACTGAACGATAGCGAAAAGCATACCAGGGGCTCGGGTTTATTGGTGGCAGATGCTCTGGCGTGACTAATATTGTCAGCGTCCGATCATCCTCCACATAGCAGGTTGAGCGCGATGCGCCTTCAAAGTCGAAATAGACGCTGCCCTGTGCTGTCTGGCATCCTGACGGCGCAGGCTTCGAACTGGAAGCGGGTGGCTGCGCGTGCGCAACCGACCCTATCCCAATAATCGCGGCGAGCGACAACCAAGTTCCTGCCCGCCGCATCACATCAAAACTTCTTACGGAGTTCGATGTGGAAGACCCGTCCACGCGCAGTATAAAGCTCGCTGTAGAAACCATAGGTTTCGTCGGCGAGCGGCGGATCCTTGTCAAACAGGTTGTTGATCGCAAAGCGCAACCGCGTTCCGTTCAAGCCGGTATTATTATCGATCGTATAAGAGACCGACAGGTTGGTTAGAAACTGGTCGTTGACCCTGTAGAAATTGGCATTGGGATCATTCGAAACCAGTAAAATGTCGCGCACCACGCTGGTGTCCCATACCTTGCCGGTATATTGGCCAAACAAACCAATCTCGACCGGACCGCTCTCCCAATTGATCGATCCGCTGACACGCCATTTGGGGCGGCCATCGATTTCGAGCAGTTCGCCCAGTCCGCCTACGGTCACGTCGGCCGGCAGATCACCCGCGGCGATTCCTGCGAGCAGTTCCTCGCCATCGACTCCTGCGCTCTGCACGAAGCTTTTCAGCCGCGCCGCATTGAGGCGGAGCCGGAACTTACCAGCGCCGAAATCGGGCACATTATAGGCCATGCCAAAATCCCAACCCTTAGACACGCGGCTGTCGAGGTTGAGATAAGGGTCGAGAACCTGAATGATCCGGCCCGTTGGTGCGAGGCCGGTGCCCGTAAACAATGCGATATCATCTACAGTTGGAGCAGCACGAATAACATTCGGGTTCGTGCTGCCGCCCAGACGGCGGAGAAGATCCAGCGCGATTGCGTTATCATCGCCAAATGTTCCGACCAGACCGGTTTGCTTCACCCGCCAATAATCCGCCGTCAGTGTCAGACCGGGAATAAACTTCGGCTCAAACACGATACCAAGGTTGATGCTTTCGCTATCTTCGGGCTTGAGAGTCCGCGCGCCCGACCGGAAGCTGATGACGCCGGCACCCGGGCATGCGTCGAGGCCAGACAGCAGACCTTTTTGGACCTGTGCCTGGCAGAACACAAAATCGTCGCGGGTGTTGGACCGGGTTGTGCCGTCGTCATTGACCTGCACCAAGTTGGGCGCGCGAAAACCTTGCGACCATGCGCCCCGTAAGGTGATGCCCGGGATGGTGGTCCAAGATGCGGCGACACGCGGGACCATCGCGGTCGCGTCGATATCCTGAAAGCGCTCGATACGCCCCGCCATCTGAACATTGAGTGCCTCGACCAGCGGAATATTCATATCTTCGCTGACCAAAGGAACGAACAATTCGGCGTAAGCCGAATAGACCGTGCGCGTTCCGTCTGTGTCAGGCGACGGGCTGGTTCCCGCCACATCGCTGCCGTTGAAGACGCCCGTGACGCTGTCGGTAAATGTAATCGTGCCGTCGAGACGCGGATCGCGATCATCGAAAAAAGTCTCACGACGCCATTCGATACCTGTTGCAACACCGACGTTACCCCCGGGCAGTACGAACAGATCATCACGGCTGATCTTGAAGTCTGCCAATGCGAGGCTGGTCCCGCCCTTGCGGGACACGTTGATACGGAACGTGTCGATTACCGATGCCGGGTTCGGCGCGCAATCGCCTTGGCCGGGATCATCAAGGCAGCCACCGTTGAACGGATTATAGGCATCTGGCGTCGTCCGGTTGATAGATTGCTGCATCGCGGTGAGCGATACGCGGTTGGTTTCAAGATCGGTGAGCTTCGATTCGGAATAGACGAAGCCGGTGTCGAAATCCCACGAACCGAAATTGCCGCGCAGGCCCGCGACAAGACGGTAGGCGTTCTTATCAACAAACACGCCGCGATTGCCCGCATCGACGAAGCGATACCGTTCCATGATTATGTCGGCGCCCGTCGCCGGGATGGTGGTACCGGGCAGCCGGTTGGGATTGGCGCCCCCTCCGGCCAATGTGGTTGGGCCAAAGGGGTTCCAATAGGCGTTGCGCGAAATGCCGACGGGAACTGCGCTCAGAATAGCCGACGCATCATTTTGACGCGCGTTTTCCGACCGGTAAAAGCTGCCTTCGAAATAGGCTTCGACATTGTCGGTTAGCTCGTAGTTCAGCAGGGCCATTGCATTGTAGCGGTTCTTGCGGCTGATCAGCGTGTTGCCGAATATGGTGTTGTAACGCACAGCGGTCGTCGGCGTTTCCCCATTTCGGGCACAAATGCCATTACCGAAGCTGAGCCGGCAGCCCGTGAACGTGCTGGGCTGCAAATAGAAATCATCATCGTTGATCGGTGTACGGTTATTCAGGGCCTGAATATCAAACTGGCCGAACGGACCAAATGTATTGCGGTTATTAAACGAGGCTTCTCCTTCGAAATCGGTGCCTACCAATAATCGCGTGCGATCATCGTCGCGCGAATATTCGCGTCCGGACGCGCCGAGGCCGTTTTCGTGGAAGTGTCCGCCATATAAGGTGAGGTTACCGCGGCCACCGCCGAAATCAAAACCCAGTCCTCCGTTGATCGAATAGCTGTAGAGACTGGTTCCGTCGGACGCGCGCCAGTCGGCCTCAAGAAAACCGCCTTTCAAATTGCCCTTGAGCACGGTGTTGATCACACCCGCGACCGCATCAGCACCATAAATGGCCGACGCGCCGTCGCGCAGGACTTCGATCCGCCGAACACTGCCGGGTGCGATCTCGTTGGTATCGGGACTGACGACCGGCACCAGAAGTTCGGTCTGGAAACCGGGATGCAGGTTCATGCGGCGACCGTTGATCAGCAGCAGCGTATTGCCCGTTCCAAGATCACGCAGGTTAACCGACCCTACATCTCCGCGAACATTATTCTGGGTTGTGGCATTTTGTTCGTTGAACGCAATGGTTCCGTTTTGCGGAAGCGCACGAAAAAGCTCGTCGCCCGACGAAGCACCGGTGTTTTCGATCTGTTGCTCGTCCAGAACGGTGACCGGGAGGACGTCGTTGATCTGCGCGCCCTGGATTCGTGAGCCGGTCACGACAATTGCGGCCTCCGCCTCCTCGGCAGTCTCGGTCGCGACGGTAGCAGCATCTTGCGCATACGCCATATTTGCAGTCATCAATCCGGTCGTGCTGAGCAATGTCAGCTTGCGGAATATCCTGGTTGCCATCTTCATTCTCCCTGCTTGTTTTGTACTATTTTTCCTGAATTAAACCATTTGACGAACATGTCCGGCCATTGGCTCAAAACTTGCTCCGGGCGCCCCAGACCCCACCCATGGCCGCCGTCGCGAAACAAATGCAGCTCTGCCGAAGCACCGGCGCCATTGAGTTTTTCGTAGAGCATGATCCCATGACCCGGCGGTGCGGTTTTATCGTCTGACGATGCAAAAATGATCGTCGGCGGTGCGTCAGCGCTGGCATAAGTGTCGAGCGACCACGCATTCTCTGCCTCGGCGCTGGGCGTTTCGCCAATGAGTTCACGCCGGGTCCGGGTTGTATCATAGGGCTTGCGCAACGACACGACCGGGAAAAGAAGAACCGAGAAATCCGGTCTTGCGCTGACTTTTTCATATTTGTCGGCTCCGGCGTAGAGAGCGCGTTGCGGTTGCAATGCGGTAAACCCGGCTAGGTGACCGCCTGCGGAGAAACCCATGATGCCAATCTGCTGGGGATCGACACCAAATTCGGCTGCCCTGGTCCGCGCGATCTTCATTGCCCGCTGCGCATCCATGAACGGGACAGAGGCATCCCAGCCATCGTTCGGCAATCGGTATATTAGCTCAAAGACTGTGAACCCCTTTTCCTGCAGCCAGCGCGCAATCGGTGTGCTTTCCTTCCACAACTGAATCCGGAAATAACCGCCGCCGCCGCACACCACAACAGCGGCTCCATTTGCCTTTGCCGGGCGATAGACGCGCATACGCGGGGTCGAGATGTTCGAAAGCGCGCCAAATCCGGCGCCTGTATCACCAAGTTTTTCCGGCCCTGTGACCCCGCCCCCGCCCGGTGGGTTGCCAGGCCACAGCAGAATCTCTTCCCGCTCCTGCGCCATCGCGGGCACAGTGCCGCCCATTTGTACGGCACCAATCGCCGTCAACGCGGCTAGATTTTGTAACAAGGTACGCCGCGCGATCATGACGCACGCATTGCCTCTGCCAAAGCCTCACTTCGTGGCCCACTGCGTTCGTGCCGTTCAATATCTTCTTCGGGCAAGGGCATCGGCGTGCCGGCCATCGCGGCCGCCAGGCGGTCTGTGTCCAGTGCCCCTTCCCAGCGCGCCACCACAATCGTTGCCACCGCGTTTCCAATGAAGTTGGTCAGCGCGCGGCATTCGCTCATGAACCGGTCGATGCCCAGAATTAGCGCCATGCCTGCAACCGGAACCGACGGCACGACCGATAAAGTCGTGGCAAGAATGACGAACCCAGCACCGGTAACGCCCGCAGCGCCCTTGGAGCTAATCATGGCGATCAGTACCAGCGCAAATTGTTCCGCCATGGAGAGATCGATCCCGACGGCCTGCGCAATGAAAAGCGCCGCCAGGGTCATATAGATATTGGTACCGTCTAGGTTGAACGAATAGCCGGTTGGAACGACCAGGCCGACGACGGATTTACGCGCGCCCGCGATTTCGAGCTTTTCCATCAGGCTGGGCAGCGCCGCTTCAGACGACGATGTACCAAGTACGAGCAGAAGTTCCTCGCGCAGATAGCGGATCATCTTGAAGATCGAAAAGCCTGTGAAATAGGCGACAACACCCAGCACGACGATGACGAAAAACAGCGACGTAAGATAAAATGTGGCGACCAGGGCGGCGAGGCTGGCAAGCGATGCGATGCCAAATTCGCCTATCGTGAAAGCAATTGCCCCGAATGCCCCGATTGGTGCCAATTTCATCAGCATGTGCACGAGCTTGAAGATCACCTCGTTGAACGAAGCGAGGACATCAAGCACCAGATCGCTGTGCGGACGGGTGGCGGCCAGTGCCAGGCCCGACAATATGGCGACAAGCAGGACCTGCAATATATTGCCACTGGTCATGGCACTGAACAAAGTCTCCGGAATCATGTTCAGAAGAAAGCCGGCAATTGTCTGGCCTTCTGATGTCTTTGCGTAATCCTGAACTTTGCTGGCATCAAGGGTGGCGGGATCGATGTTTAGACCTGCGCCGGGCTGCACGATATTGCCAACAACAAGACCGATGATCAGGGCGAGGGTAGAAAAGAACAGGAAATAGGCAAATGCCTTCCCCGCCACGCTGCCAACGGCGGACAGATCGCGCATTCCGGATATGCCAGTGGCAACAGTGAGGAAAATCACGGGGGCAATGATCATCTTAACCAGCTTGATAAAGCCGTCACCCAGTGGCTTGAGAGAAGAGCCAATTTCGGGATAGAGGTGCCCCACTAGCGCGCCTAAAAAGATGGCTGTCAGAACTTGGACATAAAGCTGCCGATAAAATGGCAGCCGGGCTGGCGCATCTGCCCCAACGGTAGTCGGCGTTACAGCACCCATAATATCTGCCCCTCCTCTGGACTTACTATCCAGTTACAAAGAAGATAAGGAAAACTGGCGGCGTCACAAACTAAATTGCTTTCTAGAAAAAATTTCATTAAAACAATTAAATAGAGTTATTCTGCGTAGAATATTCTGATATTCCAGACAAATTTCTTGCTATAATTGCGGATTTCCAGACATAGTGTCTTTGCCTGATGTGATCAAAAAGGGGGGACCCATTGTCGCTTACCCATGACGTGCCATACCGACAGCCTATCGCCGGTTTACGCGTCCGGGAAACTCGGATGGAGGCGACAGCCGGTCGATGATGGGGATTGGCAAGACGCTATCGCGGCCCGGGCGCCGATACCTTGCCGGCATCATCGCGATTGGCGTGCTGCTTATTGCCGCGCTCGGGTTGCTGGCGACCGATCGCACCATGCGTGCCGCGGCGCTCGATGAAGCTCAAAATGCCGCGCAGAACGAGGCTGCTATTCTCGCAGCAGGCCTTGAAAGTGAACTCGACAAGTTCAGCCTGGTGCCGCTGGTGCTTGCACGCGATCCGCAAGTTCAATCGCTCATGGCCGGCAATAACGCGCAGCAGGGCAATCTTAACCTGCGCCTTCAACAGATCGCCACACAGACCGGCGCCGCGGTAATCTACTTGATGAACCGTGACGGGCTGACCCTCGCTGCAAGCAACTGGAACCAGCCGGACAGTTTTGTCGGCTCCAATTATGGTTTCCGGCGCTATTATCGCGATGCTCGGACATCAGGCGTAGCCACCGAATTTGCATTGGGAACGGTTAGCCGGCGGCCGGGACTGTATATCGCCCGCCGCGTCGATGGTCCCTCCAGTAGTCCAGTCGGGGTGGTGGCGATAAAGGTGGAGTTCAACCCGCTCGAAGCCAGCTGGGCCAAGACCACTGCCGGGGTCTATGTGACGGACCCGGACGGCGTGATCCTGGTCACCAGTAATCCCGCTTGGCGATTCAGTACTATCCGCCCGATTGCCCGTGGGCAACGCAATGCACAGCAAGATTTTCGCCAGTTTGGCAAGGCAAAGCTTCCCCTTTTCAACCCCCGCACACCTGAAGCATCTGCACTCGTTCCCAGGTTGATCGAAAGCCTTCATCCCGTTGCACCGCTCGACTGGAAGCTGCATCTACTGTCCGATCCGTCGACTTCACTTGCAGGGGCGAGGGCGAATGGGCGCTTGCTGTTTCTTCTGCTGCTGGTCGCCGCTGCCGTTATCGCTGGGCTGGCATTTTTCGGGGCTCGCCGCCGCGAAGCCCGTGCTGAGGCATCCATCAACGAACGGACCGGGCGACTGCGCGAACAACTTCAACAGGCAAATCGTCTTGCCACGCTCGGGCAGATTACGGCAGGAGTCGGGCATGAGATACGCCAGCCAGTTGCTGCCATTCGCATCCTGGCAGAGACCGGCGAACGGTTGGGCGAACGCGGCGCGCACGACCAGGCTGCTGCTAATTTTCCCCAAATAACCGCTCTGACCGACCGTATCGGCACCATAACCGACGAACTGCGTCGCTTCAGCCGCCGGGGCGAACGTGAACCCCGCGATGTTCCCTTGCGTCAGGTAATCGATGGCGCGCTACTGCTGCTGCGAGACCGGATCGCACAACTTGATATCGACCTTATCCTGCCGCAGGAGGCGGATCTCGACCCGGTCGTTCGCGGCGAACATGTTGCCCTTGAACAAGTACTCGTCAACCTTTTGCAGAATGCCTTCGATGCTACCGGACGAGCGGGCAAGGTTTCTATCGACATTAGTGTATCGGGAAAGTTCCGGCGGCTGTCTGTAACAGACAATGGCCCCGGTCTTACCGCCGATCAACGCGCCAAACTTTTCCAGCCCTTTGTTACGACCAAGGCGGACGGGCTGGGTCTGGGGCTTGTAATTTCGCAAGACATCATGCGCGGATTGGGCGGAGATCTGATCGAAGAAGCTCGGGCAAGCGGCACGCGTTTTACGATGGTAATTGCTAGCCCGTGAACAGCCACAACCCCATCAACGTCATACTGGTCGAAGACGACGAGGCTCTTGGTCCTGCTGTTGCGCAAGCCCTGCAACTGGAGGGTATGGAGGTTGCATTGTTTGGCGATGCCATGACGGCACTCGGCGCTATCCCGAACGACTTCCCCGGCGTGATAGTCAGCGACGTGCGCCTGCCAGGCATGGACGGATTGGCCCTGTTTGCGCAACTTCATGAGCAGGATCCTGATCTGCCCATGATAATCACAACCGGTCACGGCGACGTGGCGATGGCAGTGGCCGCGATTAAGGACGGGGCTGCCGATTTCCTGACCAAACCCTATTCGTCTGCGGCGCTGATCCGGGCCATCACTATTGCGGCGGAACGGCGTCGGCTTGTCTTGGAAAACCGCAGGCTTCGCAATGCCCTGAAGCAGCAGGCGCAACGCGGCTTCATCGGCTCATCGGAGTTCGCTGTGCGCCTGCGCGCGATGCTATCGGCTTTGGCCGAGACGGAAGTTGATGTCGTCGTCGAAGGAATGACCGGTACGGGCAAAACTTTTGTTGCGCGCCTAATCCATGAACTTGGCCCTCGCCACAGCCGCCCGTTCATCACGGTCGATGCAGGAACGCTCACCCATCAAGATGCCGATCTTCTTCTGTTCGGGAGAGAACCAGGCCGGGGCGGCCTGTCGCGAACAGGCTTGATCGAGCGGGCCAATGGAGGAACTTTGCTGATCGACGAGATCGAAACTGCCAGCCCTACCCTGCAAGCACGATTGCTATCCGTCCTGTCTAGCAGGTCCATTCTGCCCGCCGGGGCCGAACGGTCGCGCAAGCTAAATGTGCGTGTCGTTGTTACCCGACAATCGCACACACAGCCTGACCATTCTGATGGTAGCAGAAGCACCTTCCATGAAAGGCTCGGCGCGGTGAGGCTTTTGATGGTTCCCCTCGCGAACCGGCGTGAGGACATTGCCGCTCTGTTTCATAATTTCCTTACGCGGCACGAAGCCGACCTCGGGCTGTCGCATCGTGAGGTAAGCGATAATGTATGGCAATATCTGCAAACGCATGACTGGACAGGCAATGTGCGCGAACTCGAAGCATTCGCCCGGTCTTGGGCCATCGGCCTCCCATTGCCTGACAGGGAGACCCGATCCGCAGCGGATCGTCGTCCCCTCCACCTGACCGTGGCGGAGTTCGAACAAACGGTTATCGAAAATGCGTTGCGCGCTGTTGGCGGCGATGTCGTCCAGTTAGAGCAGCTGCTCAGGACGCCTCGCAAAACGCTCTACGACAAGCTGAACCGCTATGGATTAAGACCCAAGGATTTCCGTCCCGTATCTGGCGCACGCCAGAATTAACACGCCGCATTCAAGCTGACGCCGCTATTCATACCCGGTCACGATCTGCGCACCGAGTAAACCCTCTGAAATCGTCACTTTAACAGTGCTGGGCCGCTGATCATTCCACCGTTGGTAAGTTTGCTCGGAAATGAAGTACCTGCCCGCTTTCGCACGAGCGGTCGGCACCTCGGGCCGCAGCCAAGCCCAATGATTGACGGCCCTGCTGCGACTGATCGTCGTGATGTCTGTCCGCATGAGCGTCATGCGCACCGACTCTTGGGAACCGACGCTGAATCCGTTCACGCTTGGCAGGACACCAACAGTCCAAACGGGCCAGCCCATCAAGCCGGCCACACCGCAGATAGCCGCCGCCACTTTAAGAACGCGCATATCCTCTATGCGACGCGTTATGAAACGCCAGATGATCAGGCTGGTCAATGCGGACGCGGCAAAGCCGAACATCTTGAGCCCCGATCCGGGTGCAATATTGCGCGGCCAACTCTCCCCTACAAGGATCACCAACGCCGCCGTCAAAAGCATTGGAATCGCAAAAGGCAGCAGCACTTTCACAAAAAAGGTGGGAGGAACAATTGGCCGGGATGCGAAAGTCTTTGTCACAACGCATATCTATCGCACGGTTGGTTTACGAAACCATTTATGCCCTGATATGGCATCAGGCGGTGGCTGCGATTGGGATTTGTTCTCTTTAAGCCAATGTGGGGGCCTTGGATCAATTTTGCGCGCCTAAGGGTTCCTGAAATTCGCATGAGGTTGGATTGATTTCCAAACTTGGTGGCAGGCATGCCCATGGCGCAAAGGATCGCTATTTTCTCGTTCGGGCGACTTTTTTACATCGCGCTTGATCCCGGAGACGCCGCGAGGCAGTGGGGGTGCAGAGGTTGAACGGGAGCACGCAAAATGGCAGCACGAATGATACCGGTAGCGGCGCTGCTTGCGGCACTTATCTTCCACCCTGCGGCACGTGCACATGTGCCCATCGTTATGAACGAAACCGAAGCACAGGCGCCGTCCCTGCCTCCAATATTGAGCCTGCGCGAAAGAGCGGAGATTGAAAACCGCATTCTCGCTGAACGGCTGGATAGCATTATCCCCGCGATCATGCGTGAACAGGGTATCGATATGTGGTTGCTCGTGGCCCGCGAATATTTTGAAGAACCCGTGGTCGCATCCATGCTCGATGCCGAGAATATGCATGCGCGCCGCCGCACGATCCTGATCTTCCACGATCCCGGAAATGGGAAACCGGTCGAGCGGCTGACTGTGAGCCGTTATGGGCTTGGCGGATTGTTCGCACCGGCGTGGGACCCCGGCAAACAACCCGATCAGTGGCAATCGGTCGCAGATATCATCACCGCGCGCGACCCGACCAAAATTGCGATCAACACCTCCGATCTTTATCAGTTCGCCGACGGCATGACGCTTAGTCAGTATGGGAAATTCGTTTCCGCCTTACCCGTCCCTTTGCGGCAACGGATTGTCAGCGGCGAAACACTTGCCATCCGTTGGCTCGAAACCCGCACGCCTTCCGAGATGGAGTTGTACCCGGGCATCGTCCGCACGGCCCATGCGCTGATTGCAGAAGCCTTTTCGCAGTCCGTTATTACCCCGGGCGTAACGACAGCGGAGCAGGTTCAATGGTGGTATCGTGACCGACTTCTCCAACTCGGCCTCGTGCCATGGTTTCATCCTTCAGTGGCTATCCAGCGGCAAGGCGCAAAGGGCATGCTGGAGGGCGCAGAAATCATCCAGCCGGGTGATCTGCTGTGGACCGATTTTGGCATTACCTATCTGCGTCTCAATACCGATATACAGCACCTCGCTTATGTGCTGAAGCCGGGGGAGAGCAAGGTCCCTGCCGGTCTGAGGCAAGGGTTGGCGAACAGCAATCGCGTGCAGGATATCCTCACCCGCCATTTCGCGATCGGGCGCAGTGGCAATGCGGTGTTGGAGCTGGCCCGCAAGGAAGCAGTCGCCGCCGGGCTCGATCCATCGATTTATTCGCACCCGATAGGCTTGCACGGCCATGGCGCGGGACCGTCCATCGGTTTTTGGGACAACCAAAGCCCTGATCCACGTGGCAGTGGCGCCATCAACGCCAACACGGCGTGGTCAATCGAGCTCACCTCTTATGCGGCAGTGCCCGAATGGGGCGGGCAACGCGTAGATTTCCGGACCGAAGAGAACGCATATTTTGACGGCAAAAGCGTGCGGTACATCGATGGGCGCCAAACCGAGATCACGATTATCCCTTCAGGGCCATAATTCTGTGCGGTGTGGGGGTGGCATTTTAGCAACGAAGATGGCTGCCGGTGTGTTCGCTGTCCCCCGTATAGAGTGACAAAATAGTTTTCCTTTCACACGCCCGCAGCGTGAAAATCTCAGGCTGAGCCGAGCAACTCAGTATGTTTTAGCCAGCCTCATTCTGACGGGAACGACATCCCAATGGTTGGCATTTTTTCCCAATATGTGGATACACTTCAATGGCGTAGTATTTGCAAATATGCCTTAAAATATTGAAAAGATACATTAATACGTATTTGGCACGAGCTGTGCAAGGTAGTTCGCATGGCCGGAATGGTCCGGCATATTTAAAGGAATATATCATGGCTCAATATGCAAGCACCCAAATCGTTTCAGCTTTCGCAGCAGTGATCTGCGCTTTCATCACCATCGGCATTAGCGTTGCACCTGCTGTGGCACCTGTTTCGGGCCTTGTCGCATAACGGCGTGGAAGTAGAATATGGGAGTTCAACGCCGCTGAGGACAATGAACTATCCTGCCTCGCCAAATGCGTGCAGAAACAGCATCAGTTGGTCAGCGCCTTAGCGACAAATTCTCCGCCCATGCGGAGGCCGACGGGATCGACGCTGTGTCCCACACCGGATGAAATATGCGTCGTCACGTCAATGCCAAGATGTTCTAGTTCCGCTTTTGCGACATGCAACGCGGCGAAAGGCACAATCGGCTTCGCCGAACCGTGGACAAGCAGCACAGGTAGTTTGGAGATCGGCAAGCGTGACAGTTCGTGTCCGCCGACTGTATCGAGACAATTAAAATCTCCGACCGCCGTACGGATTTCTGCCGAAAAATCTGAAGCCCAAATTGCCATATGACAATTATAATCTCCGGACACGCGCAATTTTATTTCAAATGAAGGAGCGGAACTTATTATTCGCCCAAAATAGTTATATTAAAATTTCCGGCAGAACAGCACGTCATACGCCAGAAGTGGTCAATCGTACGCTATTAGCCGCCGCTTGACTGGCAAATTGGGCGTTACGGCTGCAATGCTGGCAATGCTTGGCGCCAGCTAACGGGTTATAATTTGTAACGGCAACGATCCGACATTCCTGTGCGAGAAGGGCAAGGCAGATTTCGGCAGAGTACCGTTCATCCTTTAGACGGATACGCGTCTGCCGGTGCCAATTGATTGAACCAATATTATTCCACTTAACGCATCAATCCATTACCTATTCCGCATATTCATGCGCACGACGTTTCGCCCTAGATAGTGGTTCACCCGGAAAGACCGGGGAAACATCATGACCGTCCCACCCGGCGACGGCCAAAGTTGGAGACACTATCATGACTAATCGTACCACTCGCGCTGTGCTTGTCGCTCTTGGCCTGCTCGTCGCATCTACTTCTATCCCGTCCAGCCCTGCATTTGCAGTGGTCCCTACTTCCACGTCGGCCGTGAACACCGATGAACAGGGCATCGCAATGCACGGCTACGACCCGGTCGCCTATTTCACGGTTGGCGCACCCACCAAGGGCAACCCGACGCTGACTTTCAAATATAAGGGTGCGAGCTACTTTTTCGCCAGCGCTGAAAACTTGAAGAAGTTCAAGGCCAATCCCGCCGCTTTCGCGCCCCAATTTGGTGGCTTCTGCGCCATGGGCGTTGCGCTTGAAAAGAAGCTCGACGGTGACCCTGCTGTCTGGAAAATCGTTGATGGCAAACTGTACCTGAACGTCAATGCAGACGTCGCAGTTGCCTGGCAGCGCGACATTCCCGGTAATCTCGAGAAGGCCAAGGAATATTGGCCTGGGATCAAGGGCAAGACCCCTGAATCGCTGAACTGATCCCTCCAACGGCGGCGGACGCTTGTTCGCCGCCGTTCGGGACCGTCCACCCCAGAAGAAGGAATTTTCAAAATGAACCTCTCCCGTTCCGCATTTATCGCGGGCGCTGTAGCCACCGCCCTCGTCAGCCTTTCACCCAGTCCGGCAGCTGCAAAGCGTCCGCCACAGGAAAAATGCTTTGGCATCTCGCTTGCCGGACACAATGATTGTGCTGCTGGCCCAGGCACCTCCTGCGCAGGCACCTCAAAGCGCGACTATCAGGGCAATGCCTGGACATTGGTGCCCAAGGGCACATGCCTCACCATGCCGTCCAAGACCTCGCCTACTGGCCGCGGCCAGCTGAGTGAATTCAAAGAAGTGCGGCGCTAATCCATGTCCGGGGCGCATCCTACCTTGTCTGCGCCCATCCCCCCAACGGGGCCCGGCGGTTTGCCCTCGGGTGTGGGGATCGGCCTTAAGCGCGCGCATTGCGAAGCGCTTTTGGCCGATCCATCGCTTGTGGATTTCGTCGAGATCCATGCCGAAAATTTTATGAGCGCCGGCGGCCCTAACCTGATCCTGTTGGACAGGATTGCCGAGGCATGGCCGCTATCTATCCATGGCGTGGGGCTCTCGATCGGCGGCAAAGAGCGACTTGATCGCGAGCACCTGCAACGACTTCGCAGGTTAATCGACCGCACTAGTCCCGCCAGCTTTTCGGAGCATTTGGCATGGTCGTCCCATGACGGCGTTTATTTCAACGACCTTTTGCCCGTCGTTTATGATACGCCCACTCTCAATCGCGTCATTGCCAACATCAACGAAGCCCAGGATTTTCTGGGTGTCCGAATGCTCCTCGAAAATCCGTCAACTTATGTCGCGTTTTCGGCAAGCAGTTGGCACGAGGCCGAATTCCTGCAGCAAATTGCCCAAAGCACAGGTTGCGGACTGCTGCTGGATGTGAACAATCTTTATGTTTCATGCCATAATCATGATTGGTCTGCGCAGGACTGGCTCTCGCACATTGCGCTGGACCTGGTCGGCGAAATTCACGTGGCAGGGCATGAGGCCATTCAGGACGCCGATGGACAGACATTGCTGATCGACAGCCATGGTGATCCCGTCGGCGAACCGGTTTTCGAACTTCTCGAACATGTCATTAGCCGCGGCGGCATACGCCCCGTCCTCGTAGAACGGGATAATGACATACCCCCCTTGTCGGCGCTCTTGCAGGAAACCGATCAGGTCCGGCAGATTATAGGGCGTGCGGCGTGCGCGGCGGTGTTGTGATGCAGGCGTCATTTGCTCACGCGTTGCTCGAAACGGATTTGCCCGCGGTGGACGAGCATGGACGCTTCAATGTCTATCGAAACAATTTTCGGATTACGCTGCGCAATGCATTGCGCACAACCTTTCCCGCAGTCGAGAAGCTGGTTGGGGAAGACTATTTTTCCGCGCTTACTCTCCTATACGTCGAGCGCCATCCTCCGCGCTCGCCGATCATGACCGAATATGGGCATGATTTTGCCGAGTTCTTGAGCACGTTCAACCCGCTAAGCGATTATCCCTATTTGGCCGACGTGGCGCGGATCGAGTTTGCACGCGTTCAGGCCTATCATGCCGCTGATACGGATAGCTTCCGGATCGAAAGCGAAGCTTCGGCCATTGCGGCACTGGATATTCCAGCAATGCTTCATCCATCGGTGACCGTTGTCGTTTCCGAAAATCCTGCACTGTCGATCTGGCGCTCCCAGTTGGAACCCGATGCAGCGCCGCCGATACCCGACGCGACGGAAACAGCGATTATCTGGCGACAGGACGATCTGGTGACAGAGATGTTGGCGCATGCCGATGACGAAGTGTTGTTACGGCACTTCGCCCAATCGCAAACTTTTGCCGCCCTAATTTCGGAATATCCGGACGATCCGTCCGCCGAAACCTTGATTGCCCGTTTTATCAACCTGGCCATTGCCGGAATTATTGTCCCCACACACACGCCTATTGAAGGAGAAATGAAGTGACGAACTCGACCCTATCCGGTGCACTTTCTGCACCTGCAAAAATCATGTCCCAAATCCCCCAGGCCGTTGTGCAGCTTGCCATGCGTGGTGGGCTTGCCGGAATCTTCTGGAGCTCTGCACGGACCAAAGTCGAAGGGCTGCTGACCGTGTCCGAAAACACCTTCTTCCTTTTTGAAGAAGAATATCGCTTGCCGTTCGTCGACCCCGAAATTGCGGCCTATCTCGCTACCTACGCCGAACATCTGCTGCCCATCATGCTGGTCTTGGGCCTGGCTACACGGCTATCGGCTTTGGGATTGTTTGTTATGACACTCACCATCCAGATATTTGTCTATCCCGACGCGTTTCTCTCGACCCATTTCGGCTGGTTCGCCCTTGCCTTGGGCATCATGGCCTATGGTCCGGGCAAGCTGTCTCTGGATGCGCTCCTCGACCGGCAAACAAAATTGGCGCCTTCCAACCAATCCTGATGCGTCCCTAGTTTATCAATCGGTTGGCGCGCAGGCGGTCAACGGCGAGATCGATGAACGCGCGCACCTTGGCGGATGCACGCCGGCCCTCTGGGTGCACAATATGGATTGGCAGCGGGTCCTGTTCAAAGTCGGAGAGTACGGTCTGCAAGCGGCCTTCCACAAGATGCTCGCCTATCTGGTAGGATAGCACCCGCGATAGGCCCCAGCCTTCCAGAGTGGCGCGGATCACACTGTCATAGGTGTTGCAGAATAGTCTCGGGGTGATGTGCACCTTATGTTTCTGGTCCTGCCCAAAGAACCAGTCGAGCGAGGAGAAGGAGCTCGTCCCTGCAATCATGCGATGCCGGGCGAGGTCTGCAGGTTGTTGTGGAATGCCATGGTCCGCAAAATAGGAAGGTGCGCCGCAGACGACCTGCCGCACCTTACCGACCCGTACCGCGCTCTGGCTGGAATCGGGCAAATGTCCGATGCGGATGGCCACGTCGATGCCTTCATCAACCAGGTTCACGACCCGATCAACGAAAAGGGAGCGGACCGTGACGTCCGGATTCTCACCAAGAAATTCGGTCAAAATGGGCAGAAGAAATTGCTGTCCGAAAAGCACCGATGCCGTCACATGCAGGACACCGGTCGGACGCGCATAGGACCCCGACGCCGCAGCCTCGGCCTCTTCCACATCCGCTAATATCTTGCGGCAATCTTCAAAATAGCGGTTCCCGGCTTCGGTCAACCGAACAACCCGCGTGGTGCGGGTAAACAATCTCGTGCCGATTTGCTCTTCAAGCGCGGATACTGCGCGTGTCACCGCGGGAGGACTCATATGCAACTGCCGCGCGGCTTCAGCAAAGCTGCTGGTCTCGGCCACTTTGACGAATGTGTGCATCGCCTCAAGCTTTGCCATGTTCTGATTCCTTTGACTGTCGCCCCGGAATTATGGGGCTGCTTCGTTACAGGAGCAAGAATATTCCGAAAAATGGAATAGTCCTTTGACTTTTATCTCCGTTCTGTTCGCAAAAGTGCAGGCCCATAAAGGCAGTGCAAGAGGCCCAGTCCCCCTAATCCACTGTGGCAGATGCATTATGGAGCTTATCACATGAAACTTTACTATCATCCTTTGTCTGGCCATGCCCACCGTGCACGGCTGTTTCTTTCGCTGACACAAACCCCGTTCGAACTGGTCGAAGTCGACCTTGCCAAAGGTGCACATAAGGCACCTGAATTTCTGGCGCTTAATCGCTTTGGCCAGGTGCCTGTGCTGGACGACGACGGCACAATCATTGCCGATTCCGCATCGATCCTGATCTATATCGCCAAAAAGCGTGGCTTGACCGAATGGTTGCCAAGCGATCCTGACGGTGCAGCTGCGATACAGCGCTGGCTTTCGGTCGCTGCCGGCCAGATCGCCTTCGGTCCTGCCGCCGCCCGTTTGATCACCGTATTTGGCGCAGGCTTTAATGCCGAAGAAGTCATCGGACGCGCACATGCCGTTCTGAAAAATATCGACGATGAACTTGCGACGAAAAAATGGATCATCGGCGGCGACCACCCCACGATCGCCGATGTTGCGCTGTACAGCTACATCGCCCGCGCGCCCGAAGGCAATGTCGACTTGGCGGCCTATGCCAATGTTGATGCCTGGCTGAAGAACATCGAGGCTTTGCCTAATTTTGTTCCATTCGTGCAGACCCCAGTGGGGCTGGCCGCAGCAGCCTGACACCCATCGCCCGGACGTCTTTTCCCAACGGAGAAGCGTCCGGACGATCTCATGAAGTGCCCATAAAAAGGCGCAGCCTGTTTTTTCGGAGTGACCATATAATGACCAAGAAGGTTCTGCTTTTGCTGGCCGATGGGTTTGAGCCGCTCGAAGCAGCAGGTTTCACGGACGTATTTGGATGGGCTGCCCTTGAAGGAAACGAGCCGATCGAACTGGTCTCCGCTAGTTTCAAACCTGTCTTGCGTTCAACTTTCGGACTTCGAGTCATGCCGCAAGCCCAGGTTTCAGAGCTTGACCTGAATGACTTCGACGCGCTCGCCATTCCCGGCGGCTTTGCCCGGGCAGGATTTTATGATGAAGCCCTGTCTGAGCCCTTCCTCGCTGTTATCCGGCACTTTAACGCCCGGGACCGCGGCATTGCTTCGGTATGCGTGGCGTCGTTGGCACTAGGCGCTGCTGGAATTATCGCGGGGCGCAGAGCGACCATCTATCATCAGGTAGGCGGCAAGAGAAAAGACCAGCTTGAGCAATATGGTGCCCTATTTGTGGATCAAGCCGTCGTCGAAGATGGCCGTTTGATCAGCTCAACCGGACCCGGGACCTCAGTCGAGGTGGCTTTGCGCTTACTCGCCAACCTCACCTCGCCACAAAATGCCGCACACATCCGTGCCAAAATGCGCGTGCCCGAACTCGATCAAGAATGGCTGAACCAGCCGCAAGTCTGACGGAAACTTCCACTTCAATAGAAACGAGAGATGCCATGGACAGCAATGACGAAATCCCGACCGGTTCGCCCTTTCACAGCGGCGAAGTCGAACTGCAGAGCAAACTGGGCGTTGCCGATCGGATGGAGCAATTTGGCCGCCGTGTCATTCGCGATCATATGCCCGAACAGCATCGCGACTTTTTCGAACAATTGCCTTTTGTCGTCGCTGGCACCGTTGATAGCCAAGGCGATGTCTGGGCGACAGTGTTGGCAGGCGCGCCGGGCTTCATGCAATCCCCCGACCCCCGGCAACTCACCATAAATGCGCCATATGATCCAAGCGATCCAGCCATCAAGGATCGAAAAGTAGGCGATGCCATCGGCCTGTTGGGGATTGAACTGCACTCCCGCCGCCGCAACCGGATGAACGGGGCCATTGGCGCAGTTTCAGAAGGTGGATTTACAGTCGAAGTCGAACATAGCTTCGGCAATTGCCCGCAATATATCCAGACCCGCAACTGGCACGCGCTTTCGCCGGAAGACCAAACAACGCCAGCGACTGAACAGCTAACCGCTTTAGATGATGATGCGCGTGCCGCGATTTCAGCCGCCGACACATTTTTCGTCGCTTCCTATATCGATCTGGAAGATGGCCGCCGTCAGGTCGATGCTTCCCACCGTGGAGGTAAGCCAGGCTTTGTGCGCATCGGCGACGATGGTGTGCTCACTATTCCCGACTTTGCCGGAAATCTGCATTTCAACACATTGGGCAATTTTCTCCGCAACCCGCGCGCTGGACTGGTCTTTGTCGACTTCAGCAATGGCGATATGTTGCACATGACGGGCAGCGCAGATGTCATTTTGGAGTCTCCCGACATCGCGGCCTTTCAGGGTGCGGAGCGGCTGTGGACTTTTACGCCGCAAAAGATCGTGCGACGTAAGGCCGCATTCCCCTTGCGCTTCGACTTTCTGGATTGGTCGCCAAATTCGCTGATGACCGGCGATTGGGATCAAGCCGCGCAACGCCGCAAGGCAGCCGAGCAGGGATCGACATGGCGTCCGCTGAAGGTGAGCAAGATCGTCGATGAGAGCAGCGTGATCCGCTCCTTCTATCTGGAACCCGTCGACGATGCCGGGTTGATAGCCAATCTGGCCGGTCAACATTTGCCCATCCGCGTCCAACCCGATCCTGATGCACCGGCAGTCATTCGCACCTACACGCTTTCCTCGGCCCCTTCTGATGGAACCTATCGGATCAGCGTGAAGAAGGAAGGTCTGGTCTCCAGCTATCTGCACGACCAGGTGGCGGTCGGAAGCATCATCGATGCGCGTCCTCCCGCCGGCAATTTCACCATCGATGCTGGTGAGCGCCGTCCCGCGGTGCTCATGGCCGCAGGCGTCGGCATCACGCCGATGTTGGCGATGCTCCGCCATATCGTTTACGAAGGTTTACGCACGCGCCATATCCGGCCCACAATCTTTTTCTATGCCGCACGCAACAAAGCGGAGCGTGCCTTTGACGATGAACTCGGTTCCCTCCTGGCACGCGCTGGCGGTGCGGTGCGCGTCATCCGTTTGCTGGAAGATGGAGAGGGCGCGGAGCAGGGAGTGGATTTTGAGGTCCTCGGCCGGGTCGACATGGACTTGCTACGCGCAGCGCTTGGTTTCGACGATTATGACTTTCTGATGTGCGGTCCTCCGCCGTTCATGCAAGCGATTTACAATGGGTTGCGCGGACTGAACGTCGCCGACCATCGGATCCATGCCGAAGCGTTCGGACCCGCGTCACTGAAACGCCAGGTCGAAACCACGCCCGGCGTCCAATTGGCCCCAGCGGCAACAAAGCCGGTCGCAGTGGCCTTTGCGGCCTCTGGCAAGGAAGCACGTTGGGCACCGGAGATCGGGAGCTTGCTGGACCTCGCGGAAGCGCGCGGACTGACACCGGAATTCAGCTGCCGGGGCGGAAGCTGCGGCACCTGCCGTACCAAGATCCTCGCAGGCGCGGTGACCTATCCCGAACAACCTGCTTTCCAGACGGAAAGCGATGAGGCGTTAATCTGTTGCGCCGTTCCCGCCGCCGAAAATGGCGATGGGCCCGCACGGCTAATATTGGAGCTTTAGCACCCGAAAGCCGGGGAGTGACTGGGATGATCGACAAATATTATTACAAATTACGGAATAGTGAGTTGAATTTTTCGACTGTTCTTTCATCCATTAAACGAGACCATAAGGGCTTCAGACAGTGAATATACTGCCGCTTCAAATGGAGAAACCCAATGATTTTACTCATCACCGACTTTGATTACATCCGGACCATCGCCTGCTTGGCTTGATCCGATGAGCGGACGGCGCGCCCCTCCCCACCCCCTCCTGTGCGCCGTCCGCTACCTTTTCCAACCAAAGGAATTATCCATGTCACGTCCCCCGCTTCCCCCTTTCACCCAACAGTCTGCAGCCGAAAAAGTACGTCTTGCAGAAGACGGCTGGAACAGCCGGGATCCCGCCCGCGTTGCATTGGCGTACACCGCAGACAGCGCGTGGAGAAACCGCGCGGACTTTCTGAATGGCCGCGAAGCGATTGAAGCTTTCCTGACCCGCAAATGGTCACGCGAACTGGATTACCGGCTGGTCAAAGAACTATGGGCCCATGACGGCAACCGCATCGCGGTCCGCTTTACCTATGAGTATCGCGACGACAGCGGCAGCTGGTTTCGGGCCTATGGTAACGAGAATTGGGAATTTGATGCCGATGGTCTGATGCGTCGGCGCATCGCCAGCATCAACGAACATCCAATCGCCGAAAGCGATCGCAAATTCCATTGGCCCTTAGGTCGCCGGCCGGATGATCATCCGGGCCTGAGCGAACTTGGTTTCTGACATAAAAGGATATCACCATGCGCATGAATGCCCATTGCCTGAGCAAGGATCTGCGTTGGCAACGACGCTACTTCTTTTCCTGGATTGCCCTTGTCTTTTATGGCTGCGCGGCATTTTCGCTGGGAGAGACCGGCGCGCTCGCTATTACCGCCCAAGGCCTCTTTTTCCTTGCCGCTTTCTCGGTCATCCTATGGCCGCTCTGCGCCTCGTTTCAGGTTGAATGCGACCGTTATGGGAACCCTAAAGAGGGTCGCAACCCATGATGGACGTATTCACCAGCCCCACCCCCAATGGCATTAAAGTGCCGATAGCTCTGGAAGAACTCGGGATCGCTTACCGCCTTCACCAGGTCGACCTGAGCCGGGGTGGGGCGTCGGTACCGGAACTGCGGGCGGTCAATCCGAACGCCAAAATTCCCGCAATTGTCGACAAGCTTGCCGATGGACAATCGGTGCCTGTCTTTGAATCCGGCGCGATTTTGCTCTACATTGCAGGGCTTAAACCGGGGCTTATACCAACCAGCGCAGTGGCGCATGCATCGACTTTAAGCTGGTTGTTTTTGCAGGTCGCGGGGCTTGGGCCAAATTTTGGCAATGCCAGCTACTTTCTGCGAAATGATCCTGCAAACCTTGTCGCAATTGAGCGTTTCCATAGCGAGGCCCGGCGCCATCTGGCTTTGCTGGACCAGCGGCTTGGCGAGTCAGAATGGCTGAATGGCGAAGACTATTCGATTGCCGACATCGCCCATTTCTCATGGGTTAGGTCGGCAAGCTACGCTGGCCTTTCTCTTTTGGACTATCACCACGCACAGGCATGGACCAGCCGGATCGAGCAGCGGGAAGCTGTGCGCCGGGGGATAGAAAGATGCCAGACCGGAAATTCCATCTGAACTGCTATGCCCAAAAGATTTTTGACTGAACGCCTGAAGCTGCACATTGAACTTGCGCTGGATCGGGACTGCACTTGCAAGAAAACGCTCGCACGACTGGACAGGCGCGCCGACCGGCTTGGCCTGACCGGCGCCGAAGTGGATGCCGCACGCGACTTGCACAGCTTCGACATACGTATTGCCGCCGCAATAGATTTTGCCTGCGCTCTTGGTTCAGATGAACCAGTGCGCATTCACGCAGCCGTCGTCCGCGCGCTGATGGTTGGCTACAATATGCTTGAGCTTAAAGAAATCGCCAAACTTGCCCATTCCCGGGAATTAGGTGTGGCGAAGCCAAAGGAGCTGGAACTAAATCCGGCATTGCTTGGTAAATTACCCCCGCTCCCGCAGCAATAGACTACTGCGCTCCGTTACGAAATGATCGCCTGTCATGGCAATGACTTCCTAATCGTGCTACCCCACTCGCGGACCTGAACGGGTCTGACCGAACGGGGGGTAGGTCAATGCGAACACGGGTGCTGATTTTATTGGCCAATGGCTTTGAGGTCATGGAGGCTGGTTGTTTTACCGAAGTCTTCGGTTGGGCAAATATCTATGGTGATGCCCCATTTGAACAACTGTCGGTTGGCGTGCGAAGTCCCATTAAATCGACCTTTGGATTTGATGTCCTTCCCGAGGCGCTGTTGGCCGAGATCAATCCCGATGATTTTGATGCCTTGGTGATACCGGGGGGCTTCGAGGATGCAGGCTTTTATGAAGAGGCGCTGTCCGAACCATTTCTCGATATCATTCGCAACTTCCATAACCGGCAGGCACCGATAGCCGCAGTTTGCGTGGCTTCGATTGCGCTGGCGGCCGCTGGCATTCTCACAGGAAAAGAAACAACCGTTTACCACCAACCGGGCGGCAAACGCAAAACAGAGTTGGAGAGCTATGGCGCTGTCTTTGTCGACAAACCTCTTGTGATAGATGGCCATGTAATGAGTTCAACCGGGCCGGGGACTGGCATCGAGCTCGCTTTGAAATTGCTAGAGATTCTATCGACGCGTGAATTTGCGGACGAAATACGGCAAAGGATGCGGATTCCTCGCCCAACCCTTGCGTGGTATCAGACAGCTCAGGCTTGATCCCTGACGTAACTCAGTTGGAGGCGGGCGGCCCGTCGCGCTTCGTTGCGGAATTTGAAGAAGATCCATCGCGCATCCATGCGGCATATCCCGGTGTGGCTGTGAGACGACCTAGGTCCGTGCTGTTATCTACGTGGCTGTAGACCAGCGCCATTACCCCGTCCCATCTCGTCTGGCCAAATACGTTTGCCGAGCTACAGATCATGATCGGCAAGGCGGGAACGATGCTGGAGGCGTTCACATCCAAAGAGGTAAATGACTGGTCCGGCAAGGACCTTGCTATTGAAGTTTATCAACCGGTAGACAAGGAAAATGCATACGCTTCGATCTGGCGCCCGCAGACATTAAATTTTACGCCCGAGACCTATCTTCTCACATATTCACTGCCCAACTTCTATTTCCACGTCGTTACGGCTTATGACATTTTACGCATGCGGGGCGTTCCGATCGGAAAGGGCGACTCTAGGGACAGTTACGCGTCAAGTGACGCGAGCGTGTTTTTTGACATTGGCGTCACGCAACAGTGAAGTTTCAGCCGGACTTCTCTGGCGTCTGTGGCCAGCTTCGTTGTCGTTTACCGCTAACTTTGCTGCAGTTTGCTTGCCTGATTCTCGCCGTCAATATCGGACATTCGTTCAGCAAGAATGTTGAGTCCGTAAATGACCGCTTTGAGGGTCATCTATTACCTGCGTGATCGACAGCTTCGTTGTGAGTTTTCGGGTGGACGACTTTAAGGTGTCGAAACCTGAAGCACACTCGATCTACAGCTCAAGCAGCGGCCATACTTTAACGATGCCTTGAGCTCCCGCGCATGGCGCTTTAGGTGGAAAATCGACGCTCCAAGTTGCTCAAGGCGGAATATGCGACCGCGATCGATTACACAAATTCATGAAAACTTTGTTTCCCCGCCTTTCAGCGGTTGTTCGGACGACTATGCCGCGACAGGAAGTGTTCGATAGCCGTGTTTGCCACTCGCGGCTGTTCCATTGGCGTCCAATGATTGATACCCGGCAAACGAAGTATCTCAACCTTTGGGGCGTAATCCGTCAATTTTACCAGAAATTCCGGGACAAACGTACCATCTTCCTCGCCCCAAACGAGCAACGTTGGGACGCGGATATGCGTTTTGCCGCGCGGCCAATAGGTGGCTGCCGTAATTTCGGATATTGGCGGCATGTTGGCGCGGTACCAGTTCATGCCGCCGTTAATAGCAAGCGGATCTGATAATGCAGAACGGAACAGCGCCCCTTCGTCGTGTGTCAGGTCGCCACGCGCAATCAGGCTGCCATAAGATTGCTGCCAGATTAGTTCAGTCAGCTTGCGTTCTTGGATATCATCCAATGTCACCTTCTGGAATAGTTGCATATATTGCGAGCGTTTCTGTTGCTCGGTGCTTCGCCGCACGAGGTCAAGAAATTGGTTGTAAGGCGGCGCGCTCATGCCGATGACCGCATTGAGCCGCTTCGGATACGCTTGCGCATAAGCAAAGGCCAATGCCGCGCCCCAATCATGTCCGATAAGGGTGAAGCGTTTATTGCCGTTCAAATGACGTGCCAGCGCATCGACCTGTTCCGCTAACCGCGACACATGGTAAGGTTCCAAGGCTTTGGGCTTTGCCGACAATCCCGCTCCAAGTCCATCGACGGCGACCACATGATAGCCGCCCTTCAAGGCTTCCATCTGGTCGAACCAACTATACCAGAAGGACGGAAATCCGTGATAGAGGATGACGAGCGGCCCTTTCCCGGCCTCGACATAGTGAAGGCGCGTATCGCCGCTGCCAAAATATCCTTCTCTGTAACTTATGGGCCCGCCGCGGTTGGCGTTCGCGTGTACGACAGCCGGATCGATACTTTCCTTCTCCTTTGCGGACGCGTTGTATGGTGCCAGAAGGAGACACAGAGCCAACCGAAGAATGTGCATTCGCATGAGAGACCTATATCTTCTATTGTAATAAACGTCAATAAAAGCTATCGCTGGTGGCAAGGATGGAGAGGTATGACCGAATGAGCAAACGCCTAGGCGCGCTTTTGGCAATTGCACTGCTGGCAGGCTGCTCCTCCGGCAATAGAGGCTTGACCGACGCGGACAAAGCAAAGGCCGAGGCGTTATACCAAGGCAATTGCGCGGCGTGCCATGACGCAGGTGAAGGCGGTGCCCCTACCCGCACGGCCCTCGAAACACGCACGCCTGCTACAATTCTTGCTGCGCTCGAAACCGGATTGATGCGCGAACAGGGCAAATCTATTTCACCTGAGGAACGCACGCTGGTTGCGGAGTATCTCGGTGCCAAAAGCAGCAAGGTTGCAGGGCAATTGTGCAAAGGCAACTTGGCGCTCGGCAGGTCGCTGTGGAACCGCTGGGGCAATGGTACCGACAACCGCCGTTATCAGCCGGCGTCACTCGGCGGGCTGACGCCCAAAAATATCGGCAATCTCGAATTGAAATGGGCGTTTGCCTTTCCCAATGCTGCCCGCGCACGTTCGCAGCCTGCCGTCACTGAAAATGCTATCTTCACTGGTAGTCAGGACGGACGTGTCTATGCACTCGATACGCACAGCGGCTGCATATGGTGGACATTCGATGCCGACAGCGAAGTGCGAAGCGCGCCAACATTGGGCAAGGACGGCAATCTGTATTTCGGAGACTTCAACGCCAATGTTTACGCGGTCAATGCGACAAGCGGCAAGTTGGTCTGGAAGGAGTCGGTTAAGGATCATCCGGCGGGCACTATAACCGGTTCGCCCACTCTGTATGGCGGCAGGCTTTATGTCCCAATGTCATCGGCCGAGGTTGTCAGCGCAATGGACGGCAATTACGGCTGCTGCACGTTCCGAGGCGGCGTAACCGCACTCGATGCCACGGATGGCGATACGCTTTGGCGAATGCACACGACCGATGCGCCCCAAGCAACCGGCAAGAACAAAAACGGCGTATCGAATTTTGGTCCTTCGGGCGCGCCTGTTTGGTCTTCGCCGACTGTCGATGCCAAGCGCGGGCTGCTCTATATCGGCACCGGCGAAAATTATTCGTCTCCTGCCAACGACAAGAGCGACGCCATCATCGCGCTTGATCTCGGCACCGGCCGCATCCATTGGGTACAGCAGATGTTACAGGGCGACGCTTGGAATGCTTCATGCGGGCGGCAAGCATATAACAACAATATCAACTGTCCCAAGGAAGACGGGCCGGACCTCGATTTCGGCGCACCGCCGATTTTGGTAAAGGCCGAATATGGCCGCGACATCATTCTCGCGGGACAGAAATCGGGGATGATCTATGCGCTAGACCCAGATAGAGGCGGCAAGCTGCTTTGGCAGCAGCGCGCAGGAATGGGCGGATTTAACGGCGGTGTCCACTGGGGCATGGCAGCGGACGATACGACATTGTTCGCAGGGATTGCCGATACGCCGGGGAACAAGGGCGCGGTCGGGCCGTCGCGACAGGGGATGCACGCTTTCGATATTGCAACCGGCAAGCCCTTGTGGAGCAAGATCGAACCTTATGTTTGCAAGGAAGACAAGCATGAATGCCGGACGGCCTTGTCGGCAGGCGTGACATTAACCGATGGCATAGTTTTCGCCGGTGCCCTGAACGGAATCTTGCGTGCGTATGCCAGCGAGGATGGCCGCATATTGTGGACCACTGATACGCGTCGCGACTGGCCGACGGTCAATGGCGTGAAAGGCTATGGCGGAGCGATTGACTCCGCGGGCCCCGTAGTTGCGGGAGGCTATCTGATCGTCAATTCGGGCTATGACAAATTCGGGCAAATTTCGGGTAATGTTTTGCTTGTATTCGGACCGAGGAAAATAGGAGCGCGTAAATGAAACGGCTTTTTCTCGCAGCGGCACTCATCGTCTCTCCCACCCTGGCCGCCGCGCAAGGAACAGGGATAGCGCAGTCGATGGAAGGACGACCGCATCTTGGGTTGCACCATGCCGCGATCACCGTGTCGAATATCGATGCGACGATCACTTTCTATTCCAAAGCTGTGCCCTTCAAGATCGTTAAGCGCTATCGCGTCAACGGCTCCGCATTCCCAAAAACATTATTATCCACGAGGCACAAAAGTGTCGACATTGCCCTTATCGAAATGCCGACTGGCTATATCCAACTGATGGATTTCGATCCTGATCAAGTTGCAGCTCCAAATAGCAGGCCGATTACCGCTCCTGGCTACAATCATATCTGCTTCCAGTCTTCGTCGACCGACCCAGCGATATTCCGCTTTATGGCTGCTGGCCTCGATGTCATCTCGCGCTTCGGCAAAGCTGACGGCGTCGATATTGGCGGATACGGCGTACGCTACGCTTATGGCCGTGATCCTGATGGCATCATGATCGAAAATGAATCGCTCGATGCCCCGAAACGCACCGAAGCTTCTTGGACCACGCACATCGCCAACGCGGTGCATGACCGCGACTCTATGATCGCGTTCTACGAAAAGGTTCTGGCGCATAAGGCGCATCGGACAATCGAACAGGAAAACCGGCCCCGCCTTGATGATGTCGCCAATATCGACAATCTTGCGATAAAGGGAGGATGGCTGAATGTCGGCAATATGGATATCGAGGTCTGGCAATATGTTCGTCCTGCGACGCCTAAGCCCGATGGCAGGCGAAAACTGGACGCCATCGGCTACAATGCCTTTTCGCTGGAAGTTGCCGACCTGAAAGTTGAGCAGGCTCGGCTCAAAGCATTGGGTGTCGCGCTGGCTGGGCCAGCAATAAAGTTGGATGGCTGGAAAGTGCAATATGCCTATGACCCCGAAGGCAATTTGTTTTCCGTGCAGCAGGCGCTGGCTGCAGGTAACGCGCATTCAGTCAAACGACTTGCTGCGCTTAAATAATCTGGCGAGCTAACGTCGGTTTTCAAAACGCAAAAATATGCTACCCCTGCGACATGGTCAGTGCTGTATCCCTGAAAACGCCGATAAAGGCGCGGCGTCGCTATAGCCCCGAAAAGCGGCGCGAACTGATCCTTGACCAGACCGCGGATATCGTAGCGCGCGAAGGTGTCGCGACCTTGACGGTCGAGCAGATTGGGCGCGAAGCGGGCATCAGCAAATCGTTGGTTTATACCTATTTTCCGAACCTGACCGAATTGTTGCGCGAACTTTACCAGCGCGAGATGAAGCATCTCCGACGTTTGCAGGCGGCGGCGGCAGCGAGTGCCGGCACATTCGAAGCGCTGGTGCGCTCGGTCACGCATGAATATCTCAAATATTATGACGAGCGCGGATTGATAATCGAAAGGTTGCAAAACGAACCGAGCGTAGCTGGCCTGCATGACCCGACCGAATATGGTCGTGATGCCGCGGTCGATTATCTGACCAAGATTGTCATGAAACATTTTGACCTGCCGTATGATATCGCGCGCGCAGCAACCGACATTTCTTTCGGCTTGCCCGCGTCAGCAGGTTCCTACCTTCGCCGGGGCGACCTCGACCTTAAAACAATCGAGGATCTGACGGTCACGATGATTATCGGCACAATCATGAACGTTAAATCCGAATTTATGGCGCGCAAGCAGCCGCTCGCCCGCGGCTAGAGTTATAGCGGAAAAATCGTGTGTCCGCCGTCGAGGACGATACACTGGCCGGTGAGAAACCGGCTTTCCTTCGACGCCAGATAGACCGCAATACCCTCCATGTCTTCGAGCCGCCCGATTTCACCTGATGCCGCACGGCGCTTTGCACCATCTTGGAAGTATTGCGGAGTATCGAGCGACATTTCGGTTTCGATAAAGCCAGGAAGGATCGCGTTTGCTTGAATCCCCGCACGGCCGTATTCGATCGCTAGCCCGCGGACCAGGCCCGCGACCGCTGCCTTGGTTGCAGAGTAACCTGTAGCCTGCGGAATGCCCATCAAACCTGCGATTGACGACGTCACGATAAGTTTTCCGGGCTTCTTCACTTCCAGCCAATGCTTGATCGCAAGCTGAAACGAAGTGATTACGCTTTGCACATTCAACTCATGGGTGCTCTGCCAGTCAGCGCGGCTCAATGTGTGAAACGGTCCGCGCACGCCGGATCCGCCGGCATTTGCATAAAAGCTATCGATGCTACCGAAGCGCGCAAGCGTGGCAGTGAATGCACCCGCAGAACTGGCATCGTCGGTAACGTCGCACTCAAACGCTGCCGCCGTACCGCCCATCGCCTCTAAGGTGGCTACTGCATCGGCATTTTTTTTCGCACTTCGGCCCCAGATAGCAATTTGTGCTCCAGCCTTGACCAATCCGGTTGCCATCGCCAGCCCAAGACCTGAATTGCCTCCAGTAATCACTGCGACGTGGCCCGAAAGGTCAAATATCTTATTGCTCATGCATCTACCCATTCCCTTGCAGTCTAGGGCTATCATTAATGTGCAAAATTTCAAATACGCTTGGCAGAAAATACGACAGGACCCGATCGATCCCGCCGCACTGGCATTTTGGTCAGCCAAACCGAAGCGAGATTTCCGCCGCTTTAATTAAAAACGGAACGTTGTCATCACTCCAAATGTACGAGGCTCCAATATCCGGGCGTTACGATAGCTCCCGACCAAGTCGCTTTCGATGATCGAATTGGTGATATTGTCCTTATTGAAGAGATTTTTTACATAGCCTTCGACATTGATCGTCGCATCCGCATTGCTGACCCGCAGCAACGCATTTGCGATGCTCCACGCCTTGATCCGGTCGTTTGCGGTGTTGAACTCGCGCGCAAAGTATCGGCTCTGCCAGCTATAGTCACCACGTATCGTTGCGGTCCATCCGCCGCTACCAAGCGGCATGCTATATTCGCCGCCCACAGCAATCTTGAACTTCGGCGCATAGGGTAGCTCGTTGCCCTTCAGCGTCAATCGCACCTCAGGCGTCCTCGTCGGTGTACCAACGCCGTTCCACTGAGCGGGATTGGCTGGATCGCTGGTTTCCTGACCAGACGCAAGGCCGCCTAATCTTGTGTTGAGGTAAGAAGCATTGGCATTCAACAGGAGACCGTCGGCAGGTGCCCAAGCAAATTCGCTCTCGATGCCCCAGATTTTGGCATCTGTGTTGATAGTCTGAACCGATGTTCCGCGCCTTTGTCCCAGCTGCAGGTTTTTATAGTCATAATAGAAGCCCGAGAAATTGGCCTGCATAGTGCCATCGGCAAATTGGTTCTTTGATCCCAGTTCATAGGCATTGATATATTCAGGGTCGAAAGTTGGGAGTGCTGAACCGATAGCATTCAGCCCGCCGCCTTTGAAACCACGCGAGAACGAAGCGTAAAGTAGATTATCGTCGGTCAGTTTGTGATCGACGACGACGCGACCCGTGACCGCATCGTAGCTTCCGGCCAATTCGGTATACGCTGGGACCGACAAAAACACGGTGCGTCCTCGCGTCGATTTCTTGTCTTTGGTATAACGCAGCCCAACGGTCAGTTTCGTGGCATCTGTAAAATTGTAATAGGCCTCACCAAATGCAGCGTATGACTTGGTACTGGCATCGCGCGTGTCGGCATTGAATGACCAAGCTTCTTGCGGCAAGCCCCGCAATAGCCTGGCAAACAGCTCAAGACCAGGATGGTAAATCTGGAAAGAGGCGTCGCCCTTGGTGTTGAAAAAGTTTGCGCCCACCGTAACATCGAAGGGCCCAGCGAAGTCAGAAGCTATCCTGAATTCCTGATAATATGATCGACTCGAAGCAACAAAACTGTCCGATGTGAGAAGTTGGTTGGTGGTAACGGTCGTGTCGCGATCCACATTATAGGTCACTGGTATGTTAAAACGGAATGGCAATACGGCATTGTCGAAATCGGTCCGCGCTTCTGAATTTCCTTTCGAGAATGCGGTCAGCGACAATAAAGTGACAGGCCCGAACTTTTGGCTGATCTCGGCTGTTACATTGGTCTGCTCACCTTTAAAACGCGAGTCATAGTCGGTGGCAACAGTGCGAAGATCAGAAGGATTTTGCGCGCCGGCGTAAATGCTGCTGCCTGCCGGAAACAATGCGCTACCAAACACAAAGGCGTTCGTAGCATTGAGTAATGTCTGGAAAAGCACGCCGCTTGTATCGGGCGAGTCAAACCCGAGTGATACAGGCGAACAGCCGAGTACCGGGGTCGCCCTGCAAAGCCGCTTATTTTCGCGAGACCGCGTGCTGTCTTCCTTGCTGTGATTGACCATGAAATCGATGACTGTATCGGGACCCGGATTGATCCGCAGCGAGGCGCGGAACGAATGTTGGTTGCGGCCATCTATGTCTTGCCCGGTGCCGACATTCTTGGTGTATCCGTCACGGTTTAGATAAAATCCGGCGAAACGCAATTGGATGGTGTCGTCACCCAGATTGATCGCACCGTGCACGCGCTTCGTATCGAAACTGCCGTATTGTGCAGACAGATAACCGTTGAACCCTTCTTTGGGTTTAGCGGTGATGACGTTGATGGTTCCGCCCGTGGTGTTGCGACCATATAAGGTGCCCTGTGGCCCGCGGAGCACTTCGACGCGTTCGAGATCAAAAAATTCATCCTGCGCGCGAAAACCCAATGGGGCAAAATTGACCAATACGCCGGTGCCATTGTCGGCCGTTGATGAAATTGCATTATTGCCAATTCCGCGGATCGTGGGCCGGTCATTACCGACAATGAGCAGGTTGGGTACCTGCAATTGCAGGTCGAGCGCATCGTCGAGCCCCTGCCTTTCGATGGTCTCTGCGGTAAAAGCTGAAATCGCAATTGGAACATCCTGAATCGCTTCGATGCGCTTTTGGGCAGTCACAACTATTTCCTCGATGCCACCACCGGTATCTTCTTGTGTCGGCATTTGCTGTGCGCCGGCCGGCATAGCCGTGCCCGATAGCAAAATGGCGGTAAAGGTTGCGATACACCGCTGTGGCAAAAGTTCTTTCTGTCCCATCTTCTGTCCCTCTCCTGATTCCAGAAGAAGACCAATGACCGTTATTGTACTATCCGTCAATTATTATTGTAACATTCGTCATTAAGAAAAGGCGGAAAGACGTTCCAAGCAAGATAGAACGTTATTTTGGCTTCCGACATGTCATAGCAGCATGATCAGGTTGGATACTGCGTTTGGTCGATTTAAAGCGGACTTACACGACGGTCCGTCAAAACTGCCGTCTCAGCAACCAATGAATGAATGGCTGTATACTGCGACCGCGCACTGAAAAGCGGACTGTCGCCTTCGTTGGACGGTCCGGACAGTCCCCTTTTAGGCTGAAATCGCAAAAAGCGGCCGTACGTTCACACATCACGCTAAGGGCAGCTTTGTTTGACAGTGCCGACAGTCCGTTATGGGCGCGAAATTTGTGCTTAGCGGACGTTTGTTCATCGGCTGAACGAAGGGCGGCTTTCGCGACATTAAGCAACAAAAGCTGCCTGTCCGGACACGACAACTTTCTAGACATTCAGAACGCCGGGGTCCGGTCAACAAGATTACCTTGGAGTCAGGAAGCCGGGTAAGCGTGGAGTTGACATATACAATATATTGCGCAACATGTTGTGGATTACAACTTGAGTGCCATTTGACATGAAATTGAAAAAAAGCGCCTTCCGCCTGCTTGCGATCCAACTCGCCCTTGTTGCGGCTTCCCCACTCGCGGCTCAACCAATTACTCGAGAGGAGGTCTCTCGAACCGTTGAAGCGCTGAATGCTACTCTGGCCAAAAATTACGTGTTCCCGGACATCGCAGCCAAAGTCGCGGCGTCGCTTCGTTTGGAGCTGAACGCTGGCCGCTACGACGCGTTACCAAGCAAGGAAGCACTTGCGCACGCGCTGACCGACGACCTCATCAAGGTGAGTGGCGATCTGCACTTCGTGGTGGGTTTCGACCCGGTGTGGGTCACCCAATCCCGAATGAAGGATGTGCCTGCCGTTGCAACAGCGAAGCGCAAAGCAGACCATGAAGAGGCGGCGCGCACCAATTTCGGCTTCCGTGGCGTGCAAAGGCTCGACGGCAATATCGGCTATATCGACATGGCCTACTTCGCCGATCCGACGCTTGCCTTTGATACTGCAGCAGCAGCGATGCGGATGGTCGAAAACACCGATGCGGTAATCATTGATCTTCGCTACAACAATGGCGGCCACTTGGAGATGGCACAGTTCATCGCAAGCTACTTCTTCTCAGGCGAAAAGGACCAGCTACTTTTCGATTACTATTACAATGAAGACGGCAAGCGCATAGAACGCGGGCAGTGGGTTTTGCCCGCGTTGCCTGGTAAGCGCTTCACTGACAAGCCGCTGTATATCTTGACCAGCTCAACCTCCTTTTCCGCAGCCGAATGGATGAGCTACACTATGAAAAAGCTCGGGCGCGCGCGACTTGTAGGCGCGTTGACAGCAGGTGGTGCACATCCGGTCGATCGAAAGCCGGTCGACAACGATTTCTTCCTACAGGTACCCATTGGTCAGATCCGCGATCCGGTCGATAATGGTGACTTTGAAGGCACGGGCGTTCGTCCGGACATAGAAGTGCCATCGATCGAGGCTTTGATTGTCGCGCACAGGCTTGCGATTGAGGAGCGCGCAAAACATGGCGTCACCGAGCAGGGCGACTATGAGTGGTTGCGTCCGACGCTACTCGCCCGAAACACTCCGACCGCGATATCAGCCGCGCGACTTCAATCCGCCGTCGGCAAATATGAAGGCCGGATGATCGGAATCGAACAGGGTAAGCTCTTCTATATGTGGCGCGATCGTTTCCGTGCGGCACTGAAACCCGTCGCGCCGGACTTGTTCGATATCGAAGGCATGGACGATTTCAGATTCAGAGTGGTACGGGAAGACGGCAGGGTTGTCGGACTGGAACGCGTTAATCGCGACGGCTCGGCGCGCCTCTACAAACGTCTCTGAAGGGCTCTCGACTTGACCGTTCCGCTCGACGATCCCGTCTTTCTTGGTCGCACTGTGGAGCGGCTTAGTACGTTGATCGAAACCCAATCCGAAGTGATATTCAAGGAGCATGGCGTCATCATCCCCGTGAAGTCCTGCTCGCTGATGATCCAACTCGCGCGGCTCGAACATGCGACAGCGGCAGACTTGGCGCGCGCACTCAATGTCTCGCATCAACTTGTCCTACAGAAACTTCCCAAGCTCATGAGGCTCAGTTTGGTCACTGCGACACAGGTCTTGGACGACGCGCGGAAGAAGTCTTTCAGCCTGACTGCGACGGGCAAGAGACAGATCGAAATTTTCCTCAATTGTCGAGATCTCGTCAAGCAGGCCTATGCCGATCTGTTCGACGAGGTAGGAGACCTTTTTAGCCTGACAAATGCATTTATCGGCGCGCTAGAGGAAAAGCCGCTTAGTAAAAGAACTCGGAATCGCTGATCCGAGCCAGCAGCGCTCCCTGAAGCAGGAGGGTAAACGCCAATTTTCTGTGCCGACGGGGCTATGCTCATGTGGTCGATGTGCCCAACGCTTACAGGATCGGAGCAAAATAGGGGGCGGTTCTCCGGCTCAAACGTCAGCTTGTCGGGAATTGCGAGTTAGAACCCAACCGTTAACTCTCCACGGCACCCCAACCATCGGAACACCCTGATCTGAACTACGAAAGCAGTCGTCGCCACCCGGAAGTCGTAACATGAACGAAGGGCAGGTTTTGCAATTCGCGAAAGGCATTACGAACGTCCGGAAAGTTAGCGACAGCCGACTTTGCGAGGCCGAGTATCAAGGACTTCGGATGACTAATACTTGGCTAAGGTAACAACCTATAAATCGCGGTCCTCAGAATGTGCCGAAAAGAAGTTTCAACAGAAGCAACGCCTCGAGGCTTTACTCGACGATCAAAAATGTTCCGATAACTTTCCACACCGCGCTCACTTGACCTTAGACGATCCGATCGCGCGGCAGCACCGAGTATGGCAGGATCGGCGAACATAATACCCAACCAGATATCAGGAAGCTGCACCCATGGTAACATATGGCACGAGCGAAAGAACACGGGTCAAAGTACGACCACCGTGGAAATCATCATATGACGATTGTGCCAATCCGGTCGTGTCTGTTCCGCATAATGTCGCGCCGCTAAATCTCCCAAATTTCGCACCGGGACATTGATCAAATCGCGTCCAATGCTGATTTCATTCGCCAGCAAAAAACGGAGAAATCTCTCTAAAAAATTGAAATTAAAATAATATTCCCGAAAATAAATTGCAAATGTCAATTGTTATATATTCGCAAAATTGCAAATCTTAATTGCCTTTTGCAAAACTCAATTGTCCCACTACAACTAGCGTCCCAGCCCTCTCTATCACTCCACCGTCACGGACTTTGCCAAATTCCTTGGCTGGTCGACATCGGTACCCTTGGCGCAGGCCACGTGGTAGGCGAGCAGTTGCACAGGCACCGCATATACCAGCGGCGCAATCAGTGGATGGACTGAGGGCATTTCGATTGTGGCAAGGCAGCCTTCGCCGGCTTCCTCAATCCCTTCGGCATCCGATATAAGCACGACCTTGCCGCCGCGGGCGCGCACTTCTTGCATGTTGCTGACGGTCTTTTCGAACAGGGGGCCCGACGGGGCGAGGACGATGACCGGCACAGCTTCGTCAATCAATGCGATGGGGCCATGTTTCATTTCGCCCGAGGCATAGCCTTCGGCGTGGATATAGCTGATTTCCTTGAGCTTCAGCGCGCCTTCCATGGCGAGCGGATAGTCGGGGCCACGGCCGAGATAGAGCACGTCGCGCGCCGGCGCGATCAGATGCGCCATCGCCGCAATATCCTCATCATGAGCGAGCGCGGCATTGAGCGCGGCGGGTGCCTCGATCAGGTGGCGGACGATTTCGCGTTCTTGTTCCGCCGACAACTTGCCTTTCACCAACGCCAGATGTGCGGCCAGCGCGGCGAGAACGGCGAGCTGGCACGTAAAGGCCTTGGTCGACGCAACACCGATTTCGGGGCCAGCATGGGTGGGCAATAACAGATCGGCTTCGCGGGCCATGCTGGAGGTCGGAACGTTGACGACGACGGCAATGGTCTGCCCCTGTTCCTTGCAATGGCGCAGCGCCGCGAGCGTGTCGGCTGTCTCGCCCGATTGGGAGATGAACAGGGCGAGGCCGCCTTCTTCCAGGACGGGATCGCGATAGCGGAATTCCGATGCGACATCGATGTCGACAGGAACGCGGGCAAAGGTTTCGAACCAATATTTGGCGACCATCCCTGCATAATAGCTGGTGCCGCAGGCGACGATGGTGATGCGCTTTACGCCGGCGAGATCGAAATCCATCTGCGGCAGGGCGACCGTCTGTTCGAGTGGACGGATATAGCTGGAAAGAGTCTGGGCGACCACGGTGGGCTGCTCGAAAATCTCTTTCTGCATATAATGGCGGTAATTGCCCTTTTCGATCGCCGCTGCCGATACGCCCGATGTCGTGATTTCGCGGGTGACCGGATTATTGTCCTTATCGTAAATCTGTGCGCCTTCGCGGGTTACGATGACCCAGTCGCCTTCATCCAGATATGCGATTTTTTGTGTGAGCGGGGCAAGCGCCAGTGCGTCGGAGCCGAGATAGGTTTCGCCGTCGCCATAGCCAACGACCAGCGGGCTGCCGAGGCGCGCGCCGATGAGGAAATCGGGGAATTGCCGGAAAGCGATGGCGAGCGCGAAAGCACCGCGTAGACGCGGAAGGACAGCCTTGACCGCATCGGCAGGTGCAAGGCCCGCTTCGACTTGTTCGGACACGAGATGCGCGACAACCTCGGTATCGGTTTCGCTTTCAAAAGTCCGGCCACGGGCGGTCAGTTCGTCGCGGAGCTGCTTGAAATTTTCGATGATGCCATTGTGCACCAGTGCCACTTCCTGCGTGGCGTGCGGGTGGGCGTTGCTGGTGGTTGGCGCGCCATGGGTGGCCCAGCGGGTGTGGGCGATGCCGATGTTGCCCGGCGCATCATCGGATTTCAGCACCTGCACCAGATTGGCCAATTTGCCCTCGGCGCGACGGCGGACTAGTTGTCCCCCATGCACGGTGCAGACACCGGCGGAGTCATATCCGCGATATTCCATCCGCTTCAGCCCGTCGACCAACCGGTCCGAGACTGCTTCTTTACCTACAATGCCAATAATGCCGCACATTAAAATTAAACCTTGTCTGGAGTGATGTATGGGACGCGGATGCCTGGCATCTCTGCCGGAAAATCCTTTATGTTTCGTGTCACGAGTATCGCGCCATGCTCCTGCGCAGACGCAAAGATCACTGCATCAGGCAATTTGAGCGAGCGTTTGTTGAAACGAAGGTCAGCGGCGCGTCGGGCGATTTCCGGCGATAACTCCCGGATCGCAAAATTTTGCAAATAGCTTTCGGTTTCTGCGCGAGCGGGAACAGGAACGCCCGCAAGAATTTCGATCCATGTCATGCGGCTGATCCATTGCCGCTTGGCACGGCGAAGCTCGGCAAGAGCTTGGGGTCTCCTCGCCAATGCATCAATAATAATATTGGTGTCGAAATAGATGTCACTCACCTAGTGACGTCTTTCTCATCGGTCAGCGGTCCATGTTTCGCGGGATCATAATCCGGATCCCATTCGCGCACCCACTCGTCGCGCATTCGGTTCTGATAAGCCATCCCATCCTCGTTAAAACCATATTTGGCCCACAAGCCAAAGCCAGCCTCCAGCCAGTCGGTATTGCCGGACGATGGAGCCTCCGCCCGATAGGCCGAAACAGCCTCACGAAGCACCGAGGCACGCGACTTGCCCTGCTCGGCCGCTATTTGGTCGAGCCACTTGATATCTTCATCGGGCAGATCAGCAAGGATGCGAGTCATGATATACTGATATCATATCATGATATCATGTCAAGACAGACGATTTGTCATTGTTGCAAGGCAAAGGCAGGCTATGTTCCGCTTTCATGGGGGATCCACTATGCGCTTGTTGTTAATAATTTCTTTGGTTGCGATGTCTGTCGCTGGTAATGTTGCGAGGGCCACAGCCGCAGCCGACATGGATGAGTGGCAAACCCAGGTTGAAAAAGCACATGATGCGCTTTTGGACACGAAACCCGAGGAAGCGGTTCGGATTGTAGACCCCATTATAGCCGCCTTTGATGCGCAAAACACGGACAACACGAAAGACTATTTTTGCGCGGAAGGCCCCGTGCAGACATTACTCCTAGCGGGGCAAGGGGCGGCAAATAAGAGAAACACCATCATCATGCACGGGGCTTTGTGCAACGCCTTATTCATCAAGGGCTTTGCCCTGATTGATCTGAACCGATCTGCAGAAGCCGGCGCCTATCTTGAACGCGCTGCCGCAATGGCCCCTTTGGAGGCTCACTACGCCAACGAATATGCCGAATGGCACAAGTCGCGGCGCAACTGGCAAAAGTCTTTCGACCTATTTGAGAAAGCCCGAGACGCGGCCGCTTATGCTCCAGAAAAATATCGTCCGGAATTTGAAGCCAGGTCGCTGCGTGGAATGGGCTTCACTAAAATTGAACTAGGCGATCTCGATTTGGCAGAGAAATATTTCCGGGATTCCCTGAAGCTTGTACCAAAGCATCAAGGGGCCTTACAGGAATTGGATTACATCAAAACCTTGCGTAAGAAATGATGCATTGCTGACAGGTCCACAAGGCAGGGGCGCGAAACAGGGGACGATTTGCTCGATCATTAGACGGTCAGCCAAAGTCACTTCCTAACGCAGAAACCAGCGCTTGTTACGGAAGTATATGCGCCCCCGTCGGTCCAACATTCCGAAATCATCACTGTTTTCAAAGTTATCGAAGCAATAATAAGTGCGGCAAGCAACAGCAGCCAAAAGAATGGAAACCGCTTCATAATCGACGCCTAATGCAGCGACCCTCACCCCGGCAGTGTATAATCCAGCACGTAGGAGTGCGCGCCCTTTTCGATGATGATGTCCAGAGTCCCGCTGATCCCGGCGAGGCCATCGGTTCCGGAGTCGGGCACGATTTCGATGCGCAAATGCTGCTTCCCGCGGTTCATGGTGCCGAAATGCTGCAGGGCAAAGCTGCCTTTTTTGCCGCCTAAGGTGCCCGTGACGCGCTCCATCGCGACATAGCCTGCCGATCCTTCGGTCGGTGTCCGGACGGCGATCATCTGGCCGATGCTGCTCGCTTCCAGATCGCCGTGGAACGTCTTGTCGAGCGTCATGCGGCCGACATCCGCGGTGTCGTCAGCTTGCGGCACCATTTTGACATCGAATGTGCCCTTGGCCTGATGTTGCACCATATGCTGTTCCTTTTGATCCGTGGGAGATGCCCCGGCGGCGGGGGCCGAGAGCAATGCTAGGGCCAGAAATGTCCCGCGCAAAGGGCTCACTTCTTTTCGGCCTTCTTTTTCCGCATCGTATCGTGGAACCGGTCGGCCCAGCCGGGTTTCACCAGCTGTTCGGCCCGTACCATGCGCAGGTCGCCATCGGCGACGTCACGGCTGACCGCACTGCCGGCGGCAACAATCGCGTCGCGGCCGATTTTCACAGGCGCAATCAGGGCGCTGTTGCTGCCAATGAACGCGCCCTCGCCGATCACGGTCTGATATTTGAAATAGCCGTCATAATTGCAGGTAATCGTCCCTGCCCCGATATTCGCACCCGCGCCGATGGTGGCGTCGCCCAGATAGGTGAGATGATTGGCTTTCGCGCCTTTGCCCAGATGCGCCTTTTTCGTCTCGACGAAATTCCCGATCTTGGCCTTTTCTTCGAGCACCGTGCCGGGGCGCAACCGCGCAAAGGGGCCGACTTCGCAACCCGAACCGATGGTCGCGCCCTCAATATGGCAGTTGGCGCGGATTTTTACATTGTCGGCGACCGTCACGCCGGGGCCAAAAAAGACGTTTGGCTCAATCAGCACATCGCGGCCCAGCTTGGTGTCCCAGGAAAACCAGACCGTGTCGGGCGCAATCAGGCTCGCGCCGTCCACCATGGCCTGCACACGGCGCCGTGCCTGCCACTCGCCCTCCATCGCGGCGAGTTCACCGCGGCTATTGATGCCGGTTACGTCATAGGGGTCGGTCTTGACGACATAGCAATGGCGTCCGTCCTGCGTCGCGATGTTGACGATGTCGACCAGATAATACTCGCCCGCCGCATTCTCGTTGGTGACCCGCGCCAAAAGAGGGAAGAGATCCTTTGCCTTCACCGCCATCAGGCCGCTGTTGCACAGCTTTGTCGCCCGCTGCGCTTCGGTCGCGTCCTTGTGCTCGACCATCCATTCAATCCGGTCATTCTGCGTGACGATGCGGCCATAGGCTTGCGTATCTTCCGGTTCAAAGCCCAGAACGACGACGGCGGGATCGTCGTCGGCGTTCAGCCGGTCAATCATCATCTGCATTGTGGATGTGGGGACAAAAGGCACGTCGCCGTAGAGAATCAGGACGTCGCCCTCAAAACCCGCCAATGCCGCTTCGGCCTGCTGGACCGCATGACCGGTACCATGTTGCGGTTCCTGCACGGCCAGTTCTGCCGATCCTGCCAGCGCAGCTTCCAACTGTTCCTTGCCGCTGCCGACGACTACGACCTTCTTGGCCGGATTCAACGCGTCGACCGCGTCCATCAGGTGCATCAGCATAGGGCGGCCCGCGATGGGGTGTAGCACCTTGTGCAGGTCGGATTTCATGCGGGTGCCTTTGCCCGCGGCGAGAATGATGGCGGCGATCTGTGTCATGCGCCGCCTCATGCCAGCAAATTGTTGCGGTTTCCAGAACAACGCTCCATTTACCTCAACATATTCAATCCCGTTCGTATCGAGCGAAGTCGAGATACCAATAAGTTAGGCGCGCTCTCGCGGTGTCTCGACTACGCTCGACAGGAACGGATTAAGGAGATTAGGTTTGAGTATTCCTTTCGACATTATCGGATTCGATCTCGACGGTACGCTCGTCGACACCAGCGGCGACCTGACTGCGGCGGTCAACCATGTGCTGGACAGCGTGGGGCGACCGCTGCTCTCCACCGAAACGGTGAAGCAGCATATTGGCGGCGGTGCAAAGCTGATGCTGCAACAGGGGCTGGAGGCAACGGGCGGCATACCGGGCGACGATTTCCGTCCGCTCTATCGCCAGATGCTTAGCTATTATGAAGCCAATGTCTCGGTCCACAGCCGCCCGTTCGACGGCGCGCTCGACCTGTTGGACCAACTCGATGCCATGGGCGTGCGTTATGCGGTAGTCACCAACAAGTTTGAAAGCCTTGCGGTCAAGCTGCTCACCGACCTGAACCTTGCCCACCGTATGGTCTGCATTTTGGGTGCGGACACTTTGGGTAAGGAAAATGCCAAACCTTCAGGCGCGCCCATATTCGAAATGGTGAAACGCGGCCAAGCCTTGGGCGCTGGCGGGCGGGCGGCCTATATCGGGGATTCCATTTATGACGTCATGGCGGCGAAGAACGCCAATGTGCCCAGCATCGCCGTCAGCTTCGGCTTTTTACATGGTCCGGTTGAGGAAATGGGCGCCGATGCAATTATCGACCATTTTGACGAGCTTCTCCCTGCCCTGCGCAATCTAGGCTGACTTCCGCCATTTCGTCCACAAATGCCGCGCCAGCATCAACGGCGGCATGCGCAGCCAGTGCGACCGGATGTAAAAGAGCAGCCTTGTGAGTTTATGCGTGCCCCGCCCCCAATGGTCGCGTGCGGTCAGACGGCGGATATAATATGTGTCCGGCCAATGCCCGCGCCGCCATCCGCTTGGGATGTCTGTCCCATATAGTTGATGGGCCAGGCGCACGGCACGTTCCACCGGGGCAAGCAGCTGGTGATGTGCCGCACGACTTGCAAGTGCGGGCCAAAATGCATCATCGGCCCGCTCGTCGATCAGGCAATGAATATCCCACAGGTTCCGCAATCCACCGTCCAGCTCGCCATCGGCAAACAGATGCGCGGCGCTGTGAATCAACATGTCGGTCGGGCTCAGGACATAAAGGCCATTTGCCAGCGCATCCCCATCGGCCAGCATCACCTCCGCATCGGGCCGGGGTCGCGCCGTCAGGGGCAGGATCGTGTGGTGCACATCGATCATGCGGTCCCGCTCCTTGTGGATCAGCGGGGGCAGCTCATGCATATGGTCGCGATAATAGGCGTCATCATAGGCGTCTTCTTTCACCCATTCCCACCCGGCGTTTAGCAACGCAGCCTCGACCTGCGGCAATTCGGCCTGTGCGACCATGATATCGAGATCCCCGATATGCCGCCCCTCGCCTGCCTTGAGACCAGCCGCCACATAGGCCGTTCCCTTCATCAGCACGACCTTGCCGGCATAGTCCGCCAGTGCCCGCCGCGCGCAGTCGGCCTCCCACAAGGCAGAGCGGCGTTGGTATTCGGCGTTGATCCGGGCCTCTTCCAATATGTGCGCCACCGCGTCCGGCACAGGCAAACCCGATAGCTTGCGCGCCAAGGTGCCGAGCAGTTGTTCGACCCGTGCTATGGTCAGCAGCGCAGTCCATCCAGCCGCGTCCAAACGCGCTGTCCCCGCAGGATTGCGCAGCGCATCGACCAGAAGCATGCCGTTATGGGTCATGCGCATTCCGCCCATAGCTGGTTCACCAACGCTTCGGCCTCGATCCCGTCGCGATAATCAATCGCGCGGGCGGGAACCGTTTGGACAAAGCGGGTCAGCGTAGAAAAGCCCTTTTCACCGAGCGCGACATAATTGGTCGAGGCTTGCGTCAAGCGCATGAACACCTCGCTCGGCCCGACCTCACGCACAGCGGCGTCAAATCCGAAGCTGGGGAATAGCAAGAGCGCAGGCCGGGCCGGACGCGCCATATGGTCGATCGCATCGGAAGGCGGAACCAGATGCCGGATGTCCCCCTTGGGCGTGGACGGCATCAAGGGGCCAAAACGACCATCGAGCGCGGTGGCCAGCATCGCGCCAATGGCTTCGTTTTTCAGGCTGATGAGCCGGGGGAATGGCACCGCATCGCCGCTGTCCAGATCGACCAGTACAAATTCATCACCCATGAAGCGCCAGCCCCTATGGCCCAGCATGGCAGCCAAAGTCGATTTGCCCGACCCCGATTGGCCCGTCATGATAAGGGCCTTTCCATCCTTTTCGACGGCGCTGGCATGCAGTAACACGTGCCGCCGCCAGCCGAGCGCCATTTGCAGGTTCATCGCCATTTCGGCCGCCAGCAAGCCTTGCTCCAAAGGCAAAGGCGCCGCATCCGGCAACATATAGTCCCCGTTGATCGCCACCGATGGGCGGATAAAACGGCGCAACAGGCTGACCGATTCCAGCCGCACCGAATAGTCGGGTATTTGCGGCACCGGATAATCGCGGTACAATTCCGCCAGTTGATCCAACGGTCGCTTCCACTGCGAACCGATGCGAAAGGCGGCTGGCCCTACCTGAACCCGGAATTCATGCATAGCAGCGCTCGACCAGCCCGAGATCGGCCAGCTCGTTCAATCGTGCGGCTATGATGTCCGCCGCTTGCGCGCTGTCAAAATCAAATTGCGCCGCCAACCGCTGCGCAACCTCGTCGGCGGTCAACGCGTCCGCACCCATGGCGGCGAGTATTTCGGGGGCGGGTTCGGCCACGATATGGGTGATCCCCGACCGGCGCTGATACACCAATGTCAGCGAATCCAGCGGCGTAACCAAAATCTGGTCCGCCGGTTCCGCTTTATATTTTGTACTTTGCGACGCTGTCATGGACGCATGGGGTAAAGCCCCAGCGTTAAAATTCAATGTTTAGCGCGACATCTGCAGGCTGGCGTAGCAGGTGAAGCCGCTCTGGCCGCTTTGCAGGCGGCGGATATAATTTACATAGGCCTGGCTCTGGTCATAGCTTGTGCCGGGCAGACTGCGTCCACGCAGGGCCGCTTTCACCTGTTCACCGGTGAATTTCTGTCCGGTCGCAGGGAATGAACCCGGGGTATCGCGCGGAACCAACTTGCCATAACTGTCGATATTCATGCCCGTACCATGCGGTCCGGGCACCGGAATTTCGCAGTTCATGACGGATGCAGCGGATTGCGCCAAAGCAGGCCGCACCGATACAATGGCCGACGCAGTGGCCGCACCGAGCATCAGCGCACGACGACGGCTCGTCGGGCTATTCAGCGGATTGGGGCTTTTTGTGTCATCGTCCATTTTTTTGGCCTAGCATATTATGTCCGCATTTCCAGCCGCCACGCTTGCGCGACAGGACAGCGTCTATATGTGGGACATTATCGACAGCAAAAGCTAATAGATGGTTTAGCGTAGGGCGGGAACAGGAACAAATAGGTGGATGGGGAAAGTGTGAATAGCTGGTTGTCACCCCGAGTCCTTTTTGCCGTTGCGCTGGCCGTCATAGGGGCAGTGATCGCCGGACAGTTGCATGGCGAAGTCGAACGCATTCTTGTGACACTTATATCCATGCTGATCGCGCTCTTCGTTGCCGCCGATCCCCATGACCCCGGTAATGAGCCTTCCGCGCACATGCCGGCTCAGTCCTTTATCGATCCCGGCGCAATCACCAGCCATCCCCAATTGCAGTCCTTCATCGATGCATCCAACGACGCGATCCTGATTGTCGACAATTCCCGGGTCACCGCAGCGAACCAGTTTGCGCGCCAGTTATTGGGTATCAATATTGTCGGCCAAAATGTGCGCATCGCATTCCGCCATGCCGGTGCGATCGAGCGCCTGACCGACCCCGACGCCCAGCATACCGGGCATCCGATTCGCCTGACCGGCATCGGCCAGCAAAGCCAGATGTGGGATATGCGGATCCAGTCGATCGGACCAGGCCAGAAAATGGTGCACCTCGCCGACCGCAGCGGAGCGCAGGCTGCCGAGAAGATGCGCGTCGATTTTGTCGCCAATGCAAGCCATGAATTGCTGACCCCGCTGGCCGCCGTCAAAGGCTTTATTGAAACACTGGATGATCCCGATGCCGGCGACGACCCCGAAACACGGGGGCGCTTCCTGGGCATAATGGCGAAAGAAACCGACCGGATGCAGGCGCTCGTCCGCGACCTCATGTCGCTGTCGCGCATCGAGGCGGAAAAATATGATCCGCCGCAAACGCCCGTCGACTTTGCGCATATTGTGATGGAAACCGTCGATCATGTCCGCGCCAGCCAGAAAGAGCGGGGCGGCGACATTGTCCTCGACATCACCATGGAAGCTTCGCAAGTGATGGGCGATGCGGGACAATTGCGGCAGCTCGCGAGCAATATCATCACCAACGCTATGAAATATGGCCGCCCGGGCACGCCCATCGCGGTTTCGCTGGCGCAGTCGCGTTCGGGTGCGATGCTGGCTTTCAGCGTCGTCGACCAGGGCGACGGAATCGCACCGGAACATTTGCCGCGGCTGACTGAACGATTCTACCGCGTTGATTCGGGTCGCAGCCGCTCGGTCGGGGGAACCGGCCTCGGATTAAGTCTGGTAAAACATATTGTGGACCGCCACCGCGGGCATCTGGAAATCCGCAGTACCGTAGGAACAGGGACCAGCGTGTCGGTATTGTTACCCGTTGCCCCCGACACTGTCATATAAGTGTCACGCAAGAGTCATTTATCGGCCATCTAGGGCAGCTATCTGCGCGACCGGGCATGGGTTCGCCATGATAATTCCAATTGAGGGAAACAGGTAAATGATGAAGAAAATCTCGCTTATCGCCATTAGCGCGCTTGCGCTTACGGCATGTAATGACCAGGCCAGCACCGGCGGTGCAGCGGGCGGATCACGTCAGGAAATCCGCATTGTCGGCTCCTCGACCGTTTTCCCCTTCGCCAAGGCTGCTGCTGAAGCTTTTGCCAAGGCCGACAGCTCGCGCAAGTCGCCGGTTCTCGAATCGACCGGCACCGGCGGTGGTATGGAGCAGTTCTGCAAGGGCGTCGGCGCGGAAACACCCGACATCACCAATGCATCGCGCCGCATCAAAAAGAGCGAGTTTGAAAATTGCCAGAAGAATGGCGTGAAGGACATCATCGAAATCCAGGTGGGTATCGACGGCCTCGCGCTTGCGCAATCGAACAAGGGTGAAAAATTCGCTCTGTCGACCGCCGATGTATACAAGGCATTGGCTGCGAACCCCTTTGGCAAGCCGCAGACCGCAAAGCTGTGGTCGGACGTCAATCCTGCGCTTCCCAAGCTGCCTATTTCGGTTTTTGGTCCGCCAACAACTTCGGGTACCCGCGATTCTTTCCATGAGCTGATCATGGAAGCCGGCTGCAAAACCGACGCCGCCACGAAGGCGCTGAAGGACACGGACGAAGACAAGTATAAAGCAGTCTGCACCGAAATCCGCACCGATGGCGCGTTCAAGGAGCAGGGCGAGAACGACAATCTGATCGTTCAGAAGCTCGACGCCAACCCCAATATGGTCGGCATTTTCGGCTATAGCTATATGGAAGAAAACGCAGCCAAGGTGCACGGCATCACGATGGACGGCGTCAACCCAACCATCGCCACCATCTCGGACGGAAGCTATCCCGGCGCACGCAAGATGTTCATCTACGTGAAGAAGGCCCACATCGACAAGATTCCGGGCATCAAGGAATTTATTCTCGAGTTTCTGAAGGGTGGCGCTGTTGGCGGTTATCTGACGAAATTGGGCATGATTGCGTCGACCGATGCCGATTATAAAAAGGCTATGGAAGCTGCCAACGGCCTAAATGCCATGGACGGCGCAGATTTGAAATAAAACTGCAACATTCCTCGCGTCTATGGGCATGGATCGAATCTCTATTCGATCCATGCCCAGTGTCTTTGGTGCGTAATTTCTCAATTTTCCGGCCTTTTGGCCGAAGGGGGCAAGGTTAGGTATATGACTGGAACGGCGTTGCTCTTCCTTGTCCTTGGCCTCGGGTTGGTCGCGTGGATCGTCGGACGCGCACGCGCCGCGACTTTCGTGCGCGCCGCAAAGGGTGGCCCGCGTGGTCAGGTCAACAGCCTGCCCTCCTATCATGGCTGGTTCGTTGCGGTCTGCGCCGTCGTCCCCGCCGTGCTTTTCATGTTCATCTGGCAATCGGTTTCGCCCGCGCTGGTGACCAATATGGTCCTGTCCGCGCCCGTCGCGTCCGACCTGCCGCAAGACGGATTTTCCAGAGCCGCTATTCTGTCCGAAGCCCGCGCCATCGCGCAGGGGCTGCAGACCACTGCATTTCAGGCGCAGAGCGAAAAGCTGGCGCCGCTCTATAAGGACGCGCTCTCTTACTATAGCTGGATCGGCATGGCCGGTACGCTGGTGCTGCTGTTCGCAGGTGGTGCATTTGCGTTCACCCGCCTGAAGCCCGACTTCCGCGCCCGTAACAAGGTCGAGCGGCTGGTCATGCTCGGTTTGCTGTTCGCATCCTTGCTCGCCATCATCACAACGCTTGGTATCTTTGCGTCGCTGATCTTTGAATCTTACCAGTTTTTCTCGATGGTTTCGCCTTTTGAATTCCTGTTCGGTACCGACTGGAACCCAAAGAGCGTCGTCACCCCCGGCGCGAATAATGGCTATGGCGCCATTCCGCTCTTCTGGGGCACCATCTTCATCGGCGCGATTATCGCGATGCTTGTTGCTATCCCGCTTGGGTTGATGAGCGCGATTTTCCTCACCCAATATGCCTCGACCAATGTGCGCAAATGGATGAAGCCGATCCTCGAAATCCTCGCCGGTGTGCCAACCGTGGTCTATGGCTATTTCGCCGCACTCACCGTCGCCCCTGCGATCCGTGACTTCGCCGTCATGCTGGGCGTCAGCAACGCCGCATCGGACAATGCGCTGGCCGCCGGGATCGTCATGGGTGTGATGATCATTCCACTCGTCTCGTCCATGTCTGACGACAGCATCGCTGCCGTGCCCAATGCAATGCGCGACGGCAGCCTCGCCATGGGCGCAACCAAGAGCGAGACGATCAAGCAAGTCCTTCTTCCCGCTGCGCTGCCCGGTGTGGTCGGCGGCGTCCTGCTTGCGGTCAGCCGTGCGATTGGCGAAACCATGATCGTGGTGATGGCCGCAGGCTACACCGCCAATCTGACCGCCAATCCGTTCGACACGATTACCACGGTCACCGTGCAGATCGTCGCCCTGCTGACCGGCGACCAGGATTTCGGCAGCCCGCACACCCTGGCCGCATTCGCGCTGGGTCTGGCGCTGTTCGTCACCACCTTCTTCCTCAACTATGTCGCTCTGCGCGTGGTCAAACGCTATCGTGAAGCATATGAATAACGCCACCATCGACCCCACCCCCACCGACTGGAACGGCGTCGTGATGCAGAAACGCATTGCGAAGCGCTATGCTGCCGAACGCCGGTTCAAGGCGATGGGCTTTTTTGCGGTTGCCTTGTCGACACTGTTCCTTGCTTTCTTGCTGTTCACCATGTTGGGCCAGGGCCTGCGCGGTTTCCAGCGGACGGAGATTGCCGTCGAATTTGATTTCCCGGCCCTGACTTCGGGCGCGACCGCCGCATCCATTACCGGGCCCAATGCAGACACGACGCTCAACTCGATGGATATTCCCGGCATTGTCGATCTGGCCGTCAGCCAGCAATATGGCGATCAGGGCAGCGAACTTTTGACCTCGGCCGCCGCCGCCAATGTGCGCCAGAAACTGGCTGACAACCCCCAATTGGTAACGGCAAAGCAGACACTCTGGTTGCCCGCCGATTCCCGCCTCGATGTCGCCTACAAACGCGCAGGTGAGGCTGCTGCGGAAAAGACCGTCGCGTCTCTGGAGCAGAAGGATGCGCTGCGCAGCGGGTTCAACTGGACATTCCTGACCGGAGCCGATGCGACCGACCCGTCTGCGGTAGGTATCTGGGCAGCATTCAAGGGGTCGCTGATGACGATGGCGATTACCCTGTTGCTCGCTTTCCCCATTGGCGTGTTCGCGGCGCTCTATCTCGAAGAATATGCGCCGAAGAACAAGCTGACCGACATGATCGAAGTGTCGATCAACAACCTTGCGGCTGTTCCCTCGATCATCTTCGGCCTGCTCGGCCTTGCGGTATTCCTGACGATGTTCGGGATGCCGCGTTCGTCGGCTCTGGTGGGCGGTTTAACCCTTGCGCTGATGACGATGCCGGTCATCGTGATTGCCGGCCGCAATGCCGTCAAATCCGTTCCACCCTCCATCCGCGAAGCTGCGCTCGGCATTGGTGCATCGCCAGTACAGGTGGTGTTCCACCATGTGCTGCCGCTCGCCCTGCCCGGCATTTTGACCGGCACGATTATCGGCATGGCACGTGCGCTGGGTGAAACCGCACCGTTGCTGATGATCGGTATGCGCGCCTTCATTCCCTCGGCACCGCAAGGTTTCACCGACGCGGCCACCGCATTACCGGTGCAGATCTATCTCTGGTCGGATGAAGTGAACCAGGGCTTTGTCGAAAAAACCAGTGCCGCGATCATCGTGCTTCTGATATTCCTGCTGGGGATGAACGCCCTCGCTATTTACTTGCGCAACCGTTTCGAAACGCGCTGGTAGCAGATAAGAAAAGGACGCCATTGTGGCCGAAACAACCGCCAACCCGAAAATATCGACCCGCAACGTCAACGTCTATTATGGCGAGAAGAAAGCGATCGATAATGTATCGATCGACGTCGATATGGACAATGTCACGGCCTTTATCGGTCCGTCGGGCTGCGGCAAGTCGACCTTTTTGCGGTCACTGAACCGCATGAACGACACCATCGTCGGCGCGCGGGTCGAAGGAAATATCTTCCTCGACGGTCAGGATATCTACGCCTCGTCCATGGACGTTGTTCAGTTGCGCGCACGTGTGGGGATGGTGTTCCAGAAACCCAATCCCTTCCCCAAATCCATCTACGACAATGTGGCCTATGGCCCGCGCATCCACGGCCTTGCCGCCGGGAAAGCAGAACTGGACCAGATTGTCGAAAGCGCGCTGACCCGTGCGGGCCTATGGGGCGAAGTAAAGGATCGCCTGAGCGACAGCGGCACCGCCCTGTCGGGCGGGCAACAGCAGCGTCTGTGCATCGCACGTGCCATTGCCGTTGATCCCGAAGTTATCCTGATGGACGAACCATGCTCCGCACTCGACCCGATTGCGACGGCGCGTATCGAAGAATTGATCCACGACCTGCGCGGCAAATATGCTATCATCATCGTGACCCACAATATGCAGCAGGCCGCACGTGTGTCGCAGCGGACGGCGTTTTTCCATCTCGGCAATTTGATCGAATTTGGCGAAACGTCCGAAATATTCACCAATCCGCGCGAAGATCGTACTAAGGACTATATTACCGGCCGTTACGGCTAAAGGATTGCAGATATGAGCACTGGCACGAAGCACACTGTTACCGCCTTTGACGATGATATGGACGAAATCCGCGGCCTGATCGCGGAAATGGGCGCGCGCGCCGAGTCCGCTGTAAAGGCAGCCATGAAGGCCTTGAGCGAACATGATATTGAATTGGCCGCCGCTACGCGCGCCGAAGACAAGGTTATTGACACGCTTGAAACCGAAGTTGAAAAACTGGTCGTCCGGACAATCGCCCTTCGCGCCCCGATGGCAGACGATTTGCGCGAGCTGATTGCCGCACTGAAAATGTCGGCAGTGATCGAACGGATCGGCGACTATGCGAAAAACATCGCCAAGCGCGTGCCGCAGATGGAAGCGAAATCGAGCCTGGCCGCCAATGAACAGCTTGTTCGCATGGGCGATATCGTGGTCGAAATGATCCGCACCGCGATGGACGCTTATGCCAAACGCGACATCGATCTGGCCCGCACCGTGACCGCGCGCGACGACGATGTCGACCAGTTGAACAAGGACCTGTTTGTCGACTTCGTTGCCTATGTAGCGAAAAATCCGAAAACAGCGACCGAAGTTGCACATATGTTGTTCACCGCCAAAAATCTGGAACGGATTGGCGACCACACAACAACTGTGGCGCAGATGATTTACTTTACTGAAACCGGCGAAAATCTGCCCGACGCCTGATTGGAAGAGAGCGATATGCCCAAGGCACAACTGCTATTGGTTGAAGATGACAGTGCACTGGCCGAACTGGTCCGCTGGCATTTCGAACGTGAGGAATTTGACGTTCGCCATACCGGCGACGGCGAAGAAGCACTGCTGATGGCGCGCGAACATGCGCCGGATCTGGTGCTGCTGGACTGGATGCTCGAAAATTTGTCGGGTATCGAAGTGTGCCGCCAACTTCGCAAGACCGACAACACCGCCAATGTCCCCATCATCATGCTGACGGCACGCGGCGAAGAGGATGACCGCATCCGCGGGCTGGAAATCGGCGCCGATGATTATGTCACCAAACCGTTCAGCCCGCGCGAGCTGGTTGCCCGTGCCAAAGCCGTGCTGCGTCGTGTGCGCCCCGCGCTCGCTGGGGAATCGCTGCGCTTCGGTGATGTGGAAATGGACACGGTCGCGCACAAGGTAAAGCGCGGCAACAAGCAGGTTCCGCTGGGCCCGACCGAATACCGGCTGCTCAAGCATTTCCTGGAATATCCAGGCCATGTCTTTTCCCGTGAACGTCTGCTCGACAGCGTCTGGGGACATGACAGCGATATCGAAATCCGCACCGTCGACGTCCATATCCGCCGCCTGCGCAAAGCCCTCAACGAAGGCTTTGACAGCGACATCATCCGCACGGTGCGGTCGGCCGGCTATTCCCTGGACCAGGACGCGGTTTAAACCCGCGCCCCTTTAAAACTCGATCTGCATCCGGGCGGCGAGAACGTCGACCGAATAATCACGTTCGTCGACGGGAAGGGTGGACAGCGGATCCACAGTCGCGGCAAGCGGTCCACCTTCGACATTAACGCGGCCATAGTTCAGCATGAAACGCAGATAGTCGACGGGATACCAGTTTATTCCGAGCAAATAGCTGGTCTGCGTGCCGCCACGGCCGAGGCGGCTGTTCAGGGCAGCAAGCGATGTGGTGCCCGTGGCGAAATTATTTGTCACGCCATTTTTCAACGCATCATCGTCGAGATCGAGATAATCGAAACGGGCTGCAATCTGGAATGCACCCATGCCACCCTTGGTGATCGGGTTTTTCACCTTGGGCCGGCTCCACACACCAAGCTTGTTGTTATAGCCGCGGGTTTCGCCGGTCAGGAATGTGCCGACTTCGGCAAAGGCGCCAAAAAAGCCGGGATTTTCGGTGGGTACGACGGCAACATTACCGCCGGAAAACACATCAAGGCCCGTCGCGACATCGCCTGCGTCATAGGCATTGGTTTTCAACCATTGCGCTTCGCCGCTGATGTAGAATTGCTTGAAAATCGCAGCAGCTTCGAGGCCGATGATCTGGTCGCTCTTGGCGGCAAAACTACCCGTGTCGACAAAGCGGATATCGGTCAACTGGCTGCCCGGGCGTGCGCGGTACCGCGCCAGCTGGTTTGTCGATGGCGACAAGAGAGATGCCGATGTTGCGCCTGCATTGTTCGAAGAAAAGCTGCGATATTGGTAGGTCGCACCAAGATGCAACTGCGTATCGCCAATTTTGGGGGTAAAGTGAACGCGGGTGGCGCCAATCCAGCCGTCATTATCCAGACTGCTGTCGATGGCATGGCCCGCAAACAGACCTGCTTCGACAAAGAAGTCATTGCTCTTGTTATGCCACGCCACGGCAGCGCCCAACCGGCGTGCGTTGATGAAAGCATCGTTGAAGCTGTTGCGCTCAATGAAGGTCACATTGTTGGAACTGGAAATCTGCTCCATGCTGTTCAGCGTTTCAAAATTGCCGACGCGCACCGAAACAGGTGCATTTGCCGGATTATAGGTCAACCAGACATCGCCAAAGGCCACACCGCTATTCGCAAAGTCGGCTTCCACCTTATAACCCAGATTCCCGGGGATGGTCCCCTCCATACCCAGACGGACACGGCGGACGCGCGTGGCAAATCCGAGATTCCGGCTTTCAAGCGCGCCAGGCTCGCTTACGGCACCGGCGTCAAAATGGATCCTTCCGCGTGGCTTGAAGGTCCAGCCGCCCTCGGCGCTGGTTTCCGGGGCGCCCTTCCACTTCACTTCGGCAACGGGTTTTTTCTGCACCGCGTCGACTTTAGCCGCAATCGCCGCCAACTGCTCTTTCAACGCAGCGACTTCAGCACGCAAAGCCTCGACTTCCGACGCATTGTCCTGCGCATGCACCGGAGCCGCAGCTAGTGCGGCTGAAATCAGTGCGGTGCTTGCCAGCCAATGTGATGCAGTCATCTTAAATTCCCTCGATCCGAATTAGGTGTGACGCCTAGACAACAATTATATGACTTTAGAGTGACTCAAAAATTTCTGTTTTGTGACAGTCCACAGTTGATTTGCTTTACGCTTGCGTAAACCTAACCTTCATGCCAAGGCATGCGCCGCATTGGCGTGCTTCGTCCGCCACATATCTATGGAGACAAAAAATGACCATCAGCTTTAAAGACAAAGTCGCTATTGTGACCGGTGCAGGCGGCGGACTGGGTAAGGCCTATGCTCTGGAACTGGCCAAGCGCGGTGCCAAGGTGGTCGTAAACGATCTGGGCGGTGCACGTGACGGCACCGGCACGTCCGACGCGGCGGCGCAGGTTGTTGAAGAAATCAAGGCTGCTGGCGGCGAAGCCATGGCCAATGGCGGCAGCGTCACCGAATTTGAACAAATGGTCGAAATGGTTGCCAAGGCAAAGGAAGCCTGGGGCGGCATCCATATCCTGATCAACAATGCCGGCATCCTGCGCGACAAGAGCTTCGCCAAGATGGACATGCCCGATTTCAATCTGGTGCTTCAGGTCCATGTGATGGGCTCGGCCAATTGCACAAAGGCTGTTTGGGACACGATGCGTGAGCAAGCCTATGGCCGCATCTTGATGACCACCTCTTCAACCGGCCTTTATGGCAACTTCGGCCAAGCCAATTATGGCGCCGCCAAACTGGGCCTCGCCGGTTTGACCAAGACCCTGCACCTCGAAGGCGCGAAATATAATGTCCGCGTCAACTCGATCGCTCCTGTCGCCGGTACGCGCATGACCGAAGACATTTTCCCCGAAGGCCTGTTCGCACAGTTCACCCCCGAAAATGTCGTCCCCGCCGCGCTCTATCTCGTCAGCGAAGATGCGCCAACCAACATGATCATCGGTGCAGGCGGCGGTGGTTACCATGCCGCTTATGTCACCATGACCCCCGGCGCCGCACTTCATCAGGAAGATCGCACCGTCGAAGGCTTTGCCGCCGCATGGGACAAGATCATCGACCGCACCGGCGAAACCGTCCCGCAATCGGGCGGCGAACAGTCGATGGCCGTCATGAAGGCGTTGCAAGCGCTGGGTTGAACATAGGCATATTGACACATCTCTCGGGGCAGCCCACTCCTCACATATGTGAGCGGGGGCCTCGAGAATGTATACCGAAGCAGATCTGCAATCGGCCGTAAAAGCGGGCGTAATCGAACCGTCGGCAGCCGACGCCTTGCGTGGCTTTGTTGCAAACAATAAGTCTTCACCGGCGACGAGTGAAGAAAATTTCCGGCTCGTTACCGGCTTCAACGACATATTCGTAACGATTGCCGTTATCATCATGCTGTTCGCCATGTGGTGGATCGGCGAAAGCTTCCAAGATGATGTGCACAACTACTCGGGCGGTAACTTGTCGAGTGAAACATATTCTTCTGGGCGCTACAAGGCGTTGGGCGGCTTTTTCTGCGCAGCAACGGCTTGGTTTCTTGCCGAATATTTTGTCCGCGTACGCCGCATGGCTCTACCGAGCATCGTTTTGCTTCTGGCGCTGGTAATTGGTGTTTTTTTTGGAACGAGTTTTTACTTTTGGGACTTGGACTACACGCAATATGGTCGTGTGAGTTGGTGGAATGACGGGCCAGGTATTCGACCTAAGCTCGAAGCACAGACCATCCGGGAGAATGGCGGTTACGCGTTATCTGCTCTCTTCTCCTCAATGGTGGCAGCCTCATTCTGGTTCCGCATGCGAGCCCCGATCGCAATTGCCGCAGCAACGGGTATGGCTGCCTTGACCATTCTCTTCGGTATTTTTTACTTCACCGGCACGACGGCGTTTCTGGCAATCATGCCACTCATCCTCACGCTTTGTTGCGGCATCACCGTCTTCGGGTTTGCGATGTGGTGGGATGTATCCGACACCAGCCGCACCACGCAGCGGAGCGATATTGCCTTCTGGTTGCACATGCTGGCTGCACCAATGATTGCACATGCGCTTTTCGGTCTGATCGGAGTCAGCGATGGAGGCCGGATTTCAACGGCAGCCGTGATATTGGTGCTGGCGCTGTATACGCTGTTTGCAACCATTGCGATCATCGTAGACAGGCGCGCCCTTTTGGTATCCGCGCTGGCCTATGTTTTGATTGCCATGACCGCCTTGTTCCGCAACTTCGGTGTGATCGAATTGGGCGTGGCCTTTACGGCCTTCATCATCGGCTCGGCTTTGCTTCTGCTGTCGGCATTCTGGCCTATAATCCGACGCTCTATTATGAAGTTGTTGCCGGACGGTATTAGCTCCCGCCTGCCCAAGGCAGCGTGACAGGGCTGTTTAGCCGGCCACCAACTTCATCAACTTGCGCTCGACAGGGGCCAAAACCGGCCCCAGTTCGTGGCCGCGTTTCAGCACGGCTCCGCCTTCGCCGACCAACACCCATTGGCCTTGTTTGTTGCGCAGCTCGGGGCGCTTTTCGATGCGGTATTCGGGGCGTTCGGTTGCGCGGCGGAAGGCGCTGAAGATCGCGGCATCGCGGCCCAGGTCAATGGCGTAATCACGCCAGTTGCCCGCCGCGACCATGCGGCCATAGAGGTTCAGTATCTGGGTAAGCTCGGCGCGGTCGAAGCCAACCTGATGGAGGCGGTTAGCAACGGGAAAAGGTGTGATGACCGCGCTCAAGCGCCCTTTGCCTCCTTGGTGGCGCGGCGTTTTGCGGGAACGGGTGCGGCTTGCGCCGCGTCGCGTTCGGCCATCAACTCGGCCACTTTCTTGCGCAGGGTTTCAATCTCGCACTGCATGATTTCCAGGCTTTGCGTCGCCGGATCAAACATTTCGCGGCAGGGCGTGCCATAGGGCATGAAATCCTTGGCGTAGGTTTCGGCCTTCACCAATGTCGACCGTGCCTTTTGCCCGATCATGGTGGCCCCCGCAGGCACATCGTCCGTAACGACAGCGGCGGCACCGATGCGGGCGCGTTCGCCGACGGTGATCGGCCCCAATATCTGCGCGCCCGAACCGATGATGGCATTGTCCAAGATGGTCGGGTGCCGCTTGCCCGCCGCGCCATTGGTCGGGTTGGTCCCGCCCAGCGTGACATTCTGGTACATGGTCACATTATCGCCAATCTCGGCAGTTTCGCCGATGACGCTGAAGCCATGGTCGATGAAAAAATTGCTGCCGATCTTGGCACCAGGATGGATGTCGATGCCCGTCATGAAGCGCGAGAAATGGTTCACCAAACGCGCCAGGAAGAACATTTGCCCCAGAAACAGCCAGTGCGCGACGCGGTGATAGGCGACGGCCCAGACGCCGGGGTACAATAATATTTCCCAGCGCGTGCGTGGCGCGGGATCGCGTACTTTGATCGAGTCCAGATATTCGATGAGATTTGAAATGAACATATGCGTCCCCGCCCTCTACTATCCGGAGCCTTTCGCTAAAGTTAGGCGATATGTTACGCGATTTCCAGTGCTGGAGCCGAAATTGCACCGAAAAAGCTGGTTTAAATCGTTAAAAGCGATTATTGGGCCCGAACTAATCATAAGGTTCGATAAATGAGCACCTATCTCCCTACCCTGAAGCAGCTGCAATATCTGGTCGCACTGCAAGAGCATGGCCATTTCGGCAAGGCGGCCGACTCCTGCTTTGTGACGCAATCGACGCTGTCAGCGGGTATCCGGGAACTTGAGTCCCTTCTCGGCCTGATGCTTGTAGAGCGGACGCGGCGCGTGGTGCGTTTTACGCCGCTGGGCGAAAAGATGGTCGCCAAGGCGCACCGTATCCTTCGCGAGGCGGAGGAGCTGGCCGAAATGGCGCGCTCGGCGGGCAAGCCGCTTGCCGACGACCTGCGGATGAGCGTCATTCCCACGATCGCGCCCTTCCTGCTCCCCAAATTGCTGCCTGCCTTGCGCAAGCAATATCCCGACCTCAAACTCTATCTGCGCGAAGAGGCGAGCGCTGCGGCCGTCGAGGCGCTGCACCATGGTGTGGTCGACTGCGTCCTGATGGCGCTTCCCTTTGCCGCTGGTGATGTGGAAAAAGCCACGCTGTTCGAGGACCGGCTCTTCGTTGCCTTTCCCAAGGACGACCCGCGCGACCCGCCCGAAAGCATCACCCCCGACCTGATCGACGAGAGCAAATTGCTCCTGCTGGTCGACGGCCATTGCCTGAAGGATCACGCGCTGGCGGCATGCAACCGGCCCGAGCTGCGTGCGTCGGCGACGATGCTGGGGACATCGCTGCATACGCTGGTACAGATGGTCGACAACGGGCTTGGCCTGACGCTGATACCCGAGATGGCGGTCGATTCCGGCCTGCTCCACGGCACTGATGTGCAGGCCCGGCCATTGAATGCCGAGCATGCGACCCGCGAAATCGCACTGGTCTGGCGGACCAACAGCCCGCGGCGTGAAGAATTCGAGATGCTTGCCTCGGCCTTGCGGGCCTTGCGCAAAAATTAGGCCGACGCACTCGGGCGCGCGGACACGCGTTCATGCCAGGCCTTCAGCGCTTTGGCCTCATCCGGGATCGGCACGCCGATAAACAGCCCGAAATCCAGCGTGCTCAGCAACGCGATATCCGCCATCGAGTAGGAGTCACCTGCCAGAAAGGCGTTTTTGCGCAGCACAGTGTCAAACACCATCATCGCCGCATGCGCCAGCGGACGGTTGCTTTCGCCAAATTCCGTATATTGCTGCTTCACCACGCGCGCAGTCAGCGGGTGCGTGTGTATCCAGATATTGCGGATCGCCGCGCCATAGGTCAGCTCAACCCGGCGCGTCCACATTTCGATTTCCGCCACATCCGCCGGATCGCGGCCAAACAGGGGCGGTTCGGGATGCAAGGCTTCGAAATAGCGGCAGATCGCAATGGTCTCGCCAATCATCCGCCCATCATCCAGTTCGAGCACAGGAAGCTGTCCGGCTGGATATTTAGCCACAAACTCCGGTGCCTTATGCTCGCCCGCCAGGATGGAGAGCGATTGCGTCGGGACCGTCAGCCCCTTTTCCGCCAGATAGATCCGCACACGGCGCGGATTGGGCGCTGGCATCGGGGCGTCGTATAACAGCATCAGTCTCTCCATTTCTCGGCACGGGCATCATCTGTGCCCTTGGCCTCAACCCACAGCGCACTGCCATCGCTGCGATGTTCTTTTTTCCAGAAGGCGGCGTCGGTTTTCAACCGGTCGATCAGAAAGGCGCAGGCGTCGAGTGCTTCGGCGCGATGGCCAGCCGCTGTGGCAACGACCACGACCTGCTCCCCCACCGCAATCTTGCCGACACGGTGGATCACGACGCAGCCGAGCAGAGACCAGCGCGCCATGGCCTGGTCGGCAAGGGCGTTCAAATTCTGCTCGGTCATGCCGGGATAATGTTCAAGCTCCAGCGCGACGACACCGGAATCCGCCCGCGCAATGCCCGTAAAGCTGGCAATGGCGCCACCGCCCAGATTCTCCAACGGTTCCAGCGCGCGTGCCGTGCTGATCGGATTTGCGCTGATAGTGACCTGCTTCATCCCCCGGTAACCGGCGGGAAAATCGCCAACTCTTCATGGCCCGCAAGCGCAGTATCGGCGGCGACCATCTGTTGGTCGAGAGCGAAACGCAACCGCGCCGGTTCGGCAAAGGCCGCCGCATAACGGGCGTCACATGACTCGAGCCAGGCGATGCAATCCTGCACCGTACGCACCTCTGCAGGGACGGCGCGCTCCTCGCTGTCCATACCGACAGCTTCGCGCACCCGGGCGAAATAGACGAACCGCATGGCGCTCAATCCATATGCTTGATGCCGACGCGCAAATAGTCCCAGCCGGTGATCATGGTCAAAATCGCGGCGATCCAGAGCAGCGCCAGCGCAGCCTGTTTCAGCAGCGCCCAATCGGGCAGCGCCCCTGCCAATATGATCCCGCCCAGCGACACCAGTTGGAACGTCGTCTTCCATTTGGCGAGTTTGGACACCGGCACCGAAACCTGCAACCCGGCAAGAAATTCACGCAGGCCCGACACGATCATTTCGCGCAGCAGGATGATGAGCGCGGCAATGACATGCCAGCCGTCAACATCCCGGGTGAACACGACCATCAAAATGACCGCCGCGACCATGATCTTGTCCGCGATCGGATCGAGGAACACGCCCAGCTTCGACACTGTCCCCTGCGCACGCGCCAGATAGCCGTCGAAATAGTCGGTGATGCCCATCAGGCAGTAGAGGACGAACGCAAAGGCGTAATCGAGCGGCACTGGCTGCGTCCCCAGATGCTTGGCCCCCGGCCACAGCAGGAACACCAATATGGGCACAGCCAATATGCGGGAAAGGGTCAGGATGTTGGGCAAGCTCAGCATGGGATACCGATAGCCTCCTATTATTGCAAAATCACGCGGCGATTTCGCTTCATCGACAAAAGCGCTTTGCCCTGCCCGATCCGGCGGCTAAGGCACCTCAAACGAAGAGAGGTTTTCGCAAATTATGTCGACATCCATGTCGTTGCTGAAACAGCGACGGTTCCTGCCGCTATTCGTGACCCAATTGCTGGGCGCTTTTAACGACAATCTGTTCAAAAACGCGATGGTGCTGTTCGTCGTCTATGGCGTCTATAATGACGAAAAGGCCGAAGCCTTATTCAGCGCGGTTGCGACCGCCGTCTTCATCCTTCCCTTTTTCCTGATGTCCGCGCTTGCCGGACAATTGGCCGATACGCGCGACAAGGCGCAGATCATCCGGATCGTGAAATTTTGCGAAATCCTGATCATGATCGTTGGCGGCATTGGTCTGGTCATGGCGTGGCTCGGCTTTGCCGTTAGCCTGATCGCCATACCGCTGATGATGCTCGCATTGTTCGCCATGGGCATTCACTCGACCTTTTTCGGCCCTATCAAATATGCGATTTTGCCGCAGCATCTGAAGGAAGACGAAGTGCTTGGCGGCACGGGTCTGGTGGAGGCCGGGACCTATATCGCCATTCTGCTCGGCACCATATTGGCGGGTATCATTGATGTGGAATGGGCTGCGCTTGGCGTCGTCATCACTGCCATCATCGGCTATTTCACCGGACGGCAGGTCCCTCCTGCACCTCCCGAACATGAAGAAACCGGCTTGGACTGGCATATCCTGCGTTCTTCGATCAATCTCGTCAAAAGCACGATGCACATCCGCAAGCTCTATCTGGCGATTGCCTCGATCAGCTTTTTCTGGACCATCGGCGCTGTTCTTTTCATCCAGTTTCCACCGCTCGCCAAAAATGTGCTGGGAGCGGACAAGGAAGTTGCCAGCCTGTTTCTGGCCATTTTCTCCATCGGCATTGCCATCGGTTCGGTTGCCATCAACCGTATGCTGAAGGGTCAGGTATCGGCCCGCTACGCACCGGCCTGCGTGCTGGTCATGGCACTGTTCGTCGTCGCCTTTTTCCTCGTGTGCCGGAACTGGCACGTCATAGGCGAAGGCGAGTTGTATAATATCACGGGCTTCGTCGCCCATCCCGACGCCATCCCCCTTCTGCTCTCGCTTCTGGGCATCGCGATTTCGGGCGGGATGTTCGTGGTGCCGCTCTACGCCTTTTTGACGACCACGGTGCCCAAGGATCAGACGGCGCGGACGGTGGCCGCCAACAATATCGTCAACTCAGGGGCGATGGTGATCGGGTCGCTCATCGCGCTGGGGCTAAGCGCCGCCGGTGTTACGATCGTGAACCAGTTATTGCTGGGCGCGGCCATGTGTCTTGTCTCCGCCTGGCTGGCGCAGCAACTGCACAAGGCGTGCGATTAAAAGACAAGAATTTTTCGGTTTCCCGTCACCCTGAACTTGTTTCAGGGTCCATTTTTCCCCGTCGCATTACTAAGACCCTGAAACAAGTTCAGGGTGACGGGGTATGTGTGAATGGGCCAATTTTAACCAACGCGAATTTTGCGCTCTTTGCGTAAACCGAAACCGGCAAACCGGTTCAGAATATAAAGCTGCTGATCGCCACGAAGAAGGCGCTGAAGCTCAGCATGAACAGATGCGTGTCTTCTTTCCGCCACCAGCGTGAAGGCTGCGGCATAGCAAGCGTGGCATCAAGGACGGGCGGCGGCAGCATCCGGCGGAAGGGATGGCGGGCGGCTTCGTTGCGACAGACGAGTTTTCTTTTCAACATGGTGAGACGTTAACGTTTTGTTAGGGATTATGGCCATGCGCAAAAATGGTTAATGTGCGTGCCTTGAGGCATTGTCCCGAACTGTTACACTCCTTACTGTCCCGTTAACCATGGTCACCCGCCGTGCGCGGTCGAACGACGAAAGAGAGACCCCCGATGATCGTTAAAAAGGCATATTTCGAACAGACCGGCGGCCCCGAAGTCATCCAATGGGCCGAAGCCGAACTGCCTCCGCCCGGTCCCGGCGAAGTGCGGATGCGCAACACGGTGGTTGGCCTCAACTATATCGACACCTACCATCGCAGCGGTCTCTACCCCGTGCCCCTACCCTCGGGCCTTGGCGTTGAGGCGGCGGGTGTGGTCGAGGCACTCGGCGACGGTGTCGACGCACTGCAGGTCGGTGACCGCGTGGCGACCTTTGGCCCTGCGCTTGGCGCCTATGCCACCGCCCGCAATATCCCGGCTAGCGCACTGTTTGCCCTGACGGACGATATCGATGACGCGCTTGCCGCCGCCGGCCTGCTGAAGGGCTGCACCACCGAATTTCTGGTGGAACGATGCGCCCGGGTGCAGCCGGGCTGGGATGTGGTCGTCCATGCGGCCGCGGGCGGTGTCGGTCTGCTGCTCGTCCAATGGCTCAAGCATGTCGGCGCACGGGTCATCGGCACCGTCAGCACCGAAGAGAAAGCTGATCTGGCCCGGGCAGCCGGAGCGGACCATGTCATTCTTTACGGTACCGAAGATGTTGCGCAGCAGGTGCGGGCCCTAACCGACGGCAAGGGCGCGGAAGTGTGTTTTGATGGCGTGGGGCAGGCGACATGGAATGCGTCGCTCGATTCCACCGCGCGGCGCGGCATGATTGCGAGCTATGGCAATGCGAGCGGCGCGGTCAACGGCATCAATTTAGGGATATTGGCGGCAAAAGGTTCGCTCTTTTTGACCCGCCCAACCCTGTTCGACTATTACAAACAGGCCGACGAACGGGCCGCAGGCGCGCAGCGTGTATTTGCGCTCTTGCGTCAGGGTACGCTCAAAATGACCGTGGGTCAGCGCTACCCTCTTGAAGAAGCCGCCCAGGCACATCGCGATCTGGAGGCACGGCAAACGACGGGGTCAACGGTGCTGCTCCCCTAAGGTCGGGCCGGTTAAAAAAACCGGTTTCAAATATGCGTAAAAACCTATCTATAATGTAGAGAGGGACGGGTCATCATAGCGCCAGTTTTCTGGCCATGATGCGTAATTTGGTGGGGAGGTTACCTATGCATATTCAGGGGAAAACCGCGCTAGTAACAGGCGGCACGGACGGAATCGGGCTCGAAATAGCGCGGCTTTTGCAGCGCAAGGGGGCGACAGTCATCGTCTGCAGCCGGCGCGAGGAATTGCTCGCCTCTGCCCGAAATGAGGGTTTCGAGGCGATACAAGCCGATCTGTCGAATGCAGCCGGATGTCTTGATCTGGTCAAGGCGCTCGGTGAACGCCCGCTCGACATATTAGTGAACAATGCGGGGATGAGCGGGAATTTCGGCCCCGGCGAGCCTTTGGATCTTGCGCTGACCGACCGCGCCTTTTTCCTCAATCTGAACGCGCCGATCCATTTGATCGGCCACTTGCTACCCGGTCTGTTGGCCCGGCCCGAAGCGACGATTGTCAACGTTACCTCCGGCCTTGCCATTGCCCCGCGTGCAGGTGGCCCCGTCTATTGCGCCAGCAAGGCGGGCCTGCGCAGCTTTACGCAGGCGCTGCGGTATAATTTGCGGGAATCCAACGTCCATGTGATCGAGGCGCTGCCGCCTGTGGTCGATACCGCGATGACACGCGGGCGGCTCGGCGGAAACAAAATGTCAGCGCCCGATTGCGCGGCACAGATTGTCGATGCCATCGAAAGCAACAGCGCAGAAGCCAATGTCGGTATGGTTAAGCTGTTGAAGATGGTCTATTCCATCTCGCCCGCGCTGGCGCGGCGGGTGATGATCAAATTTTGAAGGTCAGCATTCCACAACATTGACGGCAAGCCCGCCAAGGCTGGTTTCCTTATATTTGGAACGCATGTCCTCGCCGGTCTGGCGCATGGTTTCGATAACGGCGTCGAGGCTCACGATATGCGCGCCGTCGCCCTGGAGCGCCAGATAGGCCGCGTTGATCGCCTTGATCGCGCCCATCGTGTTACGCTCGATGCAGGGGATTTGCACAAGCCCGCCAATGGGATCGCAGGTCAGGCCCAGATTATGCTCCATGCCGATTTCTGCGGCATTTTCGACTTGGGCATTTGTCCCGCCCAATGCCGCCGCGAGCCCCGCCGCCGCAATGGAACAGGCGACGCCGACTTCCCCCTGACAGCCCATTTCCGCCGCCGAGATTGATGCGTTGGTCTTGTAGAGAAAGCCGATGGCAGTGGCCGTTGTCAGCAGCAGACGACTGCCCTCCGGCGTCGGATTGGCGGTGAAGACTTCATAATATTTCAGCACGGCCGGGATTACGCCCGCCGCGCCATTGGTGGGCGCGGTCACAACGCGGCCTCCGGCTGCATTTTCCTCATTCACGGCCAGCGCCCACAGGCTGACCCATTCGAACACCGTTGACGGATCGCTGCGCGGGCCGCGGGCCAACAGCCGGTCGTGCAGGCACTTAGCCCGCCGTTTGACATTGAGGCCGCCGGGCAGAACGCCATCATGCGCCATGCCCCGCGCCACGCAATCGAGCATCGCGGCGCGCACGGCGTCGATGAACGCATGAGTTTCCGTGATGTCGCGCCACGCCGCTTCATTGGCTTCGATGATCGCGCCGAAATTGAGGCCGGTCGCCTCGCCCAGCGCCAGCAGCTCTTCGCCCGAGGCAAATGGATAGGTCAGGGTAAAATTCGCCCGCGCCGCATCGGCCCCCTCACGCGCTATGGCCCCGCCGCCGACCGAGAAATAGGTTTCGCTATAGTCCGATCCATCCCCATAGGTCGCGGTGAACCGCATCGCATTGGCGTGACCCGGCAGAAACTCGCCCTTGCGGAACAGCAGATGGCGCGTTTCAACAAAAGCGATGTCCACCCTGCCCGCCAGCATCAGCCGGTCGGCATGGCGGATATCGGCAACAAGGCCCGCAATCGCGTCGGGGCATACGCCCTCCGGACTGTGCCCGGCCAGCCCCAGCAGAATCGCGGTGTCGGTCGCGTGGCCATGCCCGGTCAGCGCCAGCGAGCCATAAAGCTCACACACCACCTGCCCCACATCCGGTCGCTCTAGCGCCCGTTCCGCAAAATCCCGCGCCGCACGCATCGGCCCCACGGTATGCGAACTCGATGGCCCGATACCGATGGTGAACAAATCCGTGATGCTGAAATGCTGGGCCATCTGACGCTACGGCATGTAGAGCAGATGGTTGCAATTGCAATTATAAATGGTGCCCCCCAAGACGGACGAAGTCCGTCCTTCAGGAACAGCGGGGCGGCATCTGAATGTTGAGAAGATGGTGCCCCAGGCCCGACTCGAACGGGCACTCCTTTCGGAACAGGATTTTGAGTCCAGCGCGTCTACCAATTCCACCACTGGGGCACAGCTTGTCGGGGCGGACCCTTCGAAGCGGAGGCCCCTCTAACCGAGCCTCCGTCCGGATGCAAGTGCATCCTTATTTCTTTAATTCCTTTGCCAGGGTCTTGTGCGTCGCCTTGCCATAGGGGGCCTTGAAACCGCCGATGCCGGCGACATCCACGCCGGTCTGGCGATAGACCGCGCGCATATGGCTGAAAGTTTTGAAGCCGTCCTGCCCGTGGTAATTGCCCATGCCCGACGGGCCAACGCCGCCAAAGGGCAGGTCTTCCATCGCATTGTGGAAGATTACGTCGTTCACCGTCACGCCGCCGGAAATGGTGCGTGACAGGACGCGTTCTTCTTCCGCCTTGTCGCTGCCGAAATAATAGAGGCCGAGCGGACGGTCATGGGCGTTCACATAATCGATCGCCTCGTCCATCGACGAATAGGTCATCACCGGCAGGATCGGGCCGAAGATTTCCTCCTGCATCACCTTCATATCGTCGGTCACGTTGCGCACGATGGTCAGCGGCATCTTGTTGCCGTTGGACGAGGCGAAGTCTTCGCCCGCTGGGTTCACCTCGATAAGCTCCGCACCCTTTTCGCGCGCGTCGGCGAGATAGCCCTGCAGCCGCTCATAATTGCGGCCATTCACGACCGAGGTGTAATCATCATTGTGCAGCAGCTTGGGATATTGCGCCGTCACACCCGCCTTGACTGCATCGATCACGTCGGTTTCCTGATCCGAGGGTACGAGCAGATAGTCGGGAGCCAGACAGATTTGTCCAGCGTTCATCATCTTGCCGAGCGCAATCCGCTCGCCCGCCTTTTTCGTATCCGCGCTGCGGCCGATGATGGTCGGGGATTTGCCGCCAAGCTCCAGCGTGACGGGCACCAGATTGTCCGCCGCGGCGCGCATGATATGGCGGCCCACACCGGTCGCGCCGGTGAAGATCATATGGTCGAACGCCAGTTTCGAGAATGCCATGCCCACCTCGGCATCGCCGGTAAACACGGCCATTTCCTCTTCGGCAAAATATTTGGGCACAATTTCTTCGAACAGCGCCGATACGCGCTCGGTATATTCGGACGGTTTCACCATCGCACGGTTGCCCGCCGCCAATATGCCCGCCATCGGCACCATCACCATGCCCACAGGGAAGTTCCATGGCGCAACGACGCCGACCACGCCTTTGGGTTGATAGACCACCTCGGCCTTCGCACCCAGCAGGCCGAGTGGAAAGGTCGGCTTGCGCTTTTCACCGCGGGCCCAGCTTTCGAAATGCTTCTTTGCATGTTTCATCGCGCTGACCGAGGGCATGATGTCGGTCATCAGCGTCTGTTCGCGGCTGCGATGGCCAAAGTCGGCGGAGACGGCCTTTGCGAAATCTTCCGCATGGTCGACGAGCAGCGCAATCGCCCGGTCAATCCGGTCCCGCCGTATCGACATGGATTCAGGAAGCGCGGCGGTAAAGCTGGCGCGCTGCTTTTCCAAAATGGCCTGCATGTTCTTGGTCATTGCTCTCTCCTCGCTCGCGTTCCGCTGTTAATCGACTGATTAACGGCAAGGCGGGAGAATGCAATGGATTAGGACCTATTTCGGCGCGAGCAATCCGACCCGTCCGGCGGCCACCACGCTGGACAGCAGATATCCGCCCGAGAAGAGAGCAACAATCGCAGTTGCGCTTGGCGCAGGCGACAGGCCCGTCATCGCCAGACAGCCCCATGGCACCAGCACAAGCCACAGGCCACAAAGGCAGATGAAGCTTGCATCGAGGGACATTTTCATCATCATCTCGTCATAGCGATGACGGTCGCGGATCCAGATTGCCGACCCGAACAGCATGGACAGCAGCATCGCGCCAGCGCCCGCCCAGGCCGGAAACATCTTGCCGTCGCCCGACAGCACCAGAATGATCTGCGCCACGCCGAAGGTCAAAAGCATGAGGCTCGATCCCAGCAAAATCTCCCGCTGTTCAAGCAAGTCCTCCTCATCGCTGACATTCAGCATCTTCGCGCCCATTTTCGGCACGAGGCTGCCCGCCAGTACGATCAAACCGGTCATCACATAGATAAAACCGATCGCCGCCAATATCAGCCGGTCCGTACCCAGCGTGTTGAGCGACAGAAAATGGTTGAGCGCGATCATGCCGGTACCACCTGCAATGCCGCCGCCGATCATCTGCAGCACCATCTTTTTGGTTTTGCCGGCCTGCGCCGTAATATCAGTCGTCATTCTGCGTCCTCCTGCGGTTGCCAATGGTCGATGAAAATATCGCATACGGGCATCCCGAACAGTTTCGACATGCGCAGCGCGAGCGGAAGGCTGGGGTCATATTTGTCGGTTTCGACGGCATTGATCGTCTGCCGCGAAACACCCAGTTTGCGCGCCAGCTCACCCTGACTCCAGCCCTTGGCCTCGCGTATTTCCCGTAATCGACTTTCCAAATCACTAGCCCTTCCTGTAAAGAGCTCTTTACAGGACACGAGTCGGCCTGTCAAGAGCTCTTTACAGGCTGCTTTTGCACCAAGGCGCATTGCAAGCAGGGGGCGTAGCATTTATGGAAGCGCCAGCATTTCTGTCAAAATAAGGATTCTGCCATGTCCACCGATCCCGTCGTCATCCTGTCCTACGCCCGCACGCCCATGGGCGGCATGCAGGGCGCGCTTGCCGATGTGGCCGCAACCGATCTGGGTGCGACGGCAGTCAAGGCGGCGGTCGAGCGCGCCGGTGTCGATGGCGCGGATATCGAGCGTATCTATATGGGCTGCGTCCTGCCTGCCGGATTGGGTCAGGCCCCTGCACGTCAAGCCGCGCTCAAGGCTGGTTTGCCCAAGTCGGTGCAGGCCACCACCGTCAACAAGGTATGCGGTTCGGGTATGCAGACCGTCATCATGGGCAGCGAGGCTCTCGCCGCTGGATCGGTCGATTATGTCATCGCCGGTGGCATGGAAAGCATGACCAACGCCCCCTATCTGCTGAAAAAGCATCGTAGCGGCGCGCGCATCGGCCATGACACCGCTTATGACCATATGTTCCTCGACGGTCTGGAAGATGCCTATGAAGCGGGCCGTGCCATGGGCACCTTCGCGCAGGACACCGCCAACGAATATCAACTGACGCGTGAGGCGCAGGACAATTACGCAATTGAATCGCTCCGCCGCTCGCAGGCCGCGATTGCCGATGGCGCGTTCAAGGATGAAATCGTCGCCGTCACCGTTGCCACCCGCAAGGGCGATGTCGTCGTCGACACCGACGAACAACCCGGCAAGGGCATGCCCGACAAGATCCCGGGCCTGCGCCCCGCTTTCGCCAAGGACGGCACCATTACCGCTGCGACCAGCTCGTCCATCTCTGATGGAGCAGCCGCACTTGTCCTGACGCGTCAGTCGGTCGCCGATGCCAAGGGCCACACCCCTGTTGCGCGCATCGTTGCCTTTGCCGCGCATGCGCAGGAACCATCGGCCTTCACCACCGCTCCTGTCGGTGCGATCACCAAATGCCTTGCCAAGGCTGGCTGGACGGTCGCCGATGTCGACCTGTTCGAAGTGAACGAAGCTTTTGCCTGCGTCGCAATGTTCGCGATGCACGACCTCGGCATCCCGCACGACAAGATCAATGTCCATGGCGGTGCAACCGCATTGGGCCATCCCATCGGCGCATCGGGTGCACGCATCATCACGACATTGATCGCGGCACTGAAGCGCCACGGCAAAACCCGCGGCGTCGCCTCGCTCTGCATCGGGGGTGGTGAAGGTACCGCGCTTGCGGTGGAGCTGATTTAACCAGCCCAAATTACATTGCCATCATCGACCGACAGGCATAGCTTCCCCCTCGGAGAAAAGAGGGAGAAAAGTCATGAAGAAGTTGATGATGGTTGCGGCATTGGCCGCTCTGGGTGCCTGTTCGCAACAGGCTGAAAAGACAGCGGAAGCGGAAGCGGCACCGGTTTTAGAAACGGTTACTGCCCCTGCCGACTTGACAACCATAGCTGGCGACTATGATGTGAAAATGGCCGATGGCACGATGGCTACGACGCGTATCAATGCGGATGGCACCTATGTAGGTTCTTCCCCCGACGGCAAAGAAATAAAGGGCAAGTTCGCGCGCAAGGACGGCAAGGATTGCTTCGATCCCGATGGCGACGAAGCCGAAGTGTGCTGGACGTCAACTGCCCTCACTGCCGATGGCAGCTATACGTCCACCGCACCCGACGGTGTTACCGTCACCGTGACGCCCGCAAAGAAATAACCGGCAATCCGACGTTTTTGGTCGAATTGATCTGATACAATTTGCGACACTAATGTCTTGTTTCTGAACCTGTTGTTTTCCGCAGGTTCAAACGCTGCCTCCTAAAAGGGGAACAACAGACGCCGAAAGGGGTTTGTTGTTCTCAAGGAGACAGACAATGAAGAAAAGATTTTTGATAACCGTCGCCGCTGTCGCCGCCACCCTCTCCCCTATGGTGGCGCATGCCCAGACGCGTGAATTGCAACGTGACCGTCAGGAAGTGCGCGAAGAAAAGCGCGAGCTGAACCAGGCGAAGCGCTATGGCGATCGCAGCGACATCCGTGAAGAGCGTGGCGAGTATCGCGACGCAAAGCGCGAATATCGCGAAGACTGGCGCGATTACCGCCAGAAAAATCGCAACGCATTTCGTGGCACCCGCTTTAATGCCCCCTTCCGCTATCGCACGTTCAGCGACGGTGTAAGCATCGGGTCAAGCTATTATGCGCCGCGCTACCGCGTCAGCAACTACCAGAATTACCGCCTGCCTCAGCCCGGCCGTTATCAGACCTATGTGCGTCACTATAATGACGTGCTGCTGGTAAACACCCGGACCGGCCGTGTGGTGCGCGCCTATCGCGGTTTTTACTGGTAACATTTCATCCTCCCGGAATGTTGTCGGTAAATGCGGGCCGTCGGAGAAATCCGGCGGCCCTTTGCATTTGGACGGCGCCACGCTAACCATGCGCCCATGAACATCGTTTTCGTCCTTTTCGATAATGTCACCCAACTCGACTTTGCCGGGCCGGTGCAGTTCCTGTCACGCTTGCCGGGGTCCACCGTCCAGATTGTCAGCAAGGATGGAAAGGCGGTTACGACCGACTGCGGTTTTTCCATCGTCCCCAATGCCAGCTTTGCCGACTGCCGCCCGGCGGACATCATTTGCGTTCCCGGCGGCCATGGCGTGCGGCAGGCGGTCGGCGATGCCGCGATAGTCGACTTTGTCCGGCAACAGGGTGCACAGGCGAAATGGGTGACCAGCGTGTGCACCGGTGCCTTCATCCTGGGGGTCGCCGGACTGCTTCAGGACAAGCAAGCGACCTGCCATTGGGCCTACACGCAGCTGCTGCCAATGGTCGGCGCAACGCACAAAGCGGCGCGCGTGGTGCGCGACGGCAATGTCGTGACGGCAGGCGGTGTGACATCGGGCATCGACTTTGCGCTCGAACTGATCGCGCTGATTGCCGGAGAAGATGTTGCCCGCACGCTGCAACTCGCCCTTGAATATGATCCCGCCCCACCTTTCCAGGGCGGCACCCCCGAAACGACATCGCCCGACGTCCTCCACAACCTGCGCGCCCGTGTCTACGACAGGGCGGCCGAGCAGATGGAGGAGGCCTTGCGGGATAGCGGGATGGTGGGGTGAGCTATTGTGCCCCTCTCCCGTTGGCCTCCGGCCGCCTTCGGCTCAGGGGAGAGGTACGCAGTCTTATGGCTTTAGCCATTAGACGAAGTGGAGAGGGGGAGTTGGCGCGCTAACCTCACCGTCGAAGCCCCTCACCAACTACGCCTAGGCCTTGCGGCCAAGGCTTCGTATCCTCTCCCCTAAAGGGGAGAGGGTAATCTCACGCAAAGGCGCAAAGAATAAGGAAAGAAAAATAGGGGACGGTCCCTGAAGGGACAGTCCCCGAGGTTGCGTTCTGAGGGGACTCTCCCTAGCCCTCCCCAACACCGCTAACTTAACCGGCCGCTTAAATTCCCTCTGGACGAACCAGTCCTGCGCGCATAGCGTCCAGAATCGGGAGAGACATTATGATCAAAAAGCTTGGGCTGGTTGCCGCTGCGGCGGCACTAATGGTGATGACGGGTTCGTGCCAGAATACGGACGGGCCAACGGACGTCCCCGGTTTTACCGCCATTGATGGCGATTATCTGAAAACCGGCGGGGACGGATCCAACTGGGCCATGACCGGCTTTAGCTATAACGAACAACGCCACAGCCCGCTGACGCAGATCAATGCCGACAATGTGAAGGATCTGGGCATTGCCTGGTTCGCCGATTTGCCCGACGCGCGCGGGCAGGAGGCCACGCCGGTCGTGGTCGATGGCAAGATGTTCGTTTCGACCGCATGGTCCAAAGTGCTCGCCTTCGACGCCAAGACGGGCAAGTCTTTGTGGAGCTTTGATCCGGAAGTCGACAAGGCGCGCGGGGTGAAGGCCTGCTGCGATGTCGTCAACCGCGGCGTTGCCTTCTGGAAAGGCAGCGTCTTTGTCGGCACGATCGATGGCCGGTTGATTTCGCTCGATGCCGCCACCGGCAAGCAATTGTGGAGCGCACAGACGCTCGATCTTGAATCAAACGGCACCATTACCGGCGTTCCGCGCGTAGTGAAGGGCAAGGTTGTCATCGGCTTTGGCGGCGCGGAATTCGGCGCGCGCGGCTATGTCACCGCCTATGATGCCGCCACCGGCAAACAGGCATGGCGTTTCTACACAACACCCAATCCCAAGGGCGAACCCGACGGCGCGGCGAGCGACGAGATCCTGAAAACGGCAGCCACCAAGACCTGGAGCGCCACGCCCAAAAAGGGTGACTGGCGGGAAAGCGGCGGCGGCGGCACGGTGTGGGACGCGATTGTCTATGACGCGGAACTCGACCAGCTATATCTAGGCGTCGGCAACGGCAACCCGTGGAACCATGGCGTGCGCTCCAATGGCGAAGGGGACAATCTGTTCCTGTCGTCCATCGTCGCGCTGAAACCCGATACCGGCGAATATGTCTGGCATTATCAGGAAACACCGGCGGAAAGCTGGGACTATACGGCGACCCAGCCGATCATCCTCGCCACCGAAAAGCGCGACGGCAAGGATGTGAAGGTCCTCTACCACGCGCCGAAGAACGGCTTTTTCTTCACCATCGACCGGGTGAGTGGCAAGATGTTGTCGGCCGAACCCTTTATCGACGGCCTCACCTGGGCGACCGGCTATGACCTGAAAACCGGTCGGCCGATCGAAAATCCCGAAGCCCGCTATGAAAAGACGGGCAAGCTCTATTTGGCAAACCCGTCGCCTCTTGGCGCGCACAACTGGCATCCGATGAGCTATAATCCGGCGACGGGCCTCGTCTATATTCCTGCACTCTATATTGGCGGTGCTTATCTGCCGCCGGTTGCGCCCAATGAACAGGAGCGCAAGGCCCTCGGCTTTAACACCGGAGGGGCAATGGCCACCGCCGACCTGCCCGACGACATCAATTTCGTAAAAGCGGTCAAGGCCGCCACCAAGGGCAAGCTCGTCGCTTTCGACCCCAAGACGGGCAAGGCGAAATGGACCGTCGACCATCCTGCATCGTGGAATGGCGGCACCATGACGACGGCAGGAAATCTGGTCTTCCAGGGCACCGCCTTGGGTGAATTCAGGGCCTATGCCGCCGATACCGGCAAGCAATTGCTGAACCTGAATGTGCAGTCGGGCGTCCTATCGGGGGCCTCGACCTATACCGTGGATGGCGAACAATATGTCGCCTTCCTGACCAGCAAGGGCGGGGCCTTCCCGCTGGTATCGGGCTATGCGGGTTCGGCGAGCTCGGCGGTGCCGAATATCCCGCGCCTGATCGTACTCAAGCTCGGTGGCAAGGTCGCCCTGCCCGCCTTGCCCGAAACGCCCGCTTATGTGTGGGATCCGCCCGCAAAGTTCGGAACCCCAGCCGATATCGCGGCCGGGCAGTCGAACTTCCAGCGTTACTGCCTCGTTTGCCACGGGCCCGGTGCGGTCGGGAACGGCGTGCTGCCCGACCTGCGTAAATCGGCGGCTATTGCGGATGCCGGTACGTGGAAATCGGTGGTCATCGAAGGCGTGCTGAAAGGCAATGGCATGGTCAGCTTTGCCTCGGTCCTGACACCCAAAGAGGCCGAGCAAATGCGCGCCTATGTCATCAGCCGCGCGCATTATGCCAAGGCGAATGACGCAGGACTTGGCGGGGGCGTAAAGCCCGCCCGCTAGGGAGTTGAAATGTAGGTTTTGGTCTGCTGGACTGGGCGGGGATCGTGTGATCCGCCCAGTGGCTGCAAGGGCGCGGAAGGGGCCTAAAAATTTTTGCCTTGTGCAAAAAAGGGGCCACAAGCTTCAGCCAAGTTAACAAACGGGCAAGCGCCGAAAAACTGCTGCCCATGAATCGCACATCTGCCTAATTTTTAGGCAGTCCATCTGCCTGATTCGAATCCAGAATCGCGCAAAACCGTCCATCCCAACTGGCACGATACTTGATAAACGATTGCCATAATCCGAGCGCGGTTTTCAACGCCAGCCGCGCCAATAAGGGGAAAGTCATGAAGAAGATCGAAGCGATCATCAAACCGTTCAAGCTGGATGAAGTCAAAGAAGCACTTCACGAAGTTGGCGTTTCCGGCATCACCGTCACGGAAGCAAAAGGTTTCGGCCGCCAGAAAGGCCATACTGAACTCTATCGCGGCGCCGAATATGTCGTCGACTTCCTGCCCAAGGTAAAATTGGAAGTGGTGGTCGAAGATGGTCTTGCCGACCGCGTGGTAGAGGCCATCGCCGCCGCCGCCCAAACCGGCCGTATCGGTGACGGCAAGATTTTCGTCATCCCCGTCGAAACCGCTCTGCGTATCCGCACCGGTGAGCGCGACAACGATGCCGTCTAAAAAATCCAAATCGTCAAAAAAAGACAAGTCAAAGAAGGAAAGCAACATGGGCACGACCGCCAAGGATATTATCAAGCGTATCAAGGAAGAAGAGATCGAGTGGGTCGATGTCCGCTTCACCGACCCCAAGGGCAAGTGGCAGCATCTGACCATGTGCTCGGGCGTGATTGGCGAAGACGAGCTGGAAGACGGCCTGATGTTCGACGGCTCGTCGATCGAAGGCTGGAAGGCCATCAACGAATCCGACATGATCCTGAAGCCCGACCTCGATGCGGTTTATGTCGATCCATTCTCGGCAACGCCGATGCTGGTGATCTTCTGCGACATCGTCGAGCCATCGACCGGTGAACTCTACAGCCGTGACCCGCGTTCGACCGCCAAGCGCGCTGAAGCCTATCTGAAGACCACGGGCATTGGCGACACCGTCTATGTTGGTCCTGAAGCCGAATTCTTCATGTTCGACGATGTGCGTTTCGAAAACAGCTACAACACGTCTTACTACAAGATCGACGATATCGAACTGCCGACCAACAGCGGCACGAAATATGAAGCCGGCAATATGGGCCACCGCCCACGCGCCAAGGGTGGTTACTTCCCCGTTGCGCCTGTCGACAGCTGCATGGACATCCGTGGCGAGATGGTTTCGACCATGCTCGAAATGGGCTTGCCCTGCGACAAGCACCACCATGAAGTGGCGGCCGCCCAGCATGAGCTTGGCCTGACCTTCGGCACCCTGACGCAAACCGCCGACCGTATGCAGATCTACAAATATGTCGTGCATCAGGTTGCCCATGCCTATGGCAAAACCGCAACCTTCATGCCAAAGCCGATCAAGGAAGATAATGGTTCGGGTATGCACACCCACCTGTCGATCTGGAACGGCAAGACGCCTTTGTTCGCAGGCGACGGCTATGCCGGTCTGTCCGAGATGTGCCTCTATTTCATCGGCGGCATCATCAAGCACGCCAAGTCAGTGAACGCCTTCACCAACCCCACGACCAACAGCTACAAGCGTCTGGTCCCGGGCTATGAAGCACCCGTTCTGCTCGCCTATTCGGCGCGCAACCGTTCGGCATCGTGCCGCATTCCCTATGGCGCAGGCGCAAAAGCCAAGCGCGTGGAAGTCCGCTTCCCCGACGCGATGGCCAACCCCTATCTCGCTTATGCGGCGCTGTTCATGGCGGGCCTCGATGGCATCCAGAACAAGATCCATCCCGGCGAAGCCATGGACAAGAATCTTTACGATCTGCCGCCCGCCGAGCTGGCCGAAGTGCCGACCGTTTGCGGATCGCTGCGCGAAGCCCTGGAAAGCCTCGCTGCGGACCATGACTATCTGCTCAAGGGTGACGTGTTCACCAAGGACCAGATCGAAGCCTACATCGACCTCAAGATGGAAGACGTTGCCCGTTGGGAAATGACGCCTTCACCCGTCGAGTTCGACATGTATTACAGCTACTGATCGAACGCATCCGATCGATAGCTGAAGGCCCGGCGGTTGGGGGATCGCCGGGCCTTTTTATTTAGTAGGCCCGGGCTTGGGTCCAGTTACGGTCAAGACGCTTGGTCAAACGATCCAATCGCTTGTCAACCGTCCGTTCTTCCCGCTGCGTAAAACGACCGTCGCGGTTGAACATCCGATTCTGGCTTTCAATCGCCCGCAGTTCCGTCCGGGCATAGTTGGCATCAGACCTGTCGATCCGGCGCGCTTGCTCCGCCGAACGAACATATTCGCGCAACCAGCTGATCCGGGTCGGAATGTCGGTGGGCATCTGGTTCATATTATACTGACCATCGCCGGGCTGATAATTGGTGTTGTCACCGTAGTTGTCATTCCGCGTCGACACCCAACGTCCCCGAGAGTCATAATAGCCATAGGCCTTGCCTGCCCGCCAACGACCATTGGTGTCGTAATAACCAGGCTGTTCGATGCTGTTCCAGCTGCCATTGGCTTCATTGGCATAGCCATTGTCACCAGCGATCCAGCGCCCGCGGGAGTCGTAGCGACCACGCGTCGGACCAGCGACCCAGCGGCCGTTAGTGTCGTAATAACCGGTCGCGGTTCCACCTACCCAGCGGCCGTTACGGTCATAATAACCCGCCGATGCTGCTGGGACCCAATGTCCGTCACGGTCGGTATAACCGCCGCTGTCGGAATTGCCGTTCGAGGCGATCCAGCGGCCATTGTCATAATAGCCGTTCGGTTGGCCGTCGACCCATTGGCCGTCCCGGTCGTAATAACCGCGCGCTTCGGCGCTGTTGACGCCAGTGGCATGCCAGCGGCCATTCTGGTCGTAATAACCATAGGCACTGCGACAATCGGCACGGTCGGATTTGGAAACCTGGTTGCCGATAACGGCACCGATAATGCCGCCGATGATCGTGCCTTCGGTTTTATCGCCGCGACCTGCAATGACGTTGCCCAGCACACCGCCAGCACCTGCACCAACGACGGTGCCGACGATGCGGCCCGAGCTATCCCGGCGGCATCCGTCGTCCTGCGCCATGGCGATCGAAGGCGTCAAAAGGGCGAGCGCAATGCCTGCCTTAAATATGTGGCTTTTCATGATTATTCTCTTTTCTAAGAAGCGTAGTGTTGGGATAATCACTTCATCGCCCCAATGTTCCGCTTCAGCGCACGGGCGCCCAGCTCAGCATCGGGAAGTGGCTTGCCCGCAGCCATAAAGCAGGGCACATCAGGGCGGTGTTTATCAGGAGCCATCTATGAAATTCCGTCCGTTAACTCTTGGCCTTTTTGGCGCTGCATTAATGCTCGCATCGCCCGCAGTCGCCCAATTGACGGCGCAAGAATCCAAAATGACGAAGACGGTCGACGCCGAGTATGAACGGTCAGTCTCCCTGCTGGAAAAGCTGGTGAACCAGAATAGCGGGACGATGAATTTTGCCGGTGTCAAGGCTGTGTCCGAAATGATGCGTGCCGAACTCGAGCCACTGGGCTTCACGGTCGAATGGATCGATATGACAAAGGCGAAACGGTCGGGGCATTTGGTGGCAAAGAAGACTGGTAAAAAGGGCACGAAGAAGCTGCTGCTGATCGCGCATCTCGACACCGTATTTGAACCCGACAGCCCATTCCAGAAATTCATACGGAAAGGCCAAGAAGCCGAGGGACCGGGTGCCGGTGATGACAAGGGCGGTATGGTTGTAATCGTGGCGGCATTGCGCGCTATGCAATCTGCCGGTACCCTGAAAGACGCCCATATCGAAATTCACATGACTGGCGACGAGGAAGACTCCGGCGACCCTATTGAAGTGACCCGTGCTCCCCTTATCGCCGCAGGTAAGGCGGCCGATGTAGCGCTGGATTTTGAGGGCCTATCGATCGAGAATGGCAAAGACATGGGTGTGATCGCCCGCCGTTCGTCGAACAGTTGGAAGCTGGAGGTGACAGGCGTTACTGGACACAGTTCGCTGATCTTCGATGGCACATATGGCGACGGGGCGGCTTTTGAATTGGCGCGTATACTCCACCGGTTCCGTACCGAACTGCCCGAGCCTAATCTGACCTTTAACGTCGGCCTGATTGCCGCAGGGCAAGAAGCTGTGGTCGATGGCGATGGCGTGCGCGCGGTTGCCAAAGGCAAAACCAATATTATCCCAGGCATCGCGCTAGCCCGCGGCGATTTCCGCACCCTTTCCGAAGACCAAAGCGCACGCGTCCGCGCCAAGATGGTCGAAATCGTGGCCGCGTCCGCACCCAAAACCTCAGCTAAGATCAGCTTCGACCCCGGCAGCTATCCCGCCATGGCACCAACCGATGGCAATAAGATGCTTCTGGATAAGTTGAATGCAATCAACCGCGATTTGGGGCTTGGCGAGCAAGAACCGCTTGATCCGCTCAAAAGAGGCGCTGGCGACATCAGCTTCGTCGCCAATGATGTTGATGGCCTCGTGGGCCTTGGAACTTACAGCCGCGGTGACCACGCACCCGGCGAGACAGTCGACCTCGACAGTATCCGGCGGCAGGCCAAGCGGGCGGCGATCCTGATGACCCGGCTGTCGCGCGAAAAAGCGCAATAGGACCTGCCCCGCATGACGTTACTGGACGGGCTCTCCTTTGGATGGCGCACCGCCCTGTTGTCCGTCATGTTCCTACAGCTTTTGTTGCTCGCACTTTCGCTAACGCGGGTACTGCAAAACAGGATCGCAAACCGCACGATGGCAGCCCTGCTGTTCGTGTTAGCCGGAATGTTGATCCCCTGGATGATCGGTTTTGCAGGCTTCTATGACAAATGGATGTGGCTAACCTTCGCACCCTTTCAGATAAGCCTCGCAGTTGCGCCGCTCTTTTATCTTTACGCCCATGCACTTGTGACCGGGCAATGGCCTGATAAGGGTCAACGGCACTTGATCCCGGCCGCGGTGCAATTGCTTGTCTATACGGGCAGCTTTCTCTTGCCGTTTACACTGAAGATGCGCTGGGCGGATATGGCATCACCGGCACTGACTTGGATCACCAGCATCGCGATTGTGATAGGGCTAGGCTTTTATTGCTATGCCAGCTTAAGGCTGCTGCAGACCTATCGCGCCGCATTGGCGGCCGCACGTTCCGACGGGCATCGCTATGCCGCTCTCTGGTTGGGCAACGCAATTGCTGCCCTCGCCCTGCTCCTGCTCATCTGGACAAGCTTTTTGGTTTGGGACCTGCTTTCGCCCTTGGGTTATAGCGGCCTCATGTGGCTCTATATCGCCATTGGTGCATTCGCGCTCTACCTTGGTATCGAAGCGTGGCGGCATTCACCTCTACCCTTTCCTCCGCTATCAAGTCTCAAGGCAACCGCCGACACACTCCCACCGCCGCGCGATTGGGCGGAGCTCGGAAAATTATGGGCCGATAAAGTGAAAGCGGAAGACTGGGCATCCGATCCAGATCTATCGCTGGCATCACTGGCACGAAAGCTGGGGACAAACAGCGGCCATTTATCCCGCGCTATCAATGAAGGGCTGGGCATCAACTTTGCGGCCTTTATCAACGACCTGCGCGCGCGCCGCGTTGCGGCGATGATAGCGCAAGGTCGCCAAGACGATTTGCTGGACCTCGCACTAGACGCAGGCTTCAGTTCCAAGGCGAGCTTCAACCGTGCCTTTGCCGCCACCTTCGGCATGGCGCCTTCACAGTGGCGCAAACGGCAGGTCTCAAATCACGAATAATCGCATTATTCAGGAATCTGAGGCGAATAGAGCCGCAGATATTGCCAAACGGGACCGGACATTTGTTGAAAGGATCTTGCTATGTTGAACCGCCGCCACTTTCTCGCCCAAGGCGCTGGAACGGCTTTAGCCACCGCCGTTGCCTTCCCAAGCGCAGCGCGGGCTGCCACCACTGCGTCCGCCCCGAGCGATATCGCTTTGGTCCGTGAAATCGTAACGACGCTTCACCCCGGTCTCTACAGGTACAACAGCCCAAAGACGATTGATCAGGCATTAAGCAAGCTTGAGCTGACGTGGTCCGACACGCCCGACCTGTCGTCGCGTTATCTGCACCTGTCGCTTTTTCTGGCGACGATCAAATGCGGGCACAGCTACGCCAATTTCTTTAACCAGACAAAACAGGTGAAAGCCGACCTGTTTGACCGGCGCACCCGCCTACCTTTTGCATTCAAATGGATCGGTAACCAGATGGTGGTGACAGAGGATCAGAGCGGTACGAACAGCCTGCCCCGCGGCACCGTCATCAAGGAAGTCAACGGAATCGACACCAGGGCTATGCTCGCGCGCTTGCTCCCCTATGTTCGGGCGGACGGCCATAATGATGCGAAGCGTCGGGCCTTGCTGTCCATGACAGGCGCCGACGAGTTGGAGACATTCGATATCTTTCATGGCCTGATTTACGGTGCTCCCGGAAGCTCTGAAGGAGAACACAGAGAAGGATTTCACCGCCTACGGATGCGGTTGCCGAATTCAGCATCGGATGTTTGGGTCGATCTACCGGCGCTCACACTTGCAGAAAGGCAGGCATTTTACAAAGCCCCGAACTATCGTGGTGATACCCCGGTGTGGGAATGGACGATGCGCCCCGATGGCATTGCAGTCCTCAAGATGGATGGGTGGGCGCTGTACAACAGCACATGGAAGTGGGAGGCGTGGTTGAATGACCGGTTGGACAGTTTATCCGGCGCAAAAGGGCTGATTGTCGATATACGGGAGAATGAAGGCGGCCTTGATTGTGGCGATATCCTGCTTTCCCGGCTGGCCGGCAAGGACATCATCAAACCGCGCGCCGACCGTCTCGTCCGGTACCAGAAAACGCCCGAGCATCTGAACCGCTATCTTGACACATGGGATGACAGCTTCCGGAACTGGGGAGATCAGGTCGAACCGCTTAACGATCGCTTTTACAAGTTGAAGCGGTGGGACGACGACGGAATATTGGCGGCAAAAGGCCCGAGGGTCACTACGCCGATGGTAGTGTTGACGAGCGCACAAAATAGCAGCGCGACATTCCAATTTGTTTCGCTGACCAAGCAACTCGGTCTCGGGACATTGGTAGGTGAAGCGACCGGCGGAAACCAGCGGGGCATAAATGGCGGTGCCTTTTTCTTTGCCCGACTGCCGGAATCGGGCATCGAATTTGATATGCCGCTGATCGGCTATTTCCCGCAAGATCAAATGCCTGACGCAGGCCTGTCTCCGGACCTTGCGGTGCCCCTGTCGGCCAAGGCTATTGCAGATGGAGCGGACAATCAGTTGGATACGGCAGTCCGTCACCTTCTGCGCCACGCATAGAAAAGGCGGCGCCTTGCGGCACCGCCCTTTTCCTGTCGATTATGCTGTACCGCGGAGGACTACCGGCCCTCGCGCGATGCCTTGCCAAAGACGCGATACTGTTCGTTTCCGACAAATCCGAATTTGGAAATACCGCTCCGCTTGACCGCAACCAGTGCCTTGTCGACCGTGTCATATGGCGCGGTTGGCGCTGGCTGGAACTGGAGTTCCGGTTCCGGGTTCATTGAAGTTGTCCGGACCAGAAACTGCTCCATCTGCTGCAATGTCACCGGCGTACCATTCCACTGGATCGTGCTGTCCGGAAGAATGATGATCTTGTTGATCACCGGATCGATCGGAACATCGGGTGGAGGCTGGTTAGGATCGTTGACCGGAAGGTCGATATTTACGGCGTGCGAAACCGGGGGGATGGTGATCATCAGCATGATGAGGAGAACGAGCATGACGTCGATCAACGGCGTCGTGTTCATTTCCATCATCGGCTGGCCATCATCTTTACCGCCACTCATTGCCATGATGATTGCTCCTTAGAATTACTTACTGCACGTTCGCATTTTCGAACGGCGATGAAATGAAGCCAACACGGGCGAAACCAGCCATCTGCATGGTGTAAATTGCACCACCGATGCACCGATAAGGTGTATTGATATCACCACGAATATGCGCTTCGGGCAGCATGTCCGGCTCAATCAAGCCAGCCTTAGCAGCCTCTTCGCCACCCAGCTTTTCAAACTCGGCTTTCAAATGCTTCGCTGCACGATCGACCAACTCGGTCGAATCTACCGGTGTGACGTTCCAGTAAATGCGGCATTCGCCATTCGGGTTAGCACCCTCATAAGCGGGGTCACCTGGATCGCGCCCACCGGCGTCTGTTGTCGTCACCGACAGCAACACGTTTTCACGCTTTGCCTTTGTCGGTTCGAACTTCACGACCGGAATATCCATTTTCACCGTCTGGATGGCGACCGGAATAGCGATGAGGAAAACGATGAGGAGCACCAGCATGACGTCGACGAGCGGCGTCGTGTTGATGTCAGACATTGGCGTGTCTTCGCCGCCGCCTCCTGAACTGATTGCCATTGGCCAATCCTCTCTAAATAAATTGGGTCAAAATCGAGAGCCGGACTATCCGGCGGACGGGCTGTGCCGAAACACAGCCCTAACCCAATCTTACTTCTTTACCGCGCCAGCAGGTGCAGGCTTGCCAGCAGGCGCAGCCGTCACAGCAGGCTTCACGCGACCACCTGACGAGATGTAACCAAGCACATCGTTCGAGAAGGTCGACAGGCTACGGGCGATCGACTTGTTACGAGCCTGAAGCCAGTTATAGGCAAGAACCGCAGGAACAGCGACGAACAGACCAATGGCGGTCATGATCAGTGCTTCACCAACCGGACCAGCGATCTTGCCGATGTCGGCCTGACCAGCGATACCGATCTTAATCAGCGCCGAATAAATACCGATAACCGTACCCAGCAGACCGACGAACGGTGCGGTAGCACCAACGGTCGCGAGGAAGGGAAGGCCGCCGGCCAGCTTATTGTTGATCGACTCTTCCGAACGGGCCATTGCACCGTGCAGCCAGTCATGTGCTTCAACCGGATCGGTCAACAGGCTGTGCTGCTTTTGCGCTTCGATACCGTCGTCAACGACCTGACGGAAGGCGCTGTTCTTGTCCAGCTTCGCTGCGCCCTCTTCCAAGGTAGCTGCACGCCAGAACTGGGCGCGGACTTGCTTGGCCTGATTCAGAACCTTCTGCTGTTCAAACAGCTTGGTGAACATGATGTAGAAAGAGAACACCGACATGATAACCATCACCGAGAAAATCGCGATGGATATCGGGCCACCTTCTTTAAGGGCAGGGATAAGACCGAACTGGGCGGCGGCCTCTGGAGCTGCGGCACCGGCCGCCGTTAGAAACAAAATCGACATTTTAACTACCTCTCAGAAAAATTTACGTTGCTAGCAAAAAGGCCCGGCGCGAAGGCTCCCCCTTTGCCGGGCCATAGAATTATTTCGGTATCTGCCACCGGACGCGGTTGGAATAAGTGCCGGTAGTGGGGTTACCACTGCCATCCAGGGCCGGGTCAAAACGCGCACGACGGGTGACGTTTGTGCAGGTAGCCTGATCAAGATCAGGATGGCCGCTGGATGATGTAATCTGGCAATCGGTGACACGCCCATTGGGGCCAACCGTTACGCGGAAACCGGTGGTACCTTCACGCTCCTGCTGCAATGCCCGCGACGGATAGTCGTTGGTATTGGCCCAGTTGCCCGGATTGCCCTTCGGCAGCGGGTTAGGACGCTTCGCCACAGGGGGCGGAGGTGGAGGCGGTGCCGAAGGCGCAGGCGGTGCTGCAGTCGGAACGATCGGCGCAGCCGGCGGCGGTGTATCAACCGTACGTACTGTTGGCGGCGGCGTTACCGTCACAACCATTGGCGGAGGAGAGACAACCGGAGGCTCGATCTGCTTTTCAGGCTCTGGTGGTGGCTCTTCTTCTTCCGGCGGTTCTTCTTCTTTCACGTCGACGACGGTCATCTTTTCCTTGATAGCAACGACCGCGTCATAGGCGAGGCCGGTCACCAAGGCATAACCGAGGAACGCGTGAAGAAGGATAACAATGATGACAGAAACCAAACGGTTTGTGCTCATCCCATCTTGATCAGCATATGCCATGCGGAAACAACTCTCCTACCTTCAAAACAAAAAAAGCATTCGGGTTCGCACGTTCTGAAGATGCGACCGAAATACCCCCGCGATATCGAAATATTATCTTTTTTAACTTCGATTCACCGGAGCAATAGCCAAGGCCTTCCGGCCTAGCAACACGGATTCTGCGATTCAGACGCAATTCATGTATAGCGCTTTCATATGGCACAGAACAGATATGGACCAAAGCTGCGTTTACCGTTGCTGTCCGAAAGGGAATTGGAATGAAATTGTCGCGTTTGAAATATGGATTTGCCTCAATTTTGCTAGGATTTAGCGGGATTAGCGCCGCTCAGACGAGTGAACCCTTGCCACCGGCTCTGGCTATACCTGCCGAAAGTGCCAGCTATGCCGATATTGCGGATTTAGTCGTCATTTCACCCCTCATCGTCGATGCCACGATCAAAAATTTACGTAAAATTGCGCCCGAACAGGCCGTCGGAGTGCCCGCGACGCTGCAACGCGTCCTCGTCGAGGCGGATATTGGCGCTTTGATTCGCGGTCAGGAAGGCGTGACCCCCCGCGTGCGCTTTTTGCTCGACGTTCCCAAGGATGCGAAGGGCAAACTCCCCAAGCTGAAGAAACAGCGGCTCTTTCTACTCGGGAGCACGGTAGCTGGCCGGCCGGGCGAAATCCGCCTTTCGCGGCCAAACGCCTTGGTGCAATGGAGCCCCGCCAACGATCAACTCATCCGCGCGATTACGAAAGAAGCCGTGCAGATCGATGCGCCGGACCGGATTACCGGCATCACCAGCGCCTTTTACAGCGCGGGAACAGTGCTGGGTGAAGGTGAAACGCAGATCTTTCTGAAAACAGCCAAGGACCAGCCCTTGTCGCTTTCGGTGCTGAGCCGTCCTGGAGAGGCGAAACGATGGGCTGTATCTACGGCAGAAGTAATCGATGAATCGGCGACGGCGCCGCAAAAATTCACGCTGCTTTGGTATCGTCTGGCTTGCGGACTACCGCGTGCCCTCTCGCCTGATTTGGTTGAGGCTGCCGATAGCGACAATGCGGCCCGTGCGCAGGCGGACTATAAATATATCCTCGACAGCCTGGGCCCCTGCGGACGGAAGCGCTAGGGGTGCTGCCTTACGGGGCGTTATAGAATGGCGCGGCTTCGGCCAGGACCAAAGTGAACCATTCCTGCGCATCGCTATATTCCGCAACAGGGGTCCAGCCGCCTGCCCGTAGTAAGATACGCAAACTGCGCAGGTCGAATTTATGACTGTTTTCAGTATGAATGGATTCGCCGGCCTGAATCTGGAACTCTTTGCCAGAGACGGTGAACTGCACGTCCCAGGCACAGCGCAAATGCATTTCAATCCGCGCTTCGCGGTCGTTCCACTGAACTTGATGGGAAAAGGCTTCGACGGGAATATTTCCGTCCAGCTCCCGATTTATTCGCACAAGAAGGTTCAGGTTGAACGCCGCCGTCACACCTGCGGCATCATCATATGCAGGTAACAAAATCTCGACCGGTTTGATGCGGTCAAACCCGATAAGAAGCATAGCGCCCTGCCCCAGATGGCCCCGCATATGACGCAAAAGGTCCACGCTGCTGCGCGGAACGAAATTGCCAATCGTTGATCCCGGAAAAAAACCGAGACGGGCTTCGCTAGGTTTATCGGTGGGCAAATGCATATCTTGCGAAAAGTCGGCTTCGACAGGGCGAATGGTTAGGTCGGGAAATTGCCCGGCGAGCACTTCTGCGGACATTCTAAGATAATCACCCGAAATATCGACAGGAATATAGATGTCCGGCCGAATGGCCTCCAACAGCAGTGGTGTTTTCGTTGCGCTCCCCGCTCCAAACTCCACAACGGCAGCCCCCGCTGGGATATGTTTCGCGAATTCGGCTCGGCAATCCTTCAACAAGTCCGTTTCGGTGCGTGTCGGGTAATATTCCGGCAAATGGGTGATATCGTCAAAAAGCTGCGATCCGCGTTCGTCGTAAAACCATCGCGCGGGGATAGCCCGGCGCGGCCCCTTCAGACCTGCGAGAACATCAGCGCGAAATTGAGGGTCAGCCTGGAGCTTGAAATCCGCCTCAGACATCACGGGCCAGCCGCAATCCGGTGAACTGCCAACGCTGGTGCGGATAAAAGAAATTGCGATAGCTCGCACGGACATGGCCACGCGGCGTCGCGCAGCTGCCGCCACGCAAGACGAACTGTCCGCTCATGAACTTGCCATTATACTCGCCGACCGCGCCATCGGCCGCGCGAAAACCGGGATATGGACGATAGGCGCTGCCCGTCCATTGCCAGACATTGCCGAATAGCGAAGCTGCTTGGGACGCGTTTGGCCTTACAGGCCCCGCAGCATCCAGTTGGTTGCCCGCGGCCGCATCATGCGATTCCGCTGCGGCCTCCCATTCCGCCTCGGTCGGCAAACGGGCATCGGCCCAGCTAGCATAGGCGTCAGCTTCAAAAAGGTTGATGTGCGTGACCGGCGCACTAAGGTCGATGGCCCTCAAGCCATCCAAACCGAAAGACAACCACTGGCCATCCCGGTCCTGCTGCCAATAAAGCGGTGCGCCCACATGTTCGCGCTGCACCCAGGCCCATCCGTCGGATAGCCAGTGGCGCGGCTCGCCATATCCATTGTCGTTCATGAACTGCATCCATTCACCATTGGACACGGTTCGTGACGATAGCGCGAAAGGTTGCAAAAAAACTTCGTGGCGTGGCCCCTCACAATCGAAGGCAAAGGTTGAGCCGCCATGTCCGATGAGTTGCATCCCGGACGGACCTGAAACCCAACGTGCGGCAGGCGCTTGAGCGTCCGGTACGGCCCGCACGACCGGCTCCGGCCAATAAGCAGGATAGGTCGGGTTTTGCGAAAAAAGGTGCAAGATATCGGTCAGCAGCAATTCCTGATGTTGTTGCTCGTGCTGAATGCCAAGCTCCAGCAATGCCAATGCTGATTCGGGAAGATTGTTCCAGTGCGCATCCAGCGCGGCTTCGACATGGGCGCGATAGGCGTGCACTTCGACAAGCGAGGGTCGTGTGATCAACCCGCGCGCCGCGCGCGAATGCCGTGCGCCTTCGGCTTCATAATAGCTGTTGAACAGATAGGCGAAGCTGTCGTCAAACGCCCGGTATCCGGGGACATGGTCCCGCAGGATGAAGCTTTCGAGGAACCATGTCACATGCGCCAGATGCCATTTAGCCGGGGACGCATCCGGCATAGATTGGACGGTAGCATCCGCATCGGAAAGCGGTTTGACCAAATCGACGGTCAGTTTACGTGCGGCAAAAAACCGGTCACGAAGGTTGCGCGTCATCGCGACGCGCCCGGAACCCACAATATATCGCCATTTCGTGATGCATTGATCACGCGGCACAGAACAAAGAGATAATCCGACAGCCGGTTAACATATTCCAGGGCGTGCGGATTGATGCTGACCGATTGCGAAGCCGCGACAAGGGCGCGTTCGGCACGGCGCGAAATCGCCCGTGCCATATGCATATGCGCCGCTGCCATGCTTCCGCCAGGCAGAATGAAACTGGTGAGTGGCGGCAATTGCTCATTCGCCCGGTCAATGGCCGCCTCTAGCCATTCAACTTGCGCAGGAACGATCCGCAATTCCATAGGTGACGGCTCAAAACTCGACCCCGGCGTTGCGATATCGGCACCAAGATCGAAAAGGTCATTCTGGATACGGCGAAGATCACTGACCAAAGTCGTTTGACCCTCGTCCGATTCCAGACACTGAACGGCAACACCCAAAGCACAATTGGCTTCGTCAATTTCGCCAATTGCATGGAGCCGGGCGTTGGATTTGGATACACGCGACCCGTCAACCAAGCCTGTTGTGCCGTCGTCGCCGGTGCGCGTGTAAATCTTGTTCAGTTTAACCATGTCGGATCACGCAATGGCTTATTGCGCACCCGCAACAAGCAAGAGAACCACGACAAGCATGACCGTAATGGCCTGCCACTTCACGCGCGCAAACATCATCTTGTTTTGCATGGCGAGCGATTGCGGAATTCCGTCTTTGTCCAATTCGGTCGGGCGCATATTCGCAAAGGCATGCAGACCACGAACAAGCGCAAAAGCAACCGCACCTGCCGAAGCGATAATCAAGAGTACCAGCAAAATAGTCATTGGGAGAATGTCCTTACGGGGTTGATACCCCTCGGGCCTATCTAGGCGCTCGACAGCGAAATGCCAAGCGGTAGCACCCCTTGATGCAAATTATCGATCAATAGCCGTCCGTCTTCACCAGCAACGCGGCGGGCAGAAAGCGGTGGCGAGGATTTGCTCTTCGCCAATTTCTGTCCGCTGTCGTCCACCAAGAGGCGGTGATGCCAATATTGTGGTACCGGAAGGTCCAGCAATTGCTGCAAAACACGGTGGATGGCGGTGTATGCAAATAGGTCTAGTCCCCGGACAACATGGCTTATGCCGTCTGCCGCATCGTCGACCGTTGCCGCCAGATGGTACGACGCGGGCGCATCTTTCCGCCAAAGAACGACATCCCCGAACTGCAAGGGGTCGGCAAAATGCGTGCCCGCGACCATGTCCGTCCATTGGATGGGTCCGGTCATCACCAAAGCCTTTGCCATATCGATTCGCCAGCAGAAGGGCTTGGCCGGGTCGATTCTCCGGTTACGGCATGTTCCGGGATAATGTGGGCCGTCAGGGCCATGCGATACCGGCGTCTGTTTCAACGCCGCCAAAATATCGCTGCGGGTACAGGTGCACCGGTAAAGCAGTCCAAGTGCTTTTAATTCGTCAAGCGCCCGTTGGTAGCGTTCCATGTTTCTGGACTGATAGCTGACAGGCTCGTCGGGAATGAGCGACAGCCAATCTAAATCCGCTAAAATTGCTGTGATATGTTCCGGCCTGCTCCGGGTGCCGTCAATATCCTCAATCCGCAACAGGAATTGCCCACCATGCGAATGAGCAAAGTCACGGGCACACAGGGCGGAGAAGGCATGCCCCAAATGCAGCGCGCCATTGGGACTGGGTGCAAATCGCGTGCGCACCGGAACCGCGGTGGGGCGTTCAATGATCGGTAAAAATACCATATTATGTGTTTTTGCCCTCTTGACGTCACAATATGTGCAAATAGGTTGGCAAATGTCAAAATGCTGTAACGCCCATAGGGTTAAAACGGCTATGACAACAGGGGAGAAGGTCTGACTTATGTTGCATACCGGAACTTTCGAAGCAGCTGGCAGGGCACGGCATCCTGAAAATTGCCCGGCGCTGGTGCTGAATGCTGATTATACCCCGCTCAGTTACTATCCGCTGAGCCTGTGGCCGTGGCAAACCGCAATCAAGGCAGTATTCCTCGACAAGGTCGATATTGTGTCGAGCTACGACCGGCACGTGCACAGCCCCAGCCTCGATATGAAAATCCCGTCGGTGATCGCACTTCGTCAATATGTGAAGCCGTCTGAATATCCCGCTTTCACCCGTTTCAACCTGTTTCTGCGCGACAAGTTTGAATGCCAATATTGCGGATCGGGTGACAATCTGACCTTCGACCACGTCATCCCGCGCCGATTGGGCGGGATTACCAGCTGGGAAAATGTCACCACCGCCTGTTTGCCATGCAACCTCAAAAAAGGCGGACGCACACCCAAGCAGGCGCATATGCAACTCAACATGGCGGCCATCCGTCCAACGAGCTGGCAGCTTCAGGACCGGGGCCGCGCCTTCCCGCCAAACCACCTGCACGAGACGTGGCACGACTGGCTCTATTGGGACATCGAGTTGGAGCAATAGACGCTTATCCCGAATTGCTGCGTCAGTGCTTTGGCCGAATGCGCGCAGATCCTGAGCGCACAAATGTCTCTTCATCGCCGCCAATTTTCAGCGAAATCGGCTGTTTGTCGACACCGATTTGGAACGTCACAAAGGACGAAGTCATGGTGTAATAGGGATCACCACCCCAATCGATCTGGAACATGTCATCCTGCCAGTGCTTCAGCCGGCCGGTCTTTGTCAGAAAGCGGATCGACATTTCACCATTTTTTGCAGTAATAACGGTCACATCGCCCAGCAGGTCCTGCCGATAGACCCCGGCATAGCCTGTTGCCGGAAGCGAGGGCTTGGTGCCCGCCTTTCGCAGAACATCGCGCGTAACATTATCAATATCGATCGCGTCGTTCGACTCTTTGGCCCGCGCATAGAGCGTTCCTATCCAGTCAAATTCCGGAACGCCCAGCTGGTCATCCAGCCAATGATAGGCTAATGCTTCGGGCAAGCCCACCATGCTGCTGTTGGTCAGGACAACTATCCCGAGCCTGTCATTGGGCATCATCGCAACCATTGCATACATGCCATCACTTTGCCCGGTATGTTCGACAAAGCGTCGGCCGCGATATTCACCGACACCCCAGCCAAAGCCGTAGGCTGCGGCAATGGGCGTCGGCGGTTCGCCGGCGTCTCGCGGGCCAGGTCGCACCGCCATTTGCTCACCGAGCATTGCCGCATGCGCGGTCGGACTCCATATCGTCTTCCCAAGATAAGCCCCACCGCCCAGCAATAGCTCCACCCAACGCGCCATATCGGCGGCGGTTGAATGGATCGCCCCGGCCGGAGCCGATATGCCTTCATCATAAAGCGGCAATAGGCGCAGCTTGCCTCCCGTTTTGATATGCGGAGATGCAAGGTTCCGGGCTCTGGCAGCCTCTGCTGAAGAGGTGGCGCTGTTATTCATGTCCAGCGGCACAAGCAGCCGGTTCTTTATGAGCGCTTGCCAGCTGCTCCCTGCCGCAGCGGCACTGGCGTCCCCCGCCAACACATAGTTGATATTGTTGTATACGAACCGGTCCCGGAAAGAGCAGGCTGGAGGGAGATATTGCAGGCGACGTCGCGTCTCTTCGCGGCTGAAGGGCGAATCCCAAGTGAGCAGGTCCTTGGACTGCAAACAGGTTCGCTGCGCCAACAGATCGCGTATCGTGACTTCGGCAGTCACCTTTGAATCATAGAGCTTCAGATCGGGCAGATATTTGATCACCGGATCGTCGAAACTCAGTCTCTCTTCGTCCGACAATGTTGCAATAGCGGCAGCCGTAAAGGCCTTTGTCAGCGACGCGATGGCAAATAGCGTATCGCCATCAACCCTTTCGGCTTCGCCAAATTTTTTGACGCCATAGCCTTTGACACGAACAATTTTTCCATCCTGCAATAAACCGATGGCGACGCCGGGGACGCCCCATTTCGCCATCGCCTTTTCGACATAGATATCAAATTCCGCCTGCTGATCCTGCCTTGCCGGTTCTGCCAGCGCTGGTGCCGGAATGGCAAAAGAAGCCATGGCCAGCCAAACGGCTCCGCAGAGCGGTATCCTGCCCGATGTCCAAAATGAAAGAGGCATAGATTTTCGACCTTCCCTTTTTGTGGCGACGACAGAAGCGCAGCATTACCAGACGCAACCAGAGGGAAGTTAGGATTACAACTGTAAACGTAAAATCCGGCTTCGACCAATCCGCGATATCGCAAGACAAAAGCCGCCTTGCACTGCGCCGACCGAGTGGGATTACAAGCGGGAGGTTTAACCTCTATTCCGTTACCGTCAACGCAGGCACGGCCCGCGCCGCATCCTCAGGGGTAATTCCGGGTGGCGGCGCTGCAGCAATCCGCTCTTCGCCGCGCATCACCCGGCCTGCACGCTTGATCGCGTCGCGCAAGCGGGGGTAACTCCCACAGCGGCAGAGATTGGTAATCGCTGCGTTGATTTCGTCATCGGTCGGATCGCTGCTCTTTTTCAACAACACCGACGCCGCCATGACAATGCCCGGAATACAAAATCCACAATGGGGAACATTTCCAGCAACAAAAGCCTGTTGAATCGGGTGGCTCCGATCCCGGCTCAAACCTTCAATTGTCGTAACAAAGCGACCTTCTGCTTCAGCGATGGTAACGAGGCAGGATCGGATCGCTTCACCGTCAATTTCGACCATGCAAGCGCCGCAATCCCCGGTTCCGCATCCATATTTGGTGCCTGTCAGGTTCGACGCATCGCGCAACGCCCAAAGCATCGGCGTTTGGGGGTCCATCTTATATTGGACCGGACGATCGTTAACGGTGAATTTGGTCATGGAACGGCGCTAGAGGCTGATTGCCCAGTAATCAATCGCGCCAGCTTTTATCAATCTGGTCGACCTTGCGGACCATCGCATCAAATTCGACACGTCCCGAACCACCGGGTGGCGTTGCCATATAAAGGTCGCGTTGATGCACAGCGATCACGTCATTCGAAACCGGAATCGGCTTGCCCATCTGCATGGTTGCTATCTGATGCTCGCACGCGCGCTGCAGAGCCCAATATTTGATGAACGCGTCAGGCAGGCTTTTGCCCATGACAACCGGACCATGATTGCGCAGCATCAATATGCGCTTGTCACCCAGATGCTCGACGAGGCGCACGCCTTCTTCTTCACGTACGGTAACGCCTTCGAAATCATGATAGGCCAATTGCCCCATGAAATTGCAGGCATAGAAGTTCACCGGCTGCAATCCACCTTCGAGCGAGCAAACGGCCACGGTCGCGGTGGTATGGGTGTGAATGATCGCATGTGCATCGGGCAATGTGCGGTGGAATAGGCTATGCTGAACAAAGCCGGCCTTGTTTACATGCCAAGGATTGTCGGCATCCAGTTTGTTACCGTCGATGTCGATCTTGATCAGGCTGGAGGCGGTAATTTCGCCAAAATGCATGCCGAATGGATTGATAAGGAATGCGCCTTCTTCATCCGGAACCTTGACGGTAATATGGTTGAAGACAAGTTCGTCCCAGCCAAACATCGCGAAGATACGGTAGCAGGCGGCAAGTTCCTGCCGTGCGGTCCATTCGGCTTCGCTATATTTACTATTTGCTTTCAGCTGGGTGGCCATGCTCGCTCTCCTCTTCATTTCATTTGCGTTGCATTATGAAATGAAAGGAGAGCGAGGGCAAGGCTATGTCGTTACATCGTTACTTTCGCACCGACATATAGGAAACGGCCCACACCCGAAGAGATCGGGTAGCTGAGTTGGTCGAAGGCCGGTTTCTCGTCGAAGATATTGTTTACGCCCCCATAGAAGGTGAACTTGTCATCAACATCATAGGCGAGCCGAACATCATGCTCCCAACGCTCCTTGAAGTAGAAGAAGCGGGGATCGGACAGATCCGGGTTGGCCGCAAGCTGCTCGGTGGTGAAACGACGTGTCTTGCTGAAATAGTTCACACCATAGTTGATGTTGAACCCACCCAATTGCCAGTCGAGGCTCGCAGATCCACGCCAGCGGGGGTTGTATGCCTCCAAAGTGTCATCATCAACGTCGGCTCCCACCGTTGGGACAAACGTTATCTTGTCTAGGTAACCCCCGGTCAGGTTGACGTTGAACGTACCGATATTGTCCGTTGGCATGCGGTAATTGATCGTGAAATCGCCGCCCGCTGTCTCGAATGCCGCTACGTTTTCGGGTCCAACAATGAAACCGTTGCGTTGCAGCGGATCGTTGCCATCGCCCAGTACGAACCCGGTTCCTGTGGCGCGGAAGATATTCTGACAGAACACATTGTCGATAGTTGGCTGATCAACGCACAATTCCGCTACTTCGGTTGCGCTTGGCGTGTTGATCGCTCCCTTGATACGGATATTGTACCAATCGAAGCTCATCGACAGACCCGGGATGAAGCTGGGGCGTAAAACGACACCTGCTGTCCATGTTTTCGCTTCTTCCTCGCTCAAACCCGGATTGCCACCGGCAAGGCCACGTCGTGACGTAGTCGCCTGTGCATCGGTCGACGGACTGAAGGTCGCAATCTGCGCAGGTGTCAGGCCAAGGCCGGACAGAATTGCCGTACAATTTGCCTGACGGAACTGTGTTCCGTCATTGAGCCGGGTGACATCGCAAGGATCGGTCACAAATGCGAAGGTTCCCGATTGGGGAGAGAAAAGCTCGCCAATATTAGGCGCCCGCACGGCTTGCGAATAGGACCCACGAAAACGGACGTCGGGTATAGGCGCGTAGATTCCGTCCACCTTCCATGTCGTCGTTTTTCCGATTGTCGAATAGTCGGACAGACGGATTGCCGCCGAGAAGGACAGCAGATGTGCAAAAGGCATATCGGCCAGGATCGGTGCGTTTAGTTCGGCGAAAATTTCTTTCACGTCGAATTTACCGGTGCTCGGCTGGACCGCAGCAAAGTCCCGCAAAGCGCCCGACTGGATAAGGGCGTCTGGCGTGTCGCTGCTGATTTCCTTGCGGTATTCAGCGCCGAGCGCAAAGCCGAGCGGGCCACCGGGCAAGGTGAACAGGGCATCGAAATCACCCGAGACCGAGCCCGATACAACATGCTGCGTAATGCGTGACCGGTTTGTGTTGTTGGCGAGAACAAAATCCAGAGCCTCTTGCGAGGCCACACCGTTACCGAGAACGTTCAGGGGACGACAGGCGCTGCCTGCACCGGGTGTGAAAGTTGAGGCCGGTTGGTTGAAATTGTTCGGATCGATATTGGACAAGGGGTCCAAGGTCGAACGGCATACAATCTGGCCTGAAACAGGGTCCCGAACCGCATCCAACGCGGCAAAATAGCGGTCACCGATAAGGTTGCTCGTCTGGGTTCCGGCCGCCGTGGTGCGTCCGAATACATAAGAGACCTCATATTTCGCATTGTCTGTAATATCGCCCTCGATACCCGCCACACCGCGATAGGTTTCACGCTTGATCGATTCCCCGCGAACGCCGAAATCGAAATTGTCCCGCGAAATCAGTGCACCATTGGTGGTGTTTGCAACCCCAAAGCGATCATTCAAAAAGGCGTTGTCGGGGGCAAGATAGGTGAAGAAATCGAAGCTTGGTTGGCCCACGGAATAGGCGTTCGTCCGCACATATTTACCTTCGAGGAACACCTTGAACGCTGGCGAGAATTCATAACTCGCCAAGGCATTCACCGCATGGCGGCGCAATGAAGGCTCCAGATCGCCGAAATAGCCTGCCGTGGGGGTGTTGGAGCCACCCTGCGCACGGCCGCCCGACGATGGAATGGGCAAGCCACGGTCATAAACAAGGCCGCTGCCTGTAAAATCCGGAATGCCGTCAAGATCAAGGTCGACAGCACCGTCCGGTGCACTGTCTGCCCAGCTCAGATTGTTGTACAATATGCGGTCAGGAACATTGGGATCATCCGGGAAATCGTCCCGATTGCGGAATAGCCCACGGTTTACTTGTGGATCGCCGCTAAAGGCCCGGTCAAAGCTGCTCAACCGGTCGCGATCGCTGAACTCATAGGCCAAGGCCACGTTGCCGCGATCTCCGGCAAAATTCTTACCGGCGACAATCGAAAAGAAGCGCGTGCCTGCATCACCCTTATCGGAGATACCGACCTGGCCGCGGGCCGTGACACCGTCAAAGTTACGCTTCAGGATGAAATTCACCACGCCCGAAACACCGTCGGCACCATAAATGGCAGAGGCTCCGCCGGTCAAAACATCGACCCGTTCGATCAGATCTTGCGGAATCGAATTGATGTCGACCGATGCGGTATTGGGAATACCGGCGACATGACGCTTGCCGTTCACCAGGACAAGTGTCCGGTCAGCGCCGAGGTTACGCAAATCGAGACGGTTCACGCCCGTTTCGCCAAGGCCCGCATCCGCGCCACCCGATAGCGAACCACCGATGGAAGCCGTCAATGCAGGGTTACGGATCAACACGTCGGTGACGTTGACCTGCCCGGACTTTTCGATGCTTTCACCGGATACTGCGACCACCGGGTTCGCGACATTCAACTCGGGACGCGCAATACGCGAACCGGTAACAATGATCGCCTCTCCTTCATCGGCTTCATTCGCCACTTCATTGGCAGGCTGCACCTCTTGCGAATCTTGCGCAAAAGCTATGGCGGGGGTCAATGCAGCAAAGAGAGCCGCTATTGAGACGGAAAGGGAGAAATCGCGCATCCGCGCTTTTTGGTTTTTCATCGGGTGCTCCAGAAGATAGCTTTATCGTGGTCGCTGTCCCCTGAAACATCGCGACAATAACTGCCCATGCACAAGTTGAGACCCGCAACCTTGATGCCAAATGAACATGGTCGGTCGCGGTTCCATGGGCCGACACATTCTGTGGAACTGTGGCATAAATGCACCAATTTCCGCGCGCTTCTTGCGGGATTAGGCCGCTTTTTGCTTGAATTTGCTACGGCACACGGTTAAGGGGCCGAGCATAACGCCGCACTCGTTTGCGGCAATTTTCGTTTTTAGCCTTACAAAATGGCGGTTTACAGTCATTTTGCCGATTCGATACCGGAGTGAAGTTTTCTTATGCAGATCATGGTTCGCGATAATAATGTTGATCAGGCCCTACGCGCACTGAAGAAGAAGCTGCAGCGTGAAGGCGTGTATCGCGAAATGAAACTGCGTCGTCATTTCGAAAAGCCCTCGGAAAAGCGCGCTCGTGAAAAGGCTGCTGCTGTCCGTCGTGCCCGCAAGATGGAGCGCAAACAGCAAGAGCGTGACGGCGCGAAATAAGCACTGGCTGCTTTGAACAGGAAAAGCGCCGCTCGGGCGCTTTTTTTGTGTCTGGAAACCGCTGCACATTCTGCTAGTCAGCGCACAACTTTAGCGATCAGGAAATAGTCCATGTCTGTAACTGCCGTTCCCATTCTGCCGATCAAAAAAGGTTCGCTCACCAAATTCTGGATCGGTGCGGCCCTGGTACTTGCTGCTGGCGGTGGACTTGCCTGGTGGGGAACCGCAGATGTACGGCACGAATTTGGTGACGTTGTCACGACTGAGTCGGGACTGCGGTACAAAGTGCTGAAGGCCGGCGAAGGCCCATCGCCTACCGATCAGGACGTTGTCTTGATCAAATATACCGGCCGCCTGAAAGACGGAAAGATTTTCGACCAGAACCCGCAAGCCGCCTTGCCTGTCAACGGCGTGGTACCCGGCTTTTCGGAAGGGCTGAAAGTCATGCAGCGTGGCGGACAATATCGCCTGTGGATTCCGGCGAGCATCGGTTATGGTTCGCAAGACCAGCGCAACCCGCAAACGGGCGAAGTTGCGATCCCCGGCGGCAGCGAACTGATCTTTGACGTCGACCTGCTCGAATTCAAGTCACGCGCCGAAGTAGACGCAATGCAGCGCCAGATGCAGGAAATGCAGAAGCAGGGCGGTGCACCTGGCGGCGGGCAAGCGAGCGGCGCACCGCAGGGCCTGCCACCCGAAATCCAGGCGCAAATCGACGCGCAGATGCAGGCACAGCAGGCGCAATAACGCGCGCGCTGGTTCAGCGTCGCTTTAGGCGTTCGCCAGCAACCCCTCGTCTTTGATCCGCTTTTGCCAATAGGTGGGCGCAAGCTGGTGGACATTGTTGCCCTCGCTGTCGACAGCGACGGTGACCGGGAAATCGTGCACCTCAAATTCGTAGATGGCTTCCATGCCGAGATCTTCGAAGCCGACGACTTTGCTGCCCTTGATAGCGCGGGCAACAAGATAGGCCGCACCACCGACCGCCATCAGATAGGCGCTTTTATGCTTGGCGATCGCCTGCGTTGCGGCCGGACCACGCTCGGCCTTCCCGACGCAGCCGAGCAAACCTTGTTCGAGCATCATATCCATGAATTTGTCCATCCGCGTGGCGGTGGTGGGACCAGCCGGGCCCACGACCTCTTCACCTACCGGATCAACAGGGCCGACATAATAGATCATCCGCCCCTTGAAACTAACCGGCAACTCTTCGCCCTTGGCCAGCATGTCGGCTATCCGCTTGTGCGCCGCGTCACGGCCGGTCAGCATCTTGCCATTCAGCAACAGCCGGTCGCCCTGTTTCCATCCCTGCACATCAGCGGCGGTCAGTGTGTCGAGATCAACGCGTTTAGCCGCGGCGTCGGGTTTCCAGTCGACCTTCGGCCATTCGTCGAGCTTTGGTGCCTCCAGAAACGCGGGGCCCGAGCCATCAAGCGTGAAGTGCGCATGGCGCGTCGCCGCGCAGTTGGGGATCATCGCCACTGGTTTGCCCGCCGCATGACATGGCGCATCCATGATTTTCACATCCAATATCGTCGACAAACCGCCAAGTCCCTGCGCACCGATGCCCAGTGCATTGACCTTGTCGAATATCTCTATCCGCATAGCTTCAATGTCATTTTGCGGCCCGCGCGCTTTTAATGGCCCCATATCGATGGGTTCCATCAACGCCTGTTTAGCAAGCAGAACACAATGCTCTGCTGTGCCGCCGATCCCGATGCCGAGCATTCCCGGCGGGCACCAGCCTGCGCCCATTTGCGGCAACATTTCCAGCACCCAGTCGACTATATTGTCCGACGGGTTCATCATTTTGAACTTCGACTTATTCTCGCTGCCACCACCTTTCGCAGCCACATCGACAGTGACTTTGCTTCCCGCAACCATTTCGACGTGCAGAACACACGGTGTGTTGTCCTTCGTATTGCGGCGGGTGAAAGCAGGATCGGTAAGGACCGAAGCCCGCAATTTGTTATCGGGATGGAGGTAAGCGCGACGCACGCCTTCATCGATCACTTCCTGCAACGATTTGGACGTATCGTCCAAGCGGCAATCCATGCCCCATTTGACGAACACATTCACGATACCGGTATCCTGACAAATCGGACGATGCCCCTCGGCACACATGCGGCTGTTGGTCAGGATCTGCGCAATGGCATCTTTCGCCGCTGGTGATTGCTCCGCCTCATAGGCTTCGCCCAACGCGTGGATATAATCCATGGGATGGAAGTAGCTGATATATTGCAGCGCGTCGGCAACGCTTTCGATCAGATCACTTTGGCGGATTTCTACAGTCATTTACAGTTCCCGTCCGATGGTCAATTGCCACCGCCCTTAACGATCGAATCGCTAGATTCAACCTTTTGCGCACATCGGGACCTATGAACCAGTTCATTCATCTGGCATTAAAGAAACATTCACCTAAATTTGAATTAAACACCAGTTCAATACAATCAGATTACCTCAATTAAATTTCATATTTCCGACGAACCGATTAATTTCATTGGTTGAGATGCACCTAGGCTTATTTTTTGAATTGAACCACGAAACATATTGATCATCTTATGCATTATGCACTTCGATATTGTTCATTAGCAACGATATTATTGGTGAACTATTTACGCAATATAGAACGATTATTGTTTTATATTCGAAATTCGCAGGAGATTTTTTATGTTACGCATTTTGACCGCATCCAGCCTCATAGCGTTGGCGGCTATACCGGCCATCGCGCAGCAATCAGACCCCATGGCTCCCCCTTCGCCCGCTGAGGCGACGGATACAGTGGAAGCCCAACCGGTTGCAGAGCCAGCCCCGGCACCCGCCCCCGCTGCAGCGCCCCAGTCCCGCGAGCAGCAGGTGACGCAATTGGTCGACGCGGAATTCCCAGCTTATGACGCCGACAAAAGCGGTGATCTGGAAGAGCCGGAATTCACGAAATGGCTTCTTGCCCTCCATGCAGCGGGCGGTGACACCCAGTCTAAGGCCATGGACCAGACCGCCAAGCTAAAATGGGCGAAGGACGGCTTCGCGGCGGCTGATGCTGACAAAAGCAAGAAGATCAGCAAGGCAGAAATGAGCAAATTTCTTCTTGGTTAAATCCCTCCTCTCCCCAGGGTAAAAATGACGGGCTTTGTCATCACAGGATGGCAAGGCCCTCATTTTTTCATTCAGGATTGAGAAGAAAAACGACATAGCCTTTAAATTCCGGATCTTCGTTCAAGCCGTCGGGCGCCTTCCAAACCCCATTTTGCACAAGTCCGATCCGGTACGGCAGTTTCAGCCGCTGCAGGCTTTTCAGATAATTTTCATATCCCAGAATCGTGTGCCGACCTTGGTAGGTTTGCAACACCACTTCATCGACGACGCCCGCCAACCGGTTCAGGTCGGCGCTGTCGCCCTGTGCGCTCCAATCCAGCAAACCGGTGATCGCGAGGCGCACATCCTTGGGCAAGGAAGATCGCACGGTCGCGAGAAAGGTTGCATAGTCGTCCAACCCCCGTGTCGCTGCATCAAAATCTATCTGAACGCCCACCACATTATTTCCCGCTATCTTCCAGCGTGCAATATCATCGCGGATTTGAGGCAAGATATCTTTGCCCCAGTTGAGTGTTTCGACACGATAAACAACCCAGATGTCAGCATGCCGAACCGCAGGAGTCCCGGGTCGTAGGGAGACCATGCTGGGATTTTCCACACCCCTTATTTCCCCTTGCAGGATGTAGATGGTTTTAGCCCGCTCAAGGACAGGTTGCGGGGTAACGCCGGCCCAAAGCCAGAAGGCATCATAATCCCCGGCATCGACGCGGCGTTCCACGGGTTGGCACGCGGCAAGCGCCAGCGCAACCAGTGCCGCTGCAAAACATTTCATCGCATTACCAGTAATAACGCAGCTTCTTCGCCCAGACAGAAGCGGGATATTGTTTTTTCAATTGATCAAACCAAGCCTTGCGTTGTGCCGTAGGTACTTCAGTCGCATCGCATCCATTATAGCCCGCAGGGGCATAGCAATGCACCGCACGGTACAAGGCATAGGCCCTGTTTCCAGCCCCTGCCGCCGGGTCGGCCATAATCGCTTTATATGCATCAAGGCGCGAGAACCGCTTCCCGGCGAATTGGCTCGGACTGCCACCCAGCTCATTCTTTTCCGGCTGGTCATCCAGCGCCCGGGTGACACCATAATATTCCGGGTCCAGACCGCTTAAACGGATGAATTCGCCGAGGCAGATTAAGCCGGCCGGATCCTTTGGCCGAGCCGCCAGATTGGTTGCAATCGTCTTGAGCGCTGGACACATAAAATCGGTAGAGCCCGACCAACGGAATATTGCGATATCCGTATAGAGCGGCGATTCATAATCATCTGCGGCGCGTCGCTTCGCCTCTGCCGGGATCAGCGTCAGATCGCGGAGGAAGTCACCGTAAATGCCGCGCGTCAGATTTTTATACAGAAGAGTGTAAATCGCCGTCTGCTTCTCCCGCGGTGACGCGCCCGATACCGCCAGCTTGCGTAGCAAGGACGGACCGGCCTGATAGCGCAGCAAGATTTCGCGGATGTCGGGGTCGCGGATGATACTGTCTGCGGCAAACACCCTATCGGTCGATTTGGCGCGCTCATCATGCAACGCCAATGCGAGTTCCGCCGCGCCACGTTGATGCGGCAGCGCCGCGACGGCCACGGCCGATGTGAGAGCCGTGCGCGCGGTCGGATCGCTCAACGCATCGAGCGCAAGTGCGCGCAGCATCAGGCGGCTATATTCGAGATATCCGCCCGTCGGCTTTGCGGCTGGAATCAGTTTCAACACATCAGCCGGATTGTCCGCGACATAGAAGGCATGTACGGCTTGCAAATAGCCAAACAGCGCCTCTCTGCCCGTAAATGCGGGCTTGAACGCATCAAGCGCCGCGCGGGTGACCGGTGGCGTGCCATAGTCGGCATATTTGGGATCGTCGGGTTTGCGCATATCGCGCAGCAGAAGCACGGCGAGGATGACTGGGTCCTTCACCTCTTCCAACTTTAACAGGCTCATCGCTTTGATATCAAATTCCTGCACCAGATCGGGGAATGTCACATTCCGCTTGGCAGGGTCGCCTTGCGCGAACTGCGCAGCATATTCCGCGGCAAGCGCGTCCTTGCGGTTGCCCAGCCAGTAGACGCGGCGAAGCAGCCCTTTTGCCGACACGGCATATTGGCCGTCGGGATAGGCTTTCAGATAATTTCCAAACTCGGCTTCCGCCGTGCCAACGCGACTCTCGTCAGCGCCTTTTTCTGAAATGCCGCCATATTCATCAAAGGCAGTCAGTGTTGCGTCGTTAAGAGTCGTGCGCGCCAGCATGTAACTGGCTGCTTCTGCAAGCCAGACCGAGGCTTTTGGATCGACCCGCATGAAGTGCGCATGTGCGGTGGCGAAGTCGCCATCATAAAAAGCCGCCGCGCCGACAAGATAGGCGGCGAACGAACGCCCGGTCGTTGATTGCACTTGCGCAAGCGCTTCCTGTGCAACGGACGCTGCCTTGGTATCGCCGGAGCATTCAGGTTTCAGCGTCGTCCGCACGGCCGTGAGCGTTGCCTTCTCGCTTTCTGTCAGACCTTTGGCGCGGGCGACAGCGGCGATGAAGTCCGCACCGGCGGCCATATTGCTCATACAACGGGTGCCGAATGGAAAATCTCCGGTCGTGCCATCGTCTTCACTTGCTGGCGAGGGCCCGAGTTTCAATGCAAAACTTGGCCAGTCGAAGGGCTCCGCCTCGCCCCGGCGTTCGATGATGTCATAGCTGTAGCGGCTGGCCGGGCCCACGCTGCCATGACGATCGTACAGCAGCATGAGCAGGTTGACCCTTGTGTCGTTACCCGGGCTCAGCACGGCCGTGCTGCTGCAGCCATTATAGTCGGTCTGCTTTACCTTCCAGTCGGGATAGCAGGACGAATCACCGCTCGCATTGGCGGGTGCGGCGCATAAAAAGGTCAGGGCAATCACCAGCGCGGCTAGTATCTGCTTCATATCCATTCCCCTTTTGATTCCCGCAGTGGAACCAGCATGGCCCGCACCCCCTATTTTGACAAGATGATGTGAAACGCCGATGCGAAATCGGGGGATAAAATCGGTCCGGACGCGGGATCGAAAAAATATTTTCCAACTTTGATTTTCCGTCTTGCGCCGAAAAAAAGACTTAGCAGATCCACGCGTCGCGCCTTGTGGACCGCCTGGGACGTGCGACGAATGGAATCACAATAGCGACGAATTGAATGGTAAATTTACCATTTACCCTCTTGCGTCTGAAAATGATTGAGGCACTATAGGTAGCGGTTGGCCGTAGGGGGCATCACCACAGATTGTGCTTAAAGCTGCGGAACGTGATTCCGCCGAGGGGGAGATTTTTTCCGTCGATAAGCTGGGGACAAGTCGAATTTAGTCCCCTGCATGGTACAAAAAATGGTAAGAGGGGGTTTCGCCCCCGAGTCGAACAAGACGGGAACATTTTTTCCGTCTGAAAATAATGGGTGGGCTTGGCCGGTGGGAAAATCCCATGCAGCCGGTGGGGCCTGATTAGGAATGGAGCAACGGGGTTAAATGGATTTCAGGGATACTGGCCAAGGGGCCGAAGATATGGTCGCAGGAACAACGGACGTGCTCGAAAAATTAGCGGTGGAAACCGAAACCAGTACTGAAGAAAAGCCGAAGGCTGCGGCAAAAAAAGCTGTGTCCAGCAAAACGGTGGACGAGCGGCGCTTCAACGTCGTCACCGATTCATCGCGTGACGTGCTCCTGACCGAATTCGGCAAGGACACGTTGAAGGACCGCTATCTGCTGCCGGGCGAGAGCTATCAGGATCTTTTTGCGCGCGTCGCAGCGGCCTATGCCGATGACGAACCGCATGCCCAGCGCCTCTATGATTATATCAGCCGCCTGTGGTTCATGCCCGCGACGCCCGTGCTGTCGAACGGTGGCACCGGACGTGGCCTGCCAATCAGCTGCTATCTGAACTCGGTCGACGACAGCCTGGAAGGCATCGTCAACACTTGGAACGAAAATGTGTGGCTCGCCTCACGCGGTGGCGGCATCGGCACCTATTGGGGCAGCGTCCGTGGCATTGGTGAGCCTGTCGGCCTCAACGGCAAGACAAGCGGCATCATTCCGTTCGTCCGCGTTATGGACAGCCTCACACTCGCGATCAGCCAGGGTTCGCTGCGCCGTGGTTCGGCGGCTTGCTATCTCGATGTCTCGCACCCCGAGATTGAGGAATTCCTCGAAATCCGTAAGCCTTCGGGCGACTTCAACCGCAAGGCGTTGAACCTGCACCATGGCGTGCTTCTGTCCGACGAATTCATGGAAGCTGTCCGCGACGGTGCCGAATTCGACCTGCGTTCGCCCAAGACCGGCGAAGTGCGCAGCACGGTGGATGCCCGCTCGCTGTTCCAGAAGCTGGTCGAAACCCGACTGGCAACTGGCGAGCCGTACATCATCTTCTCCGACACCGTGAACAACGCGATGCCCAAGCATCACCGCGATCTGGGTCTGAAGGTGTCGACGTCGAACCTGTGTTCGGAAATCACCCTGCCCACCGGCCGCGACCATCTGGGCGGCGATCGCACGGCTGTGTGCTGCCTCAGCTCGCTCAATCTCGAAAAATGGGATGAGTGGAGCGTCGACAAGGCCTTTATCGAGGATGTCATGCGCATGCTCGACAATGTGCTGCAGGACTTCATCGACCGCGCACCGGACGAAATGGCGCGCGCCAAGTACAGCGCGGCGCGTGAGCGTTCGGTCGGCCTTGGCGTCATGGGCTTCCACAGCTTCCTGCAATCGCGCGGCGTCGGCTTTGAAAGCGCGCTGGCGAAGTCGTGGAACATGAAATTCTTCAAGCATATCCGCTCGCAAGTGGATGAAGCTTCGATGATGCTCGCCAACGAACGTGGTGCCTGCCCCGATGCGGAAGAAATGGGCGTCATGGAACGCTTCAGCTGCAAGATGGCGATCGCGCCCACCGCGTCGATCAGCATCATCTGCGGCGGCACCAGCGCCTGTATCGAGCCGATCCCTGCCAATATCTACACGCACAAAACCCTGTCGGGCAGCTTCATCGTGAAGAATCCCTATCTGGAAAAACTGCTGCAGGAAAAGGCGAAGGACAGCACCAATGTCTGGAACAGCATCCTTGAAAAGGGCGGTTCGGTCCAGCATCTCGACTTCCTCAGCCATGAGGAAAAGGACACGTTCAAAACCAGCTTCGAGATTGACCAGCGCTGGCTGATTGAACTCGCCGCCGACCGCACGCCCTTCATTGACCAGGCGACCTCGCTGAACCTGTTCATTCCGGCCGATGTGGAAAAGTGGGACCTGCTGATGCTGCACTTCCGCGCATGGGAATTGGGCGTGAAATCGCTCTATTACCTGCGTTCAAAGAGCATCCAACGCGCCGGTTTTGCAGGCGGAGTGGAAGCGGACAACACCGCCGAAGCCCCCGTCATCGAACTGGCCACGACCACGGACTATGACGAATGTCTGGCCTGTCAATAAAGCGATAGCAAAACGCCCTCCCCGACAGGGAGGGCCCATGAAGAACCCAATTCCTTTGGAGCCGATCTGATGTCCCTTCTAGAAGCCCGTAACAGCTACAAGCCCTTTGAATATCCCTGGGCCTATGATTTCTGGAAACGCCAGCAACAGATCCACTGGTTGCCTGAAGAGGTGCCGCTGGGTGAGGATTGCCGCGACTGGGCGCAGAAGCTTTCGGATCATGAGCGCAACCTGCTGACGCAGATCTTCCGTTTCTTCACACAGGCCGATGTCGAGGTGCAGAATTGCTACCACGAAAATTACGGCCGCGTGTTCAAGCCGACCGAAGTCAAGATGATGCTGACCGCCTTTTCCAACATGGAAACGGTGCACATCGCGGCGTACAGCCATTTGCTCGACACCATCGGCATGCCCGAAAGCGAATATAGCGCCTTCCTCGAATATGAGGAAATGGCCGCCAAGGTCGATTATATCCACCAGTTCGGCGTCGACAGCGACGAAGACATCGCCCGCACGCTTGCCATGTTCGGCGGCTTTACCGAAGGGCTGCAGCTGTTCGCATCCTTTGCCATGCTGATGAACTTCCCGCGCTTCAACAAGATGAAGGGCATGGGCCAGATCGTATCCTGGTCGGTCCGCGATGAATCGCTCCACTGCGAAGGCATCACCAAGCTGTTCCATGCCTTCTGCGCGGAACGCGGATGCCTGACCAAGGCAGTGAAGGAAGACATCATCGACTGCTGCCAGAAGGTCGTCCGTCTGGAAGATAATTTCATCGACCTCGCGTTCGAAATGGGCCCCGTGCCCGGCATGACGGCAAAAGAAATCAAGCGCTACATCCGCTACATCGCCGACTGGCGCCTGGGCCAACTTGGCCTGCCCGCCATCTACATGGTCGAAGACCACCCCCTACCCTGGCTCGCGCCATTGCTGAACGGTGTCGAGCACGCCAACTTCTTCGAAACCCGCGCGACCGAATATAGCAAAGCCAGCACCCGCGGCGATTGGGGCCAAGTATGGAACAGCTTCGACAACCGTAAGAAGAAGATCATCGGTATTGAACCCGCCGCCGAGAATGATGGCGTGGATATGTTTGAGCAGGCGGGGGTTGCGGCGGAGTAGTCCGGTAAGCGATTATGAAAACCTGCTTTGTTATTCAATGTTTTGACGGTAGCACTTACGATAAGCGTTACCGGGAAACGTTCGCACCCGCAATTGAACGCGGTGGCGCAAAGCCGGTACGGGCTGATGAGGTGCTGGGGACTAGGCCGGTCGTCGAAAAAATAGAGCAAGGCTTGCGGTCTGCCGACGTCGCGTTCGCAGAGATTTCCGAAGATAACTCCAATGTTTTTTTGGAATTGGGATATGCCCTCTCACTCGGCGTTCCTACCGTAATTGTTTGCGACAGAGGACGTCGCCAACGATTGCCGTTCGATATTGCCCATCGGCCTGTCAATTTTTACGTTACCGATGCACAGTCTGATTATGAAAAAATCGCATTAGAGGTTGAAAAGGGGATATCGGCTGCGCTTCTCGAAGAAACGGAGCAACGTTTAACCTTAGTAAACTCAGACACATCAAATAATGTCGATGAAGTCAAGTCAACTTGCCTCATCACGCTTTTAGATCAAAGCCTTAGAACTCCATATGGTTCGGCGATTTGGCAAATACAACGTGATGTTTCCTCAGCAGGTATTTCAGAAAGAATGACTGCGCTAGCGATTGCTAGCTTACTAGACGACGGACTTATTGAAGCCCATCAACTCACTGACCAAGATGGAGACGCATATACAAGCTATTCGCTATCTGATCATGGCAAGAAACATTTGCTCAGATCATATAGTAGCATGATGCAAACCGAACGGGACCGACTGGTTCGTTCGCAAGCCTCTGAAGCGACACGCTGGCAGACACCGGTATCAACAGCGTTTAGCGACGATTTAGATGAAGATGTTCCATTTTAAGTGAGCAGATGAAAATATTGGCAATATCTTTTAACAAAGCGATTTGGCTTTTGTCATCAAAAGGAATTACGTTGTCAGCTCGGCGCATTGAGGCATTTGGCTCAACCTCCCTTTAACCACCCCCTGCCATCCTCCTTGGATGGCACGCGACTCAACCATAAAATCCATTGCCCCTTTGGCAGTCCTGACCTTTATCGCCGTCTATAATTTCCCCATCCAGTCGGAGGAGGAAAAGGCCGCGATGCGCTTTACCGAGCAGTCTGTTTATTACCGCTATTGCTCGGATGTGCGCGCCGCCGGAAAGGCTCCGTTACGTCGAGGGCAGCCGGGCTATGCTCCGCATCTGGACCGCGACGGCGATGGCGTCGCGTGTGAGCCTTACCGTGGGTACTGAACCCCCTCTCTCCTTCAGGGGAGAGGAGCGAGACTTGGCGGCTTGCCGCCTAGTCGCAGCGGAGAGGGGTTCGGCGGTGAGGTTTGTGCTGAGGGGTTTGCGCGCGAACTCTCCCCTCTCCAACTTCGCCTAATTGCTCTCGCAATAAGGCTTCGTATCCTCTCCCCTAAAGGGGCGAGGGGAGTTAAGGAATAATCGAATGGACATCACTCCCCTCCTCACCGTCCCCAACGGCCTTGCCGCCTTCGCGCTCGTCAACGTCTGGACATTCATGCTGTTCGGGCTTGATAAGATCCGCGCCGAACAGGGCACATGGCGCGTATCCGAGGGGACGTTGCTCGCGTGGGCCTTTGTCGGCGGCACCATCGGCGCTTACACGGGCCGCGCGATGTTCCGGCACAAGACCCGCAAGCAGCCCTTTTCCAGCAACCTCCACCAGATGGCGATCTTTCAGGTGTTTGCGGTTGCGCTCGCGGGCGGCTGGATGCTCGCGGGATAAGATTATTAAATAGCGTCGGTGAAACACCCCCTCTCTCCTTTAGGGGAGAGGTGCGAGACTTGGCGGCTCGCCGCCTAGTCGCAGCGGAGAGGGGGAGTTGGCGCGCGCACCTCACCGTTGTTGCCCCTCTCCAACTTCGCCTAATTGCCCTCGCAATAAGGCTTCGTATCCTCTCCCCTTAAGGGGAGAGGTTGAGTATGTTTTACCAGCCCATTGCCTGCCGCTGCATCCGCGCGGTGCCTGCGGGGGCGGCTTCGATCATCAGGCGGGTGACGTAATTGCCTTGCGCGACGCTCCCCCGGAAATAGCCCCAATCCTCTATGGCTTCGGGCACAATCTCCACCTCTTGCCCTTCGCGATAGGCGGAATTGCGCGGCTCGTTGGCGAGCGTTCCGAAAATCCGACCGCCATCGCGGCGGATGTCGCAGGCCCAGATGGATTCATTATCCCGATGTCCGGTGCCGTGGTTCAGGTTGAATTTCAGCATGAAGTCGCGGGTCGCGGGATCGCCTGTCTCCAGCGCGGTCCAGAATTGGGGGAGCGTGGCGCGGGCCTGTTGCTTGGCCTGTTCCAAACGGGGGTCGTCCTTGTCAAAGGCCACCCCCGCGCCGCCGGCGAACAGGCGATAGGCGACAAACATGACTATGAACGCGATGGCGCCGCTTAGGATCATGGACATGGGGGGAGGATAGCTTGGGGTGGTTGCTATTTGGTTTAGGCTTTTGGGGTTGGGATTTTTGATTCCCTAGAAGGAAGAAGGCAAGAAGGAAGAAGACGTTTTTGCACTGCTTTGAGGGTGGGTGCCTTATGTCTTTTTCCCTTTTTCCTTCTAGCGAAAATTAAATGGCCTGACGGCCGAGTTCGCACAAAAAACCGCCGCAGCTTTTGCCACGGCGGTTCTTTTTAGCCGGTGTTACCCAGCGTCAGACTAGAAGCGTACGCCCACGCCGACGACGGCCTGGTGACGGTCGAAGTCGGTGTCGAGGTCGAAATCATCTTCGCCGATGTCGATATTGCTATAGTTGGAATAGCGATATTCGGCCTTGATGAAGCCGCTGGGTCCGAACAGGTTGAACTTCTGCTCAATGCCCGCGCCCAGACGGTAACCGTCGGCGGTCACGCCATTGTTGTAGATCGTGCCCGCGCCATCGTCGAAACGGCTTTCGAACTTGGCGTTGGTGTAACCGCCCTTGGCGTAGATCATGGTCGATGGCGAGATGGCGAAACCAAGACGCGCGCCGACATAGAGATCGCGGTCGGTGTTCAGGCTGAAGCTGTCGCCGGTGGTGAGCAGGTCGGTTCCCGAACCCTTCACGTCGGAATCGGCATATTCACCTTCGATACCGGCAATCACGCCGCCGAGCTGAAAGTCATAACCTGCGTTAACACCGTACATCAAATTGCCTTTGCCTTCGCTGACATCGTCATAACCGACGATCCCTTCGATGTGCGGTCCGGTGAAGGGCGCTTCTTCCTGTGCAAAGGCAGGGGTGACGGCGACGGTGGAGAGGAGAGCCGCGCCTAGAAGATATTTACGCATTAGATATTTCCATTTTTTATCAAACTTACCCTGCTGCGTGCAGGGCCGACAAGAAAACGGACGGGTTCCGATAAGGGTTCATGAATATAAAATAACAAGAATCTGTTACTTTATTGCAACAGTCTGTTTGATGGATGCGTTAAATCGCGTCGTCGGCGTCCCGGCGGGCGTGGCCATGTTCGTCCAGATCGCCAGGTTCCATGCCGTCTTCACCCAGCATGCCGGGCTCATCATCGTCGCTGCGTTCGCCACGATACGCGTCCATGTCAATCTGGCCGCTGCGCTCCATCTGTTCCATATGGTCAACGACATCCTGTGTGTCGTCCGGGATGATCTGCGCCGGATTGGGCGTGCCGCCGTGTTCGCTGTCTTCCCCCGACAGGTTCGGCGCTTGGCTGTGGGTCATGGCTTCGCCGGCGACAGTTTGCGCCTGTGTATCCTCGTCCGCCTGCTCGCGGTTGTCGGGGGCGGTTTTGGGTGTGTCGGATGCGGTCATGGCTCATGCCTCCTTGGCGTGTCGGGGATGACAGCAAAACGCGGCAGCGGGGCGGGTGTTCCCGAATGCGGTGTGATTTAAGGCCCCGCCCTGATGTCGGTCAGCTTACAGCCACCACCACTTTCAGAAAGGCCGCCGGAATTTCGGTGGATTCGGGACTGGCGCTCACATTTTCGCGTTCGAACAATTCGACCAGCTCGCCATAGAGCGCGTCCGCGCGGCCGTCCTTCTCTGCCGCCTCGAAGGCATTCATGGTGGGACCATAATAGGTGCGGAACAGGTCGACAAATGCCTTGGGTGCGCCGTCAAAGCGGAAGGTGTAGAGTTCGCGTGTGGCGCCGATATCCGCGTCGGCTATTCCCGCGGCGGTAAAACGCGCGCGGACCTCGTCTTCCTTGCCCCACAGAACCGGGCTGACAAAGCCTTCGGGCGGGGGCGGCGTATAGGAGGCGCTGACCTTCAGCACTTGCGCGATCAAGGTCGGGTCACCGGGAATCCAGTTGCCCATGACAATCCGTCCGCCCGGCCGCGTGACGCGCACCATCTCGGCAGCGACATCATAGGGGCGGGGCGCGAACATCGCGCCGAATATGCTGACCACGCGGTCAAAGCTGTTGTCCTCAAGGCCGGTCAGGGCGGAGGCGTCGCCTTCCTGAAAGCGGATGTTCGGCAGGCCCATTTCGGCAGCGCGGGCGTTGCCGGCGGCGACAAGGTTGCTGGCAATATCGACGCCCAGAACATCGGCACCCTTTTGCGCGGCAGGAATGGCGGTTGTTCCGTCGCCACAGCCCAGATCCAGCACCTTCATATTCGGGCCGATGCCGATGCCGTCGACCAGCGCAGCACCGCTGTCGCGCATACAGGCCGCCAGCCGGGTAAAGTCGCCCTTCTCCCATAATGCCTTGTTCGGATTCATATTTCGCTCTCCTTCCAGAGCGACCCGGACAGGAGGGTAACTTAGTTGGGGTGGTCTACCTAATCATTCCTTGGGGCAGGATCAGCACCAGAGGCGGCGGCCGCCCTGATACCAGCGGGCGAGCCCTTCATCGACCAGCACGCCACCCAAACTCTTGCCCCCGCGCGTCAGCACGCGCAGCTTGCGGCCATAGCGGTCTTCGTCGCGGTCAATGGTCTGCAGGGTGAAGGGCCCCGCATTGACGAGCTGTAACAGGCGCTGCGTCGCAGCCTTGCCCAGACGCCCCTCTTCGGCGCAGCGGGGCGGGTTGGTTTCGGGGGTGTCGATGTCGGCGATGCGGATCTTGATGCCCTGATAATAGAGCGTGTCGCCATCGACGATGCAGTTGGTGCGGGGGCCTTCGCCGCAGATGCTGAACGCGGCGCTTTCCGTGTCGTTGCCGGTGGCGGCGTTGGTCGCGGGGGCCGATAGCGTCCACACGCCCCAAAAGGTCGCGGCGCTCAGCATCAGGGAAAGGGGCAGGATCGGCTTGAGGTCGCTTAAGCCGGTAGATGAACGTTTCGTGGAATTCCTCATGCGCAGACTTTGCGCATGAGGAAGTCAAGATTTGGCTAATGCCCAGGCCAGAGTGCCCTCATTTTTTGGCAGGTGCGCCGAAGACCTTTTTGTCGACATATTCGACAAAGTCCTTGGAAAAGGCGTCGCGCAGCTCGACCTTTGCCCGATCAATATCTTCGGAGGTCTTGGGCGGGAAATGTTCCAGCGGATTTTTGACTTGCCCGGTCGATACCTTGGTGGCGGTCGGCTTGGTGCCGAATTCGCGGTAGATAAAGCCGGTGAACAGATTGCTGCCGTACATCATCGCCTTGTGGTAGAAGATATGCGTGGTCGCGAGCTCGGCATAGCAGGGCGCTGTTGAATCGGACAGGCGCGTCTTGGCCTTGATCTTGGCGTTCATCGCCTTGACCTTCGCCTTTAACGCCGGGTCTTTCTTGACATCCTCGTTGAAGGGCGTCGGCTCTTCCATGATGATTTTATAGCCTTCAAGTTTCAGCGTCTTGGTAATGCCGATTTTGTTGAGCTCCTCCATCTGCACATCGGGACCGAGATAATCGGCCATCAGATCCTTCACAGTGGCGACCTTATCCTTGTGCACTTCGGCATCAGCGAGCGCCCCTACCAGGCCGAAGCCGGAGAGCAGGCCCATATTGATGCCCAGATAATTGTGGGTCGGCCAGACATGCAGCTCGCACTGCGACCCGTCCGCCGCAAGCTTCGGTGTTTCAACGACCGCCGCCGCGGGTGCTTCCTGTGCCAGAACAGGTGCCGCCAATGACCCCGCCGCAACAATCGCCGCGGCACAACGCATCGTAAATTTCATGAACTATCCCCCCCATTAGACAGGTCCAATTAGCAGCATATCTCGCGCGTCGTTGCAACGCCGGAAATGTTGGTTTTCGTCTTTTTTGACCCAGATCAAGGAACCGGACGGCGGGTGGTCCTATCCCCGACTCAACAACCCAAGGAGCCCGTCATGGACGCACTACAAATTCCCTTCGTCGCCCTCTTCACCGGCATGGTTCTGTCCTTTGCGGCAGTCATGATCATCGAAACCGTTCTGCAGGCACGCCAAGGCTAAGTCGCCGTCAGTCGACCGCCATTAACTGGCTGGGAAACGGCGCGACCAGCTTTGCGGCCTCGTCCCACTCCGCAGTCAGCCAGGTCTGGTAGTCGGCCTCCTGCAGGATCACCGGCATCGCTTTGGGATGCAGCGGTGCGACCAGCGAGTTGGGCTCGCAGGTCAGGAAGGCGAACATCTTTTTCCCCTCGGGCGACGACACCCCTCCCGTCGTCGCCCCACCAACCCTACGCCAAATCCCGGCAAAGGCCGCAACCGAGCGGTCGGTGACCGTGAACCAATGCTCCGCACGCCCCTGTCCCATTTTCGGCTCGGCAAAGCGGGTGAAGGGCACAAGGCAGCGCTGTTCCGGCTTTACCAGCATCGAGCGCCAGAAGGGACTGGCGAGATTGCGGACATTTGTGACATGCTTTGTCACTGTCGTCTCTGGCCGCTTGCTCGGCAGCGAAAGCGGCACACCCCACGTCATAAGATCAACCACCGCCCCACCAGCCGTCACATCCTGCCGCACCACAGCGGCCTCGCGCCGGGGCCAAATCTCGTCCTCCAGTTCGGCAGTACGCGGCGGGATAGTATCGGTCAGGCTCCACGAAATATACTCGCGCCACGTCTGCAAAAGCGCCTGCGCGTCGGGGTTATTTGCGTAGTGATTGCACATGGGATTTAGTTTAGGGGGTCATCGCGACAACGCAACACCCCCTTACCCAGCAGGACCACCGATGCCCGAAACCGCCTTCAAGATTTTTACTGCAGACCAATGGGCGCAGTTTCAGGCCGATGGTGTTTTCCATGGCGCGCCCGTCGATCTTGCCGACGGCTATATCCATCTGTCTGCCGCTGACCAACTGCAGGGCACGCTCGACAAGCATTTTGCCGGCCAGACTGGCCTTGTGATTGCCGAAGTCGACCTTTCGGTTCTGGGCGATCTGGTGAAGTGGGAGGAGTCGCGCGGCGGTGCGTTGTTCCCGCATATATACGGTGCTCTGCCCGCCAGCGCGATAATAGGCGCACCGGCATTTACCTCCTGAGCTTTAACGCCTAGGGCATCCACATGGCCGACCTCTATCTCAAAGCCCTCGAATCCGAACGCCGCAGCCTATGGGCGACCGCCCGCCTGAAGGGCCTGCCCAAGGATTCGCCCGAACGCGTCCGTATCGCCGCGCTCGACGCAGACATTGCCGCGCACAAAGCGAAGAGCAAACCGGCAGCCAAATAATTAGGCCCGCCCCGCGGGTTAACGGGACGGGCCTTCCGCTCCTTGGACACCGCTAGGAGGTGCCGCGGGAACTTTAACGCTTCCGGAAAAACTCCCGATCCGCGTCTTCATAGGTTTCTGTCTCTGCATCTTGTGACCGGTCCACGGGCCGTTCGTCCGCATGATCATTATCGATATCTTCCCCCGTGGCAGTCATTGCCGCATCGGCGCCAAATTTGCTTGGCTGGACGGGTGGCGATGCCTGGACGTGGTCGGCCCCTGTTCTATCGGCGATCGGTCGCTCTAACAAAGTGCTGGTCATGGGGAGTCCTTTTTACGTTCGTACAGGTCCCAAAATGCAGCCCGATGGCTTTCGTTCCGGCCTTTTCGGCGGGAATCGATTGCAATTACGACGAACACCAAATGTGTGATTACATGCCTATTGGCCAATCAAAGGCGAGGCGTGTTTCACCCGCGGCAGCACCCTGAGCGTCAAAGCGCCGCTCCGAAATGAAACCCGCGCCCTGTGTGTTGACAGCAATCACGGTGCTGCATCGGGTCCCATAGACGGGGTTGCGGATAAATATCCGCTCCATCGCCGGAACATCATCCGTTTCGTCGGCCAACAGATCGAAAATCTGTTCGGGGTGCCCCGCTCCATTTGTGAGCCAAGTCGCAAACGCAAGCTCCAGCCTGTCCTTTCGCGGCCATGGCTCACCATCGGGTGCGTTGGAAAAGAGCTGAATCCCGGTCTTCAATACACGCCGCACAGGTGCCGGCCGATTGGCGAAATATTCTGCCTGCGCCATATCGCCGATGATGAGGTTGAAGGGATTGAAGCCATCCAGTTCCTTTGGCCGCGCTCCATCCGCCAGCCAATCAGCAACCAGCGCACCGCGCGATTTTTTGGAAGGGTCGGGACCGTCGGGATCACGGATATTTGTAACGACCGCAAACCGGCCCGCCTGCGACACGCCCATCCATGTGCCGCCTGACACCAGATCCCGTCCGGCGATAATACCCATCGCATCACGCCAAATATGCAAAGGGTCGGAGGCGCGCGCATGAAATTCATCCCTGTTGCCGGCCACCAACAACGGCCATTCGGGATGGATGTTCAGTCCAACGGCTACGACACACATGGCTGTTCCCTCCGGTACCCGTGCGACACGAAAGCCCGCACCATCACGGCCACTTGTTAAAGCGTCTTTTCGTAGATCCGGTACACTTTATTCACGGTGCCGCCCACAGCTTCACCGACCGATTTCATGGGACCATTGCTGGCGAGGACCCAGCCGAAGTCGCCCCTGACCGCACCGAATTTTGAAACCGAATCGCGACGGATATATTCTACGAGCATCAATGCCAGCTGGCTTGCCATGCGCGTAGACTGGAGCTTTTTGACGACGCCCATCAAGGGCACGCGCATGGTCGTGACTTGCGGTTTGCGCAGCCACCAAAGCAGCTTCGCCCAGTTGAATGGAAACAGGCTTCCTCCGAAATCCTTCAGCTTTTCATTGAGGTCCGGAATGGTCATCATGAAGGCAACGGGTTCCCCGTCCACTTCGGCAACCCGAATAAGGTCTTCATATACGATCGGCTTCAGCTTTTTGCCCGCATAGGCAATTTCAGCATCGGTGAACGGCACAAAGCCCCAATTGTCGCTCCATGCATCGTTCAAGATGCTCAACAACAGTGCGGCTTCTTCATCAAACCGGCTTTTGTCGACGCGGCGGATACGGATTTTGTCCGACCGCTCACCCATCGCCACGATACGGTCGCTGAGCTCCGGCAACCCCTTGTCGATTGGCAAGTCATAGGTCAGCAAATCCTGCACGCCTGCATAGCCCGCTGCTTCGACCCATGGTGCATAGGCAGAACTGTTGAACCCCATCATGACGACCGGCGGATGATCGAACCCTTCAACCAGCAAACCGGGTTCGTCCCACATGGCAAGGCTGATAGGCCCCATCGAACGGGTCATACCCTTTGCACGCAATGCGTCTTCCGCGCGCGCAATCAGGGCAGCCGCGACCGCAGCATCTTCCGCTTCGAACATACCCCAGTTTCCACATCCGGGGCCCATGCCCTGTTCCGGTGGCTGCTTCAGCGCGAGATGATCAATATGGGCGGAAATACGGCCGACGATTTGTCCGCCCCTTTCCGCAAGGAAAAACTCCGCTTCACCATGCTCAAACCATGGGTTTTTGCCAGGCGTGATCAAACCGTGCACTTCGTCCTTCAATGGTGGCACCCAATTCGGATTATGGGCGTAGAGGCGGAATGGCAGGTCGACAAAAGCCTTGCGGTCGGCCTTGGTCAAAACGGGTCTGATCGTAATTTCGCTCATTTAGTTTCACTCATTCTTCGGTCCGCACAAGAACCGTTTCGCCAATCAGTAGGAAAAGTAGAAACGGGCCCCATGCCGCAATCCACGGCGGGTATGCCCCCAGATTTCCCATCGCAAGCGCGAAGTTATCAGCAACGAAATAGGCAAAGCCAAGCGCCATGCCGATGACAGCCCTGAGGAACAGCGCCCCTGAACGCGCGAGACCGAAGGCCGCAACCGCACCGAGAAGGGGCATCAACAGGGTCGAAAGCGGTCCTGATAATTTATGCCAGAGGATACCTTCCAGATTGTCCGTCCGGCGACCCGCCGCCTTCAGATCCTGAATCGCCCCCATCAGCGGGAAAAAGCCCAGACTGTCGCCATCCACCTTGATATAGTTGAACCGGTCCGGGGTGATATTCTGGCCAACGGTCAAAGTGGGAAATTTCTTCTCTTCGGTCGTTGCGACGTCAAAGGACGTTGAGTTGACGAGTACCCATGCATTTCCTGTGTAACGCGCGTCGCTTGCCTTGATGACCTGGCGCAAACTGCCGTTGGCCCGAAGATAGAGGCTGACATTACCGAGGCGGGTGGCTGCCCCTGCGCCGGTTACGGTACTAGCCTGAATCAGGTCCTGACCTTCCCTGACCCAGACATTTGTCTTGACCCCGGTGTCGACCGGAACCGGACCATAATCTTCCGCCTGCCACACCTTTAAACGTGCAGTGTTCGGCGCGACGACCAGATCGTTAAAGGTAAATGAGAGACCAGCCACAGCGAGGCTGGCGACAAACATCGGCGCCAGAATCTGGTGCGCCGACAGACCTGCCGCCTTCATGGCAATCACTTCGCTATTCTGGCTGAGCGTTGCAAAGGCGATCAAGGTTCCCAACAGAACCGAGAATGGCAGAAAGCGCGCGATTATCTGCGGTGCGCGCATGCTGACATAACGCAAGACGTCACCCTGGTCGTTGCCGGGAACGGACAAAATCTTGCCGCTTTCTCCCAAAAGATCGAGCGTCATCAGGATCAGTACAAGCATGGCCAGCACCGCAAAGCTGCGCATGAAGAACAGCTTCGCCATATAGATGGTGATGTTGCGCGATGGGAAAAAATGCATGCGCTAGGACTCCGTTTCCGGCATGCCGATGGTGGCAAGGCGCGATTTCCGTCCGAAGCGGAATGTCTTGCGGATCGCCTTGCCCACCTTGTTGGCAAACACTTCGAGCGCGCCAATCGGCTGGCCGCCGGGCACATGGGCAATGACATGGTACATCCACAGGATCAGACCCGCAAAGAGCAGGAATGGCAACCATAGGGCGATGAACGGATCGACAATGCCCATGCCGCCCACACCTTCGGCATATTCGTTTATCTTGTGGTAGGTGACCACCATGACGATCGATAGGAATACGCCCAACGCCGAAGTCGAGCGCTTTGGCGGCACCGCAAGGGCAAGAGCGAGAAACGGCAGCAAGAGCATCATCGCGACTTCGACCAGCCGGAAGTGGAAGTTGGCCCATGCCTTGTTCCGCTCGTCTGCCGGCTTTTGGGCGTCGCCCCCAATGCGGACCAGTTCGGTGATGCTGTACTCCCGGTCTTTGCCGCCACGGGCGCGGAAATTCTCGATGCTTGGTAACGGAATCGGCACGTCGTGGCTTGTAAAGCTCAAGACGCGCGGTGTTTTGTAGTTTGGCGCATCGTGCACCAGCGTGCCTTTTTCCAGCCGCAATAAAATCGTGTCCGGGTCATCGGTGCGCAGAAACTGTCCTTTTTCGGCGGACACAGCGATGGATTGCCCGTTCTTGCTCTCCGCATATACAAACATGCCCGACAGACGGTTGCCATTGTCGCGGCTTTCTTCGATCCTAACGGTCAAATTTTCGCCAACATTGTTAAACTCGCCCACTCTTACTTTTGCGCCGAATGCGCCCGAGCGGAGTTCGAAACGCAGCTCCTCATAGAGGTAGCGGGCACTGGGCTGGATAAATCCGACGATGGCAAAATTGACAGCCGCCAGGGTAATTGCAAAAAGGAACGGAACCCGCAGAAGCCGGAAGTAACTCATCCCCACTGCGCGGAAAATGTCGAGTTCTGAAGAGGTTGCAAGGCGGCGGAAGGCCAGCAAAATGCCAAGCAACAACCCGATCGGGATGCCCAGCGACAGATATTCCGGGATCAAATTTGCCAGCATGCGCCAGACCACGCTGACCGGTCCGCCTTCAGCCGCGACAAAGTCGAAAAGGCTCAGCATTTTCTCCAGCAGCAAGAGCGATGCAGCGATGGCGAGTGTGCCAAGCAGGGGCAACATCACGAGCCGGAAGATGTAGCGGTCAGTGGCGGTGATAAATTTCAACTTATGGTCGCCCTGTTACCCTAATTTGGCCGCAAACTCACCCGATAGACGCTATCAGGTTCAGGGGCAATATCGATGGCGTGCGCAAAGCAAAATCGCCGGAAATACTGTTCCAGGAGTTTTATGATGAATAAGTATGTTGCCCTTTTTGCGGTTTCAGCCCTCGCCCTCGGGGCGGGGACGGCTGTTGCCGGACAGGAAATCAGTAACGATATGTCGCGTTGTGCGGCGGGCAAGGGTCCTGCGATTCTTGTCAGCGTCCGCGGTATAAAAGAATCGGCCGGCAAAGTTCGCGTCCAATCCTATCCCGCAACCGGTAATGCATGGCTCGCAAAAGGACGGTGGTTGCATCGTCTGGAAAGCCGGGCAAGCGCGGGAACAATGTCCTTCTGCGTCCCGGTTCCTGCAGAAGGACGTTATGGTATCGCCGTCCGCCACGACCGCAACGGTAATGGCAAAACGGATATCAGCAGCGATGGTGGCGGGTTCTCGAACAACCCCAGCATTAATATTCTAAACCTCGGCAAGCCGTCGGTGAGCAAAGTTGCTTTTCAGGCCGGCCCCGGAGTGACGCAAATCACCATCAACCTGAAATATATGTGACGGAAAATATTTGGCACTGGTAGCGCTCCTTTCGAACCCTAATTCAACCGGCAACAGGTCGCTGTTGCCGATGGTTCGGTCTTATTGCGCAAAAAATCCCGATATCTTCCATTATGAAGTGGAAGAAATCGGCCAGATTGCCAAAGCGCTTGAAATGATCGCGCGGGTGAAACCCAAGGTGCTTGTGGTCAATGGAGGCGATGGCACGGTCCAGTCCGCGTTGACAGAACTCTACCATGGTGGCCATTTTGAAGGATCGCCGCCACCGGTTGCGGTCCTGCCCAACGGGAAAACCAATTTGATCGCACTCGATCTGGGTGCCGAGGGCGATCCGCTTGTGGCGCTGGAACGCATCCTTGAAGTGGCGAAGGGCGATTTGGCCGAACATATCGTCGTGCGCGAACTGATTGCCCTGAGCGATGGCAGCGAAGGCGCGCGGCCTGTTTTGGGCATGTTCCTGGGTGGCGCGGGGCTGGCCGAAACCATCCTTTATTGCCGGAACAAAATCTATCCGCTTGGCCTGCCCAACGGGCTCAGCCATTTTCTGGCGGCGATGGCCGTGCTGGTGTCGACCATCTTTGAAATGAAGGTCAGCTTCCTTCCTGCAAGGGCCAAACCTATCAGCGTGTCGTTCATCCGGCAGGGGGAGTTGCAAGGCATTTTCTCGGTGCTGATCGTCACGACGCTGGATAAACTGCTGCTCGGCGCGCAGGCGGGTGGAGCGCGCAAGGGGCTGATGAAATTTCTGGCAGTGGACCAGCGGCCATGGTCGATGCTGAAGATGATTTCGGCCTCACTGCGCGGCAAATTGGGTCAGCGCACTATGGATGGCGTGCATTTTCAGGAAGGCGATACAATCCGCATCGATAGCGAGAAAAGCAGCGTCGTGCTGGATGGCGAAGTGTTTGTCGCAAGCAGAGGCAGCCCGATCGTGCTGCGTTCCACTCCGCCGGTACCCTTTTTGAAACTGGCCGCGTAACGCCAGCCAAGCCAATTTATGCCTTCGCTAGTCCAACTTGTTGCCGACGAACTGGCGGTCCCCGCCCTGCCCGATGTCCATGCCTTTGCCGCGCATATCGCCGCGCAATATCCCGACGCCGCTCGCGCCGTTCTCTTCTACGGATCCTGCCTGCGCAGCGCGCAGTTGGAAGGGCAAATGCTCGATTTTTACCTAATCGTTTCGAGCTATGAAGAGGCCTACACGCAAAAATGGCTGGTTAAATGGAACCGAAGGCTACCTCCCAATGTATTTCCGTTTGAATATAATGGTTTAATTGCAAAAGTTGCAGTTCTAAGCGAAGGAGACTTCCACAATCTAAACCGTCCTGAAGCGTCAGCCGCGTCAGTTTGGGCCCGATTTGCGCAGCCATCCCGGTTGGTTTGGGCGGCAAACGACGCCGCCCGCGCCACCGTCGCCACCGCCATTTCCGGCGCAGCCCCCACCGTCCTCAACGCCGCGCTCGCCTTTACCGAGCGGGAGGTCGACGTTCTGGACCTCTGGCAAACAGGGTTCCGGATGACCTATGATGCCGAACTGCGCGCCGAACGGAACGACCGTCCCGCCTCGGTGGTGGAATTTGATCCGGATCGCTATGTCCGCTTCGGCAAAGCAGCTCTCCCCCACACCCCCATCGCGAACGAACTGCGAGGCGAGAAGGTGCACATCCTTCCCGACCCGCAAGGCCGGATAACCCAAGAACGAAACCGCTGGCCCACGTTGCGCCGTAATGGCAAGCTCCTAACCGTCGCGCGCCTTGCGAAAGCAGCCTTCACATATGCGGGTGGCATCGACTACCTAGCATGGAAGATAAATCGCCACGCCGGAACCCAGATCGAAATTAGACCATGGCAGCGCCGCTGGCCCTTGATCGCAGCACTGTTTCTCGTCCCCAAATTGCTGGCAAAGGGCTCAGTGCGCTAAGACTTCGCGGCACGTTCTGCAAACAGCAGCAACACTGCAAAACACGCTGCCAGCGCAGACGGCAACCACAGACTTGCGAATCCGAATATGCCGAACAAACCGGCTCCCACAGCCGCACCGCTCACCAAGCCCAGCCATAATATGAGGTAGGGCACCCACACCAGCCGCTCCCCACCACTCAACAGCGTAGCGAGACCTTGGCCGATCTTCACCAACGCGCCGGTCATATAGGTCAATCCGAACGACACCGAACCGTCCCGTTCAAACAATGTATTCTCCGCGCCCATGCAAAAAGCAGCCAAGCACAAGCCCAACAGCAACATATCGTGGTCCGCAAATAACGGCGCAAGAAATAGCAAGGCCGACATGACAGTCAAAATAAGCGACTGACGCTGAGTGGCAGAAATCTTACCTTTTCGTCCGACCAACGACCCGCCCATTACGCCGAGAACAAAGCTGATCAATAGCAACGCGACCATCGCAACATATGGTGCGCCCGCGGCAACACCGACGCTTAATCGCGTTGAATTACCGCTCATAAACGAAAGGAAAAAACCGCCGCTGGATAGAAAGCCTATAGCATCAACCATTCCAGCCATCGCTGCAAATCCGATCGCCAATAAGCGAGCGTTTCGGTCGAGTCTGGTCACGGCCGAACGATCAGATGATCCCCACCGCTTTTCCTGCCCGTTCAAAACGGTCGAGAATATCCGAAACCTGTTCGCTGGTGTGTTCCGCGCAAAGCGAACAACGCAGCAAGGTCATGCCTGCAGGAGTCGCAGGTGGGCGAGCCAAATTCACATAAAGTCCATTAGACAAAAGTGCTTCCCACATAGCCGCACCCTTTTCGAGATCTGGCATGATCACGGCGATGATGGCACTTTGCGCTTCTGGCGTGCCCAATTGAAATCCAAGGTCGCGCAGACCTCTGTGCAAGGTCTTTGAGTTTTCCCAAAGATGCGCCCGCTTGTTGCTGTTGTGCATCAACTTGCGGATACTGGTCGCCGAGCAGGCCACCACCGCAGGCGGCAAAGAAGCTGTAAAAACATATGGCCGGCACACAAGCCGCATAATTTCAAACTTTGGATGATTTGAAACGCAGAAGCCGCCGACTGTGCCTACACTCTTGCTGAAGGTTCCTATGACGAAATCTACATCGTCAAGAACGCCCTGCTCCTCAGCAACTCCACGGCCATTTTCGCCAATAAAGCCCATCGAGTGCGCCTCATCCACAAGCACCATCGCACCTGCTTCTTTGGAAATTCGGATCATTTCCTTCAGAGGAGCAACATCGCCGAGCATCGAATAAACACCCTCCAAAACGACGAGCTTTCCAGCCTCTGCGGGAAGACGCTTCAGACGTTTTTCCAAGGCTTCTACATCATTATGACGGAACGCCACAATCTCGGCATCACCCATTTTGCAGCCATCATAGATGGAAGCATGGCTGTCGATATCGAGAATGATGTAATCCCCTTTACCTGCGATCGTGCTGATAATACCCAAATTGGCTTGATAGCCTGTCGAGAACACCATGGCATGTTTCATGTCATAAAATTCTTTGAGCGCGTCTTCGCACTCTTTATGACCCTGAAAGGTGCCGTTCAATACACGGCTGCCGGTGGTGCCGGCGCCGAATTCATCCAGTGCCTTTTTCCCAGCCGCAATTACGTCGTCATCGAACGTCATGCCCATATAGTTATATGTGCCAAGCAAAATGGTTTCCTTGCCATTGCAAACAGCAACGGTCGGCGACTTCACTTCCTCCATAACAAGGCTGAAAGGGTCTTTTACACCCGTGGCTAGCAAGCCTTCGCGTTGCGCGATGAGTGCATCGAATTTGGAGAACAGGTCGGTCATAGGATCAATCCGTCAGCTTCTTTACTGCATCCACCAGATGCCCGACATTTTCGATTTCGGCTTGCAAGTTCATACTGATGACGATGTCGAAACTGTCTTCTACCTCAGCCACAAAATCCATAACGGTCAGGCTGTCCCATTCCAGATCGCCCGCAAAGGTCGTCGCCTCTGTCACTTCCACGCCCTTTTTGTTGAAGGGTTCAATGAGGCCCTTCAGCCGGTTAAACATTTCGCTACGGTCGGTCATTTGGTATCCTTTAATTTTACTGGGCTATGGCAAGCGATTAAGGCGGTAAGAGGGCAATTTATAGCCAGCCTTGCGCCTTGTACCAGCGCACCGTGTCTTTCAATCCTTGACGCGTTGCAATCTGCGGCGACCACAGTTTTGCGGGGGGAGTGGCCGTTCGATCTATGGTCCAGTCTGGATGCGAAAGATAGCCTGCCCTATCCGGCGTCAGCTTTGCCTTACGTCCACGAAAAAAACGGTCCGCATAAGCAGCAAATTTAAGCAAAAGCCGCGGTGCATGCAATGTCGTAACACGCCGTCCAATTGCCCAACCAATCGCCCGTGCAAACGCTTCATGGCTCCAACCTTTTTCGAAGCCGTCGTCCGCTTCAAAAATTTGGGTCGTGGCGTCGTCATGTGCAGGCAGCAGTGCAACTAGCAGCCGTGCCAAATCGTCTACATGGATGATCGATACCCGCCCGCGTGGAGGCAAAAGTGCCCATCCCTTTTGCGCAAGGCGGAACATATCGAACATTTCTGTGTCCCCCGGGCCATAGACACCCGGCGGACGAACTATTGTCCAATCCAGCATGCTCGTACCAACTAGTTTCTCTGCTCGATATTTGCTCGCCCCGTAAAGCGACAATTGTGGATATTTGGCCGCGAGCGACGACACGTGAACAAACCGCTTTACACCGCAGTTCTTTGCCGCAGCAATTATCGAAGCGGTGCCAGTTACATTTCCAGTCTCGAAGCCCTCAGCATCAGGTGCATTTACAACTCCCGCAATATGCAACACCGCATCTGCACCATCACATAATTTTTGAAGGCTTTGTGCATTATCCAACGCGCCAGCTACCCACGTCACTCCTATTTTCTTGGGCTGATCACTCCGCGTAAGTGCACGCACCTTCCATCCGGCTTCAATCAACCTATCAAGCGTGATGCGTCCGACAAATCCGGTTGCTCCCGTTACGGCAACTGTCTTGCCTGCGACAGACTTCAAAGCAGCACCAGTTGATCGCGATGGACAAGGACAGAGCGTGGTACCGTACCCAAGATCGCCTCGAGTTCGACCGAGCGTCGGCCACAAATGCTGGCAGCATCCACGGCGTCATATTCGGAAAGGCCGCGTGCCAACGCGATTCCATCATAGGCGATAATGTCGATTACGTCTCCGCGTTTGAACTCGCCTTCTACTCGAATCGCGCCTGCAGGAAGCAAGCTGCTGCCTGTCTGCAACGCCCGCACAGCGCCTTCATCTATACATATCCGGCCTTTAACCGTGAGCCGCCCGCCCAGCCACGTCTTTCGTGCCGAACCACCTATGCGCGGAGCAAAATATGTAGCGCGTCCACCGTTCGCGAGCCCCGAAAGAGGGTGATCCTTTAAACCCGAAGTTATCGCAAGGCCAATGCCGGCGCGGGTAGCAATATCAGCAGCATCCAATTTGGAGGCCATTCCGCCCGAACCCATGCCTGAGGACGAACCTTCGGCCACCATGATGCGAACACGGCCGTCAATCTTCTCGACCTGCGGCAAAAGAACGGCGCCGGGTAAATGCGGCGCACGGTCATATAGACCATCAACATCCGACAAAAGGACAACACCTGAGGCTCCCGCAGCCTGTGCTACGCGTGCGGCGAGCCTGTCATTATCGCCGAAGCGAATTTCTTCGGTCGCTACACTATCATTTTCATTTATAACAGGAACGGCATCGGCACCAATCAAGCGATCGAGTGTCGCAGCGATGTTCAAATAGCGCCGCCGTTCTTCAAGATCGTCCAACGTCACCAACATTTGGGCAGCGACAAGATTCCGCGCTGCTAGAAGTTCAGCCCAGATTCCCGAAAGCAAAATTTGCCCCACCGACGCTGAAGCCTGCGCATCGGCAAGGCTGGCCCTTCCACCTTTGTCAAATCCAAGCCGGCGTGCACCAAGCGCGATAGCACCGGACGTGACTACTATGATTCGTTGCCCCGCCCGATGGCGGGCACTGATATCGGCAACTAATGTTTCCAGCCATTCACGGCGAACACCACCGTCAGTTTTCACTAAAAGGGAAGACCCGACCTTTACGACCAATAGTGGGCACGATTGTTCCGAAAAGGCGGCGGGGTTTAAATCGGCGACCATGTCCCATCCTCGGTTATGCCGTCCGCCTTTGCGCCTTCTAAACCACTCTTCGACGGCAATGCCTCGAGAATCCGATCGAGCACAAGATCGACGCCTTGACCGGTCGCACCCGAAATCGCGATAACATCTTGAGCCCCAGCGGCTTGCAATTGCGCAGAAATGTCGGCCATTAATTCAGGGTCGAGTAAATCGCCTTTATTGAGCGCCACAATTTGAGGCTTTTCATTTAAGCCAGCGCCGTATTCACCTAGTTCTTCGCAGACAATGTGCCATGCCTCGACAGGATCATCTTGTGTGGCATCAATCAGGTGAATCAAAATCTGGCAGCGTTCTATATGTCCTAAAAAGCGATCGCCGATGCCCACGCCATCAGCTGCACCAGCAATCAAGCCCGGAATATCCGCCAGTACGAATTCACGGCTTTTATATTCAACAACACCCAATTGAGGACGCGTCGTAGTGAAAGGATAAGCGCCAACTTTTGCCTTTGTGTTCGAAACTTGATTTATGAATGTCGATTTACCGGCGTTGGGCATTCCGACCAATCCGACATCTGCCAGCAATTTCAGCCGCAACCAGACATACATTTCCTCGCCAGGCCAACCCGGACCATGCTGCCGTGGCGCGCGGTTTGTCGAACTTTTGTAGGATGCGTTGCCCCGGCCACCGTCACCGCCGCGCAGAAATACAACTCGTTTTCCAACTTCGGTGAGGTCAAGAAGAAGGCTACGCTCTTCGTCATCCGCCAAAACTTGTGTGCCCACGGGAACTTGTATGACCAGATCGTCGCCATAAGCGCCGTGCCGGTCCCGCCCCATTCCCTGAATACCGCGCATAGCCTTGAAATGCTGGGCGTAGCGAAAATCGATCAATGTGTTCAGTCCGGCGACGGCTTCAAAGATAATGTCTCCACCTTTGCCGCCATTACCTCCATCGGGACCACCATATTGCACATATTTTTCTCGGCGAAAGCTTACAGCCCCGGGGCCCCCTGCGCCCGAGCGAATGAAAATTTTTGCTTGATCAAGAAAATGCATGGGGTCGCCTTTAAGGGAGGTTGGCCGTTTTGGCCAGTAGCGAGCGATTTAATCGCATTAAGTCGCAATGCAGAGTGCATTAGAACTATGTCGCGCCAACAGCACGATGGCCGGGGGAGCAGGCCGAACATCTGATTTGAAGAGAACTGGTGGAGCCTAGGGGAGTCGAACCCCTGACCTCTACACTGCCAGTGTAGCGCTCTACCAGCTGAGCTAAGGCCCCATCATGCCGCAAACAAGGCGGCTATTTGGTGAGGAGCGCCACTAGCGGGCGCTCCATCATATATCAAGCACGAAGTTCGACTTAAATGTCGTCGGGTTCATCTTCCCCGCTGGCAACGCCAAGATCGTCATCGCCGCCAAGATCAACGTCATTGTCAGGCGATACATCTCCGTCAACTGCATCGACATCAATATCGAGATCATCGTCAGCGAGATCCGTATCGTCCTTCTTCTTTTCCACCTCTTCAAATGGAAGCGGTTGCTTGGACTTCAGTACCGGTTCGGGCGTCCACTGGTTGCCGCACTCAATGCATTCAACCGGTTCGTCCTTAGTGAGATCGTAAAAGCGAGTGCCGCATTTCGGGCAAGTACGCTTGGTTCCCCATTCAGCCTTAATCATGGCAGGCTCAAATCCTTTATAAAACAGCTTGGAAAGGGCGAAGCACGTGGGTGAATCGCCGTCAATTGGCGCGGCCTTTGCCACAGCCATGCAGCGCTGTCAAAAACTTCTCCCCTAAGATGCTCTCCACAGTGATAAGGCGCGTTGACTTCCGGTATCCATAAAAGCAAAGCAGCCAGCTATGCATAGCGCCATACCACGCCCCGCCACATTCCTGCATTCCGGCCCACTTCGAGGTACCGTCAAGGTTCCGGGTGACAAGTCCATATCCCACCGGGCGATTATGCTCAGCGCCCTTGCGGTGGGGGAAAGCCGGATATCCGGATTGCTTGAAGGCGAAGATGTATTGGCGACCGCTGCCGCTATGCGTGCCATGGGGGCAAAAATTGAGCGGACCGGTGAAGGATCCTGGACCGTCCAAGGCGTCGGCGTTGGCGGATTGATGCAGCCATCGGCTGCTTTGGATATGGGCAATAGCGGCACATCAACACGTCTTCTAATGGGTCTGGTATCTAGTCATCGGATTTCAGCCACATTCATTGGCGACGCCAGTCTTTCGAAGCGTCCGATGGGCCGCGTGATCGATCCACTCAGTCTTATGGGAGCGGAGTTTAACGCTAGCCCTGGGGGCACGTTGCCACTGATGGTCCGTGGCCTTGTTCCGGCAATCCCGATACGATATCGTCTGCCTGTGGCTTCGGCGCAGGTAAAAAGTGCAGTGCTACTCGCCGGCTTAAATGCACCGGGTCGTACCGAAGTCGTCGAACCGATCCCAACACGCGACCATAGTGAACGAATGTTGAGAGGATTCGGCGCGGACTTGTCAGTGGAACTTGCCAGCAACGGCGTACGTCACATCCGTCTAATGGGCGAAGCGGAATTGAAGCCGCAGAACATCGAAGTTCCCGGAGACCCTTCATCAGCAGCCTTTCCTATCGTCGCGGCTTTGATCACCCCCGGTAGTGAAGTTACGGTTACCCATGTCGGAATGAACCCTACGCGCAACGGCATTTACAAAATGCTGGAGGCAATGGGTGCCAACATTAGCTATTCGAACGAACGGGAAGTTGGCGGAGAGCCTGTGGCCGATATCACTGCGCGGCATTCAATTCTGCACGGAATTGAAGTGCCGCCTGAAGTCGCACCAAGTATGATTGATGAATTTCCTGTGTTCTTTGTGGCGGCAAGCGTCGCCCGCGGACGCACGACCACCAGTGGATTGGACGAACTTCGAGTAAAAGAAAGCGACCGGCTAGCGTTAATGGCATCCGGCTTGCAAGCCATTGGGGCCGTGGTAACTGAAACAGAAGACGGGCTGCTCATTGACGGAAGTGGAGGTGAACCGCTCGAAGGCGGAGCCACCATAAAAAGCGCACTTGACCACCGCATTGCTATGAGCTTCGCAGTTGCAGGCCAGCATTGTTATAAGGGCATCACCGTCGACGATGTAACACCGATAGCAACCAGTTTCCCTAGTTTTGAAATCATGTTGATGATGCTGAAAGGCGATGACAATTCGTCCGTCTTTCCTGACGGATCCGCAAACCCATGATAATTGCAGTCGACGGTCCTACCGCGTCTGGGAAGGGTACCATCGCCAAGGCGTTGGCAGAGCATTATGGCCTCCCTTTTCTGGATACCGGTCTTCTTTATAGGGCCGTAGGTTTTCAACTGCTTCAGAATGGCGGTGATCCTGACTCCCCGGACGACGCCCTTGAAGCATGTGAATATTCCGACGATATCCTTGAACATCCAGAGCTCCGGGACGAAGCCATTGGCGGGCTTGCTAGTCGCGTATCCGTGCACCCCGAAGTCCGGGCTGCCTTGAACAAACGTCAAGTCGATTTTGCCTATCAACCTGGAGGCGCTTTGCTTGACGGGCGCGATATCGGAACTGTGATCGCGCCTGACGCCGATGTGAAGCTATTTATCACGGCTTCCGCTAACGTCCGCGCCGAACGCCGGTATCGCGAGATGAAATCGCGCGGGGTCAATGTCGAATTTGAGGCTATCTTGGCAGACATCCAGGCACGCGACATTAGGGATGCGGGTCGAACGACTGCGCCACTAAAGCCAGCGGTCGATGCCATCGAAATCGACACCAGCAATATGTCGGTCGAGACAGCGATCCAGTCCGCCGTTACCGCCGTAGACAGCAAGGTTGCCGCAAGTCGAGCATAAGCCTCGCGATTTGTAATCCCACTGTCATATCCGCGACGCGGAGATGTAACGTCTTGGGGCTAACGGCTAACCTCAATTAGGGGGCACTCATCATGACGACTTTTGCGCAAACACACACTTTCCCGCAAATCACGGCTAGCCCGTTACGGCCGCGCACTAACTGGAACGCTTGGACGAACCTCTTTTTCGGTTCCGCACCATTGTGGTGGCGTGTCATGTTCTGGGCCCAGCGCAACAAAGCGGTCTAAATGCCCTAAGTAACCCTTGGACCGAAATTGTTCGGCCCGACGAGATTTCTTGCTTGATAGGGGCCTTTTGACTATAGGCGGCGCCGTTCAAGCCGCGATAGCGTTGGTAGAGGCTCATCTTTACCGCTCTTTTGTAGCCGGAGTGTTTGAGTAAAACACACGATCATTCTGTACCTAGTGCAGAGTCCATTTCGCCGCACTGACCGATGGTCTAAGTTGATGAATGGTTGCTGAGAGACGTTCAGCACGATGTGGGTTTTCATTCAAAATGCACCGTTTTTGAACGCCTTATTGCTATTCGGGCAATGGGGCAGCTCTGGTCAAAGACCATCGGAACCAACCGATTGGCCGGAAAATATGTACGTAAGGACACTCTAACCTATGGCAACTTCGCCAAACCCGACCCGCGACGATTTCGCGGCACTTCTCGACGAATCACTTGGTGGCGCAGACGGTGGCTTTGAAGGCCGCGTCGTAAAAGGCACCGTAACCGCAATCGACAATGACCATGCCGTCATCGACGTCGGTTTGAAATCCGAAGGCCGCGTGGCTCTGCGTGAATTCGCAATGCCCGGCCAAAAAGCCGACCTGAAAGTCGGCGACGAAGTCGAAGTTTATGTCGACCGCGTAGAAAATATGAACGGCGAAGCAATGCTGAGCCGTGACCGTGCCCGCCGCGAAGCCGCATGGGATGTTCTCGAAGGCGAATTTGAAGCTGGCAACCGCGTTGACGGCGTCATCTTTGGCCGCGTCAAGGGCGGTTTCACCGTCGATCTTGGTGGTGCTGTCGCTTTCTTGCCCGGCAGCCAAGTCGATGTTCGCCCGGTACGCGACGTTGCGCCATTGATGGATATTGCGCAGCCTTTCGTCATCCTGAAGATGGACCGCAAGCGTGGCAATATCGTTGTTTCGCGTCGCGCCATTTTGGAAGAAACCCGTGCTGAGCAGCGTACCGGCCTTATCCAGAACCTCGCTGAAGGTCAGATCATTGACGGCGTTGTCAAGAACATCACCGATTATGGTGCTTTCGTCGACTTGGGCGGCATCGACGGCCTGTTGCATGTCACCGACATCAGCTACAAGCGCATCAATCACCCAAGCGAAGTCATCAATATCGGTGACACCGTTAAGGTACAGATTGTTCGTATCAACAAGGACACACAGCGCATCAGCTTGGGCATGAAGCAGCTGGAAAGCGATCCTTGGGATGCTGCCGTCAAGAATTATCCGGTTGGTACCAAGCTGAAGGGTTCGGTCACGAACATCACCGAATATGGTGCGTTCATCGAACTCGAACCAGGTATCGAAGGTTTGGTCCACGTTTCGGAAATGAGCTGGACCAAGAAGAATGTTCATCCCGGCAAGATCGTTTCGACGAGCCAGGAAGTCGACGTTATCGTACTCGACATCGACATGGAAAAGCGCCGCATCTCGCTTGGCCTCAAGCAAGCCCAGGACAATCCTTGGGCCAGCTTCGCGGAGAAGTTCCCCGTTGGTTCGACCGTCGAAGGCGAAGTCAAGAATGCCACCGAATTCGGTCTGTTCATCGGCCTCGATGGCGACGTCGATGGCATGGTGCACATGTCGGATATCGCTTGGGGCATTTCGGGAGAAGAAGCGCTGCATCTTCATCGCAAAGGCGAGACCGTCAAGGCGATCGTTCTGGACATCGATGCAGAGAAAGAGCGTATCTCGCTTGGCATCAAGCAGATCGAAAAGGGTGCCCCATCGGCAGCTGGAGCCTCTTCGACTGGCGGCCTGAAGAAAGGTGCAACCACCACCGTTACCGTGCTTGAAGTCCGCGATGGCGGCCTTGAAGTGCAGGCAGGTGAAGACGGCGCAACTGGCTTCATCAAGCGTGCCGACCTCGGCCGTGACCGTGACGAACAGCGTCCTGACCGCTTCCAGGTTGGCCAGAAGTTCGATGCCATGATCACCGGCTTTGACCGTTCGAAGAAGCCGAATTTCTCGGTCAAGGCACTTCAACTGGCCGAAGAAAAGCAGGCTGTCGAACAATATGGTTCGTCCGACTCGGGTGCGTCACTTGGCGACATCCTTGGCGAAGCGCTGAAAGGCGTGAAGAAGTAAGCCAAACCGGCTGAACAAACGCTCCCCATTTGGGACAAAAAAGCCCGCTCTTGGAAACAGGAGCGGGTTTTTTGCTGTCTGCAAACGACTGCACAGCAAATGCGTTGTAAAATAAAAAATAATCTGGCAACTTTGCTGGGCTCCCGAGCCCGATCCCTTTGGTCGCATGGCTTCGTAAAAACTCGGGTATCGACTTGATAACAAATGAAGGACTTTGCCCATGATCCGGTCCGAGTTGATTAAGAAATTGGAGAGCGAAAATCCCGAGCTCAAAACCGAAGAAATCGAAAAAATCGTCGATTTGTTCTTTAACCAGATTATCCAGCGGCTAGCCGATGGCGGTCGTGTTGAACTGCGCGGTTTCGGAGCTTTTTCAACCCGTGAGCGGAGTCCGCGCAAAGGCCGCAATCCGCGAACCGGCGCTTCTGTTGAAGTACCTTCCAAGCGCGTACCATATTTCAAGCCCGGCAAAGAAGTCCGCGAACAATTAAACAAGTAACACGCTTCACCAAAGCGGCTTGACCACAACGCAATAATACTGTCTTCGACATTCGCGTGCGGATGTGGCGGAATGGTAGACGCTACAGACTTAAAATCTGTTGTCCTTTTGGGCGTGCGGGTTCGAGTCCCGCCATCCGCACCACCTGTTCGACCTACCCCGATTCTATGTTGGATGCGCATCCGGGCACTGTCCTTCAGTTGCGCGGTGGCTGCCGACGGTAGCTCAAGGCTTCCGCGATATGAATGCGCCCGACCGTCTCCGCGCCCGCGAGGTCGGCAATCGTCCGCGCAACTCGCAAAATGCGGGTGTAACCTCGCGCTGAGAGGCGCATTGCTTCAGCCGCTTGCGCGAGCAATTTCTGCCCGGCGTCATCGGGCGTCGCACTATCTTTTAGCATTTCACCATCCAGTTCCGCGTTGGTGCGCGCTTTTTCGCCGTGCAGACGAACATCCTGTATCTGCCGGGCACGTCTGACACGCCCCGCCACTTCGGCTGAGCCTTCAGCGGGCGGAGGCAGTACGAGATCGGCTGCGCTGACGGCTTGTACTTCGACATGCAAATCGATGCGGTCCAGCAGCGGTCCCGAGATTTTTGCCTGATAGTCCGCTGCGCAGCGCGGTGCGCGGCTGCAGGCGAGTGCCGCATCGCCCAGATGCCCACATCGGCAGGGGTTCATGGCGGCAACAAGCTGGAAATTTGCAGGAAAGGTGACATGATTGTTCGCGCGGGCGACGCTGACCTCCCCGGTTTCGAGGGGCTGGCGGAGACTGTCGAGAACCACACGCTGAAATTCGGGAAGCTCGTCCAGAAAAAGGACCCCCAGATGCGCCAGACTGACTTCGCCCGGCCGAACGCGCGCACCGCCGCCTACCAGAGCGGGCATGGATGCACTGTGGTGCGGGCTTCGAAAGGGCCGGTGCCGCACCAAACGCCCGCCCTCCAAGTTACCGGCAACGGACGAAATCATCGAAACCTCTAATGCCTCGGCGGGCGTCAAATCGGGCAAAATGCCGGGCAAGCAGGATGCGAGCAGGGATTTCCCTGCCCCCGGCGGACCTGTCATGCACAGATTGTGTCCTCCGGCAGCCGCGATCTCCAGCGCCCGCTTCGCGGTTTCCTGCCCTTTCACCATCTTCAGATCCGGACCCGCAACAGGTTCCAGGACAATTCCCGGCTCGGGCGGGCGTAAATGGGTCTGACCCTTTAAATGGTTGAGCAATGCCAGCAGATCGGGGGCGGCGACGACTTCTATTTGTCCGGCCCAAGCGGCCTCCGGACCCTGTGCCGATGGACAGATTAGTCCCATGCCACGCGAAGATGCATGGAGCGCGGCCAACAATACACCTGGCGAGCCCGCAACTTTTCCGTCCAGCCCAAGTTCGCCAACCACCAGATAATGGGCAAGCGTTTCGGCGTCGACCAGTCCCATCGCCGCCAGCAAAGCCAAGGCAATCGGTAAATCATAATGCGATCCTTCCTTGGGGAGGTCAGCCGGCGAAAGGTTGATTGTGATTCGCTTGGGCGGCAACGCCAGTCCCAGTGAGGAAATAGCTGCGCGGACCCGTTCACGGCTCTCCGCAACGGCTTTATCCGGAAGGCCGACGACAGCGAATCCGACCATTCCGGGTGCGATCTGGCATTGTACCTCAACACTGCGGGCCTCAAGACCGAGATAGGCCACCGTCGATACAATCGAAACCACGCACCATTTTCCTTTAATTTCCGTTTGGCCGTCCAGTCTGGAAAGGCGCGGTTTTGAGGGCAATGGCGGGCGGTTGGTATACGAGACATTCGGATATCGGGATCGCTGTCCAAGATGAACATCATGGCTAAAATTCGCTTAACCCTGCCTGCACATCATTTGGCAAAGCATCGGATGGCATTTGGGTGCCATGAAGCTAGCCGTCGCTTTACGCATGCTTGCCCTTGGCGTTATCACCCTTGCGCCAACGGGCGGGCATGCCTTTGATAGCTTCAGCGTCGAAACCACCATTACCGAATGGGTTGACGAGCCAGCGCCTGCCGCAGCCTCCCAAAACACCATCGCCATCTTCGGTCCGTTCCGCGTTCTTTCGCCGCAGCGGGTCGAACTGAACGGCAGCATCGAAAGCGATACGCCGGCGCAGTTCCGCGCCCTTTTGCGGGCGTTTCCATCTATTCGCCAGATCGACATGGTCGATTGTCCCGGCACCGGCGACGACGAGGCCAATCTGGCTTTGGCGCGGATGGTGCGGAAGGCGGGGATTGCGACTTTTGTGCCCAATGGCGGGTCGGTGCGCTCCGGCGGGGTGGAGCTGTTTCTGGCCGGGGCGGAGCGCCGGGCGGAGCCGGGCGCCGAATTTGCGGTGCATAGCTGGGTCGATGAGGACGGGCTGGAGCCTGACGACTATGCCGAGAGCGATCCGGTCAATCAGGAATATGTCGCCTATTACCGCGAAATGGGCATGAGTGCCGATAAAGCGAAGGCGTTTTACGATCTGACCAACAGCGTGCCCCACGACGAGGCGCTTTACCTCAAACCCTCTGAAATTGCAAGCTTTATTCCGTTGAACTGAAGCCTGTTTGTTAACCTGGCTGAAGCCTCAGCGGCTTTTCATTGACACATACCAACTGGTCGGTATGCTTTCCCTATGCCCGCGAGTCGCACCAAAAAAGCCCCGTCCACGCGCGTCCCCGCCGCGGGCTCTGCGCGTGAAAAGCTGATCGCTGCGGCCATTGCGACCGTGCGCTACAAGGGCTTCTCCGCCACCTCCGTCGATGAAATCTGTCAGGCCGCGGGCGTCACCAAGGGTGCCTTCTTCCACCATTTCGCCTCGAAAGAAGCGCTCGCCGTCGCTGCGGCAGGGGCGTGGACCGACATTGCCGAGCAGCGCATCTTCACCCAGCCCGACTGGACCCGCATTCCCGACCCGCTCGAACGCCTGCTCGGCCATATCGACTTCCGCCTGTCGATGCTCGACGGTCCGGCCGAGGATTTCACCTGCTTCGTCGGCACGATGGTGCAGGAAAGCTATAACAGCAGCGACCCGATCCGCGCCGCCTGCGATGCCAGCATCCGCGCCTATGCGTTGCGGCTGGCCGAAGATATCCAACAGGCCATCGACATCTACGGGATCGCAAGCGGCGTCAGCGCGGTTAGCCTTGCTTACCATATCCAGGCCGTCCTGCAGGGCGCGTTCATTTTGGCCAAAGCCAATGGCAACCCGGTGATTGCCCGCGACAGCGTCATGCACCTGCAACGCTATGTCATCATGTTGTTCACGCAAAAGTGATGGAGAGAAGGAGAGAGGAAATGGCAGAGGAACATGCACCCACGAGCGGACTGACCCCGCACATCCAGATCGGTGACAACCGCGCCGCCGAAGCGATCGATTTCTACATCAACGCCTTTGGCGCGACAGAGATCCGCCGGATGCTCGCAGAAGATGGCAAGCGCCTTATGCACGCGCATGTGCACATCAACGGCGCATCCCTGATGCTGCACGACGAATTTCCCGAATTTGTCGACCCGTCCGAAGCCGATGTCGCAGGCGGCAGCGGCCTGACCCTGCATCTTCAGGTCGACGACGCCGACGCATGGTTCGCCCGCGCCGTTGCGGCAGGGGCCACAGCCACCATGCCACCCGCCGATATGTTCTGGGGCGACCGTTATGGGCAGATCAAGGACCCGTTCGGTTACCGCTGGTCCATCGGCCATCCGCTGAACGGTGGATAGCGGAGCCTGACCATTTCGGGGGCAAAACCGAAGGAGAGACGACATGTATATTGAAGGATTTGTGCTGGCGGTTCCCACCGCGAACAAGGAAAAATACCGGCAGCATGCCGAAAGCGCGGTGCCGATCTTCAAGGAATTCGGCATGACCCGGATGGTTGAATGTTGGGGTGAGGATATCCCCGACGGCACGATGACCGACTTCAAACGGGCGGTGCAGGCCAAGGATGACGAGACGGTCGTTTTCAGCTGGTGCGAATATCCGGACAAGCTGACCCGCGACGAAGCCAGCCAGAAAATGATGTCCGACCCGCGTATGGCCGAAATGGCCGAATGTCCTTTCGACACCAAGCGGATGATCTATTCGGGCTTTGCGCCCATCCTGTCCGAAGGCAGCGACAAAGGCGCAGGCTATATTGACGGCTTTGTCATCCCGCTGCCCGTGGTCCGGCAAGCCGACTATCAGGCACTTGCCGAAGCGGCTGCGCCGGTATTCATCGACCATGGCGCAACCGGCGTTGTCGAAACATGGGGCGAAGACCTGATGCGCGGCGAAGTCACCGACTATTACCGCGCGGTTGAGGCAACTGATGACGAAACGGTCGTTTTTTCGTGGATCGCATGGCCATCCAAAGAAGCCCGCGACAGCGGCAACAAAGCCGCGATGGAAGACGAACGTTTTGCCGCCATGGGCCCGGATTCGATGCCCTTTGACGGCAAGCGCATGATTATGGGCGGCTTCGTACCGATCGTCGATACCGCACGCTAATTGGACGATATGCGCTCGCCTGCCGTGGGCGAGCACATAGCATCCTGCAGGGGGAGTCCCTGACAAAATGGAGGAGAGAGGACATGGCCAACAATCATGGCGATTTTATCTGGTATGAATTGATGACCAGCGATGCCGCAGGTGCGCGTGATTTTTACGCGGCGGTAATCGGGTGGGACATCGAGACGAATAGCGACGCGCCGAAGGTTTACCGGATGATCTCCGCATCCGACGGGCCCGTCGCGGGATTGCTTCCCCTGACCGCCGACATGCTGGCGGGCGGCGCGCACCCCTGCTGGATGGGCTATATCACGGTATCCGATGTCGATGCCTGCGCCGCCGCGATCAAGGACGCGGGCGGCAGCATCTGTATGGAGCCGTGGGATATCGAAGGCGTCGGGCGTGCGGCCTTTGTCGCCGATCCCCAAGGGGTGATGTTCTACATCATGAAACCCATACCGCCTGCCGACAATCCCGACGCCCAAAGCACCAGCTTTGCCGCCGAGACCCCGATGGTCGGCCATTGTGCATGGAACGAACTGTCCACCACCGACCCGCACGCCGCCAAGGCTTTTTATGGCGCGCTCTTCGGCTGGGTACAAGAAGGCGACATGGACATGGGCCCGCTGGGCAAATATGAATTTTGGTGGGACGGCGCAAAGCGGTTCATGCTGGGTGCCGTGATGCCAAAAATGGCGGAAATGCCGGTGCCGTTCTGGACCTATTATTTCCGCGTGCCCGATATCGATACCGCCTGTGCGGCCATTTCGGCCCATGGCGGCACGGTCATTCAGGAACCCATCGAAATCCCCGGCGGCGATTACAGTCTGGTCGCCGCCGATCCCCAGGGCGCAGCCTTTGGCTTGGTAGGAGCACGCGCATGACCGGACAGTTGAACATAAACGCCGCGCCAAAATGGCTCCTGTGGGTCGGCATCCTCTTTCTGCTGTGGAACCTGATGGGCGTTGGTGCCTTTGCCAGCCAATGGTCGATGTCGGCAGACGATATCGGCAAGCTTCCTCCGGACCAGCGGGACCTGTGGCTTGCCATGCCGGGCTGGGCGTGGGCCGCCTATGCCATTGGCGTCGTTGTCGGCACCCTGGGAGCCATCGGTCTTCTCCTGCGCAAATGGTGGGCACCCCTCGCCTTTGCGCTCAGCCTGATCGCGGTGCTCGTTCAGTTCAGCTACCCCTTCCTCTTTGCGCAGCAGGCGCAGGGCGACATGGCGATGCTGGCTTTTCCCATTTTCATCGTCGTGATGGCGATCATCCAATGGCAGTTGAGCCGCGCATGGCAACGCAAGGGCTGGCTGGCCTGACCCAACGAGGAGAGACGAAATGACCGCAACACAAGAAAATGGCTGGGAGCTTTCGGTAAGCACCTATATCGCCGCGCCACCCGAAAGGGTCTGGGATATCATGACCAACCGCATGGAAGAATGGTTTTGCCCCAAGCCCTGGCGGGTCGAAATCATCGAACAGCAGTGGCATAGCGGTGGACGCAGCGCGATGGTGATGAAAGGCCCGGAAGGCGAAGAGCATCCGCAAGAGGGCCTTTTCCTGGAAGTGGTGCCGGGCGTACGTTTCGTGTCCACCGATTCCGTTGTGCGGGCCGCGGACGGCAGCCTGATGCCATCGGGTCACTTCATGCTCGGCATCTGGGAAATCGCCCCCGAAGGTGACGGAACCCGCTACACCGCCCGCGCGCGCCACTGGGACGAGGCCACCGCCAAGCAGCATGACGACATGGGTTTCCAGCAAGGCTGGGGCGCGGCTACGCAGCAATTGAAGGAATTGGCGGAGGGTTAAGGGGGTTGTCCCCCTCTCCCCTTTAGGGGAGAGGATACGAAGCCTTGGCCGCAAGGCCTAGGCGCAGTTGGTGAGGGGCTCGACGGTGAGGGTCGTGCGCCAACTCCCCCTCTCCGCTGCGACTAGGCGGCAAGCCGCCAAGTCTCGCTCCTCTCCCCTGAAGAGGAGAGGGTAATCTCACGCAAAGACGCAAAGGCACAAAGGGAAGTGTACAAGAGCGAAGCGCTTATAAAATCTCTTGCTTTCCAACCAAATAGCAGCCGAATTTAAAGGCTATGCCTTAGTACCTTCTTCTTCGCGTCTTTGCGTCTTTGCGTGATAAAAAAACAGGCACAACGTTGCAGGCCTAAAAATCCACCTGTTCATAATGCTTGGGCGGCGTAATGACTTCCATGCGTTCGGACAGCAGCGGGCGGAAGCTGGGGCGGGATTTGAACATCGCGTACCACGCCTTGGTCTGCTCATGCCCGGTCCAGTCGATACCGCCCAGATAGTCGGCGACCGAAATCTGCGCGGCGGCGGCAAGGTCGGCCATGCTCATCACCGATCCGGCCATCCAGGCGCGGTGGTCGATCAGATAGTCGACATAATCCAGATGGCCGTTGGCCAGCTTCATCGCCTCGCGCAGCACGCGGCTGTCGGGGGGCTGGCGGTCGATCAAGCGCTTTTTCATACGCTCGTGCAGCAGCGGTTGCGTCACGTCGCCGTAAAATTGTTCGTCAAACCACGCCACCAGACGGCGGATTTCGGCGCGATACTGGGCCGTGCCGCTGATCATCGGATTGGCGGAGACCGTCTCGTCAATATATTCGGAGATGGCGACGGAATCGACCAGCGTGATGTGCCGTTCCGCATCGCGCATCACAGGGGTGCGTCCCGCCGGGTTCATCTGCAGAAAATCGTCGCGCTGTTCCCACGGATTTTCGCGCACCAGACTATAGGGCACGCCCTTTTCCCCCAACAGCAAACGCACTTTGCGCGAGAACGGACAAAGCGGATATTGATGAAGGTGCCACATAAAGGTCCTGTTAGGGTTGATTGCCGCGAATGGGAAGGGGGCGAGGCGGTATTTTCTTTAAAACGCGGTGGAGGAAGGCATGTGTCCCCAGCCCTGCTTCTTTCCCTCTCCCCTTCAGGGGAGAGGTACGCAGTCTTATGGCTTTAGCCATTAGACGGAGTGGAGAGGGGGAGGTGGGGCGCTGACTTCACCGTCGGAGCCCCTCTCCAACTACGCCTAGGCCTTACGGCCAAGGCTTCGTATCCTCTCCCCTGAAGGGGAGAGGGAGATATATTGATTTCCCCAAACGCTCAACGCTGCTCCCCTGCCTCCTGCTTTTCCTGCTTCGCCCGCGCCGCATCGATCTTTGCCTCTGCCGCCTTCACCTTTTTCTCGGTCTCGGCATATTGGCTGTCGAAATCCTGCTGGCAGGCGCCGAGCAACAGGAGAAGGCAGAGCGCGCGCATCAATAATCCTTTTTGTAGCGGACGTTGACGTTGGATGTACCGGTGGTGCCGATCTGGCTCAACACCGAAAGCGCAGGCGTCAGGCTGATCTCCAGCTGTGTTGCGGTATAGCCCCGCGCATCGGTGACGATTTCGACATAGACATCGTTGGTGATATATTGGCCGAACGCCACGGCCATTTCGCGGCCAGTCGCCTGATCCGCGCCCAATATGCGCAGGCGGTTGAGGCCGGTGGCCGATTGCAGCACGCTGAGCGGATTGAGCCCGCCCGATCCGCCGCGCAAATTGTTGAGCGATGCGGCAAGCTGCACCGCCTGTATCGCGCTCAATTCGCCGATCGAGTTGCCGAACAGGATGCGCGCCATGATCTCGTCCTGCGGCAAGGCAGGGGTGGAGCTGAAGCTGATATCGGGGTTCTGGCCGGTGCCGCGAATATTGACGCGCACCGTTGTGCCGTCGACCTCGCTGGCCGCCGCGATGCGGATGGACGGGTTGGTGGCGGGGCCGCCGTTGAAGCTGATCCGGCCATTTTCCAGTTCGAACGAGCGTCCGGCAAAGCCAAGTGTGCCGCGCACCAGTTCCATCTCGCCCGACATGCGCGGCGCGTTGCTGGTGCCGGTGACGCGCAGGTTGGCGCCCCATTCGGACTCCAGCCCCATGCCGCTGACATAAAGTTCATCCGGTGCGGTCAGTTTGATGTCGAGTTTCCAGTTGCTGGGCAGCGTGCTGATCGGGTCGGCATCGCCCGACACACGCGGACGGCCCGATGCCGCCTTGCGCCGCACACCGGTCAGGGTGGCGACCGAGGCTGCGCCCTGGCGGATGATCTTGAAACGGGTTTCGGGCAGACGCAACGTCCCGCTGATCAGCGCGTCACCGTCAGGAGTATTGGTGACGCTGATCTGCCCCGTGGCGGTGGTGGAGATCAGCTCGCTGCGCGCGACGCGGGCCTGGTTGAGGTCGAGGTCGAGTTGCAGCGGGAAGCCCTTTTCGGAGCTGAGATTGACAAAGCCCTTGCCGGTGACGGTCCCCTTGCCCGCCACGGCGGACAGTTCGGTCACCTCCAGCTGGTCGTTGGTGAACAGCCCGCGCACGCGCAGCTTGGTAAGGCGCGTGCCGTAGACGTCATTTTCGTAAATCAGGTCGTTGGCGCGCACGACGCCGGTCAGGCGCGGGGTCTGCACGCGGCCGGAGAAATCCGCTGCCACGCCGATATTGCCCTCAAGGCTCTGGTCCGCCAACGCGGCGAGCGAGAAGAGCGTGTCGGCGGGGCCATTATAGCGAATGCCGCCCGACAACGGCGCGGCGAGCAGGCGCTCGGTCCAGCTGGCATTGCCCGGCGGCAAGGGGGTGAGGTCGATCTGCATGCGGCCGACAGCTGCGCCCAGACGGCGGATGATCGCGCGGGCGTTGCCGCCATCGGGCAGCAGGCGGCCGACAAGGCTGATGTCCACCGGCTGCGACCGTGATCCCAAATTGGTGCGGACAAAGCGCTTGATCTCCAGCCGCGCATCGGCGCGGGGGAAGGCGGTAAGGGAGGCTTGCGACCAATCGATGCTGCCCGTCGCGCGGCCCCGGATACCGAGGCCCGGCAGGAAGGGATTGATGACCGCGATATTCACATTTTCGAGCCGCGATTGCAGTTCCAGCCCGTCGCCATAGCTACCGGCAAGCTTTACCGTGCCGTTGGCGACGCGGATGGTGGACAGCTTGATTTCATATTCATCGCCCTTGGGAACGATGCGTAAGGGGCCTTCGGTCGAAAAATCGATGCTGTTGGCCCGGCCCTTCGCCGCGATGCGCCATAGTTCGGGCGTCAGGTCGGCGTTGGCGGCGATGCGGAAGGGCACCTGGCTGCGTCCTTCGGCGAGGATCTTGGCGGTGCCGGTACCGCCGCGATAGTCGACCTTCGCCCGCGCCGCGGCCAGTTCTATATCGTTGAGCAACGCATTTTGGACCTGCACATCGGCGACGATCTGCGGGCTGTCGTAGAGTATGATGTCGGCCTTCACGATGCCGCGCCCGATAGCGAGCGTCTGCTCCCCGCCGGTCAGCTTGGCATTGTTCGCGACCGCATCGACGACCGCGCGCTGGTACTGGCCCTCAGCCGACAGCGCGATGGTGCCGTCAAAGCCTGCGCCCGCACCGTTCAGCGTCCCCAGGAACGGACCAGAGGCCGCCTGCTGCACCCGGCCGGTCAGGCCGATCCCGGCAAAGTCGCCGCGCAATATGTCGATGGTGAGCGGTCCGTCGCCCGACAGCACGTCGATATCCCCGCTGATCGGCCCATAGTCGGTCGCGCCGGTCAGCGTGATAGCATAGCCTTTCGCACTGCGGGTCACCAGCCCGACCACATTGGACAGGCCAACGCCAAAGCCCGGTCGCGACGCGGTGACGCGGGCGACGGGGCGCTCGAATGTGCCGGTCAGTTGCACCGCCACAGGACCATATTGGTTGGAATAGCCCGCACCGTTGAACACAACGCGGCCACCCTCGGTCACATAGGTCCCGTTGCCGCTGTTCAACCGGAATTGCGGCGCGACCACGCTTGCCCGTGTGATGCGCAGCACGCCGTCAGTGCCGTAGCGGATGCCCGCATTGACGAACATCTGCCCGCCAAGGAATTTCTGCACGCCGGAGCTGAACAATTTGGTCGACCGCGCCTTGACCGTGCCGACCAGCGCATAGCCGCGCCCCAAGGTGGTTTCGAGATCGACATCGGCGACCACATTGAACAGCCCGACCGAGCTCACTTCAAACCCGTCCACCTTGCCGTTCAGCGCGCCGGTGTAGAAACCCTTGCCTATGTCCCCAACGATCAGCGCGGTCGCATTGATCCGGTCGGACCGGATTTTCATATTGTCGGACAGCAGGCGGCCGTTGGCGATGGCGATGTCGCCATTCATTTTGACATTGGTCAGCAGCCCGCCCGCAATCTGGTTGATGCCCGTCACGCGCCGCGCAACGGCATTGACCGGGATGAGGAACCGGTCTTCGCTGCCCTGCGCCTCGCCGGTGACGCGCACATCTTCGAAGGTCGTCCGGTCGAAGGCGAGCCGTGTCGCCGTGGCCGAATAGGCCACCGTCGGCGCGGCAAAGGCCCCGTTCAGCAGGGCTTTCCCCCGCACATTGGTGCCGCTGACATTGCTGCCGATAATCGCGGGACGCAGCAGCTGGATATCCAGCGCCAGATCGTCAAACGCCCCCTGCCCCAGATCCACCAGCCCGCTGGCACCCAGCACGGCGGAGGACGAGCGCACGCTGCCTTTGATATCCGCAACACGCTGGTCGAAGGAGGCCGACAGATCGACCAGGGCAACGGGCGACAACCCGCGCACGATCAGGCTGTCCGCCATCACCTTGGCGGGGGCCGTTTCGCCCTTGGCCGTGAAGGTCCCGTCCCGCGCGGTCAATGCAACATCCGCCACCTGTTCCGCGCCCATGCTGGCGGTCAGGCGGCCATCCCATTTCTGCCAGCTTCCGCGCCCTTGCAGCGCGGCCTGCACCGGCACCTCGCGCCCCATCAGTCCGGCAACCAGACCCTTGGCAGGGGCATCAATTTTCAGATCGACATCAAAGCGGTTGTCGTCCGGCACGGCATCCAGCTTGAGTGCCAGTCTGTCGCCCTGCGCCGATCCTGCGGTCGCCTCGACCACCGCACGCCGGTCGGCAATCCGCGCCTTGCCGTCAAAGGTCGCGACCTGTTCTTCGCCGGTAATGGTCTTGGCAAAAACAATGCGGTCCACCCGCAACCTGTCGATCCGGATATCGAGATCGGGCAGCAACGGATCGCCCCGGTCGGGCACGACATTGAACGCCGGCATCCGCGCCACATTCAGTTCGCGCGCGGTCAGCGCATCGACATCAACGACGCCCGTCAGATAGGCGAAGGGATGCCAGTCGAGCCGAATTTCGGGGGACCGCGCAAAGGCACCCTTGGGGTCGCGAAATTGCACATCGCGCAGCACCGCGCCGCCATAAATAGATCCGTCAATCTTCCCGATCCGGATGTTCAACCCGTTTTCAAGCGCAACGCCAGCCACCTGCCGCGCGACGAAAGCACGGCCTGACTGCGTATCCAGCCAGACATAAGCGCCAAAGAGCACGGCCAGCAGCACGCCCAACAGGGCGGCTGCCCCTATGGCAAGGCGCCTGCCGAGCGTCAAAACGCCTGTCCGATCGAGACATAGACGCTGATCTTGGACTCGCCCTGTTTCCGGTTCAGCGGTGTCGCCAGATCCAGCCGGACCGGTCCGAAATTGGTGTAGAAGCGCCCGCCAATGCCAAGGCCGAAGCGCCAGTCGTCAAATTTGGGAATGCTGCTTTCATAAACCTGCCCGGCGTCGACAAAGCCCGCGACACCGAAATTGCCAAAGCGGTAGCGTGCCTCCAGCGCGGCTTCGTTCATGCTGCGCCCGCCAATGGGGTCGCCGTTCAAGTCCTTCGGTCCCAATTGCTGATAGCCAAAGCCACGCACCGACCCGCCGCCACCGCCATAGAAACGCCGCGAGGGTGCCAGATCATCGCGTCCGGTTCCGCTGATCGTACCGACGCGCCCGCGCGCGGCCAATACAAGGCTGTCGGTCGGCGAATAATAATAGGACCCGTCGAGAATGGCGCGGGCGTAAATCCGCTTTCCGCCACCCAGCGATGCTTCGGGGGACAGCCGCAAATTCAGGCGATAGCCTTTGGTCGGGTTCAGCAAATCGTCCGAGCGGTCAAAACCGACCTGCCCCGGCAGCGCCGCGACATAATAGATGCGCCGGTCGCGAAGGCCGCGCGCCACGTCAAACTGGTCTTCCGATGTGGCCAAAATTTCGAGACCCGCCGACCAAGTAAATTTCTTCTGCCAGATCGGTGTCGAGGCATAGCTGTAAAAGGCAGCGATCCGTCCGGTATAGGCTTCAAACGCGTCATAATTGCTGTGCAACGCCGACAAGGACATTTCAAAGGTGCGGTCGCGTCGTCCGGCATTAGCGCGCGAAAAGGCAACGCTTGCCGCCTGTTCCCGCGTGCCCAGTGCCCCTGCCGCGGTCAGCGACCCTTCGGGTGGGAACAGATTCCGATGGGTCCAGCTTCCTTCGACCCGAGGGCCCTGGCCGGTGCCATAACCGGCACTGATCGCAAGGGTGCGTGCAGGCCCCGCCTCTTGCCGGACAAGCAAATCCGCATAGGGCGTGCCGTCAGGAGCCGTCCCTTCGCCGGGCACAGGTTCGACCGACACGGTCGAGAGCAATCCGGTGGCAACCAGTGCAGCACGCAGATCATCGACCTTGCGGCTGTCGTACAGATCGCCTGTCTTGAAGCGCCGTAATATGGCGACATGTTCGGCGTCAAAGGCTTCGGTGCCCTCGCTCTTGATCTGCCCAAACACGCTGCGCGCACCGGGATCGACCGGCAGGGTATAATCCCCGAGCCCGTTTTCGCTATCGAGCAATATGTCGCGCTGTCCGACGGTTGCGAAGGGATAGCCATTTTCAGGCAGCTTGATCGAAATATTGGCTTCGGCGGCCAGGATCGTGTCGGCAACAATGGGATCGCCGCTTTTGGGCACGAAATTGCTGGTGATCAGGTCCGCAGGCTCGACCGTTTTCGTTTCGAAACGGATTTCGCCCAGATAATAACGCCGACCGGGAACAACATTCAGGGTGACATTCAGTGGCTCTGCCGCAGAAGGCCCATTGCCTTCCGCTGCCGCCGCATTGGTCCGCTCGGTCGCCACGCGCACGGTGGCATCGTAAAAACCTTCGCTGGTCAGGATATCGAGCAGCAACTGCCGGTCGGCCCGCGCGCGCTGGCTGACCACGGCGCGGGTATCGGCACGCCCGCCATTTCTACCCAGCGCGGACAGATCGTAAAAGCGGCGCAGACTGGTGCGATAGATATTTCCGTCGGCGTCGACCGCAATGTCGGCGCTTGCTTCCGGATCCAGTCCGTTGATCTTGACCACATAGCGGACCGACTGGTTGTTTTCATTTTCCGCCGCTTCGGTGGGTTGCGGCGGCGGTTCGGCGTCGAACACATCGATCGATGGCAGCGGTTCATCCAACAGAGGGTCGACGACCGGCGGATCGCTCAGAATTTCGACCGCGTCGCCGTCGCGCAAGGCCGGATTTGCGGCTTCCTCTGCGGTTTGCCGGGTCTGCTGCCGGACATCTTCGCTCGCGCCCGTTTCATCGCGGGCGTCCTGCTCGCGCTGCCATTCCTCCACCGATTCCAGCGGCTTGTCGTCAAGGCTGGGAATCGCGGCGTCAAATTCTTCGTCGCTGATGATGGGCTTGCCGGACTCTTCAGGCGCCGGTGGAACCGGCACAGGCACAGTTTCAGCCGCGCCGGCCGGATTCTGGGCAAGCACGGGGGCCGTCGCAAAAGCGAGATGCAATAGAGCAATGGATCGGATCAAAAACGCATCTCCAGCCACCCAAACGCACGAAATCAAAAAAGGCTCCCTGTGCTTCCGATAGCTTGGCAAAAAAGAGATGCAACCGCGAAGGATGCCGGGCGATGCGGATTGCGGCGGATGGAGGGGTTGTAAGTGATGGGGGCAGTCTCCAAACGCACCTTCCCCTCTCCCCTTCAGGGGAGAGGATACGGAGCCTTGGCCGTAAGGCCTAGGCGAAGTTGGAGAGGGGCTCCGACGGTGAGGTTCGTGCGCGACCTCCCCCTCTCCACTCCGTCTAATGGCTAAAGCCATAAGACTGCGTACCTCTCCCCTAAAGGGGAGAGGGGGAACGCGCATCAACCCCTTCCCCAACGCTAACCGCTTGACGCCGGTGCGCATTTCCTTTCTTGCGCAAAACATGCGTTTTTTCTCTGACAATGCGGCCCCCGTTCACCCCAAGGTGATGCAGGCCATCGCCGATGCGAACCAGATTGATACCGCCTATGATGGCGACCGTTGGAGCGCGCAGTTGGATGCCCGTTTTTCCGAGACGTTCGGCTGTGATGTAGCCGTGCTGTGGGTGGCCACCGGCACCGCCGCCAATTGCCTTGCACTCACCTCGCTGTGCCAACCGCATCAGGGCATTATTTGCCACCACGAAGCGCATATCGAGGTCGATGAATGCGGCGCGCCCGGATTTTATACGGGCGGCGCAAAGCTGATGCTGGTCGACGGCGATGGCGCGAAGGTTACGCCGCAGGCCGTTGGCGATTTGCTGGGGACGATCGGCAACGATGTGCATCAGGTTCAGGCCGCGGCGCTGTCGGTGACCAACGCCACTGAATATGGGCTGACCTACCGCCCTGCCGAAGTGGCGGCGTTGGGCGAACTGTGCCGGACACGCCATATCGGTTTCCATATGGACGGCGCGCGTTTCGGTAACGCGGTGGCGTCGCTTGGCTGCCATCCCGCCGACGTCACCGTTCGTGCAGGCGTCGATGTGCTGAGTTTCGGCTTTGCCAAAAATGGCGGCATGGGTGCGGAAGCACTGGTCTATTTCGACCCCGCCCATGCGGACGCCGCGCGCTATCGCCGCAAGCGTGCCGGTCATCTGCAATCCAAGGGACGGTTTCTGGCGGTGCAGTTGCTGGCGATGCTGGACGATGATTTGTGGCTGGCCAACGCCCGTGCGGCCAATGCGGCGGCGGCGATTATTGCCGGGGCGGCGCAAGGCCGTCTGCTCTATCCGGTCGAAGCCAACGAGATTTTCGTCCGCCTGACCGCCGCCGAAGCCGCCAGCCTGCGCGCGCAGGGCTTTGACTTTTACGACTGGGGCGAAGGTGCGGCGCGTCTGGTTACCAGTTGGCACCACACGGAAGACGATGTCGCACCGCTCGCCCGCGCGATTGCCGCGCTGTGAGCCGGTCCGACCCTGAACCCATTGCCGAACCCGGGCTGCTGACGCCGCGCGTCCTGATCCCGTTTTTGTTCGTGTCGGTGATCTGGGGGTCGACCTGGTTCGTGATCCGCGACCAATTGAGCGTCGTCCCTTCCAGCTGGTCGGTCACCTACCGCTTCACCGTGGCCTCCATCGGTATGTTCCTTCTGGCGCTGGTGATGCGCCAGCCGCTTCGGATTGACCGGGAGTTTCTGGGCTGGGCCGCTTTTCTGGGGCTGGTCCAGTTTTCGCTGAATTTCAACTTCGTCTATCTGGCGGAACATCACATTACCTCAGGGCTGGTCGCCGTGATCTTCGCGTTGCTGATCATCCCCAACGCAATCCTCGGCAAATGGTGGCTGGGGCGTCCAATCGGACGGCCGTTCATCATCGGGTCTGCCATTGCCACCACCGGTGTCGGCTTGCTGATGCTGCGCGAATATCGCGTTGCACCGGTCGGCGGAACGGAGGTGCTCATCGGACTGTCCTTCACCATCGCGGCCGTGTTCTTTGCCTCCATTTCCAATGTGCTGCAGGTGACGCCCCGCATCGCCCGTTTTCCCACTGTGACAATATTGGCCTGGTCGATGCTCTGCGGCGCAATCATCAACGCCATCATCGCGTTTGTCGTTGCCGGCCCGCCGGTCATCGACCCGCGCCCGGCCTATCTGGGTGGCGTGCTTTATCTCGGCATAGTCGGAACCGTTCTCACCTTCCCCTTCTATTTCCGCCTGATCCGCGACATCGGCCCCGGCAAGGCCGCCTATACCGGCGTGCTGATTCCGGTGATCGCGATGCTGATCTCGACCGCTCTTGAAGGATATGAATGGTCGCTGCTCGCCATTTCAGGCGCGGCGCTGGCGATGATCGGGCTCGTCGTCGCCATGCAAACGCGCAAAGCTTAGGACTCGCCTTCCCGTTAAAATCGCGATAGCTTCCCTGCAAAATAAGGCAGGAGAGGGCTATGGAGCAACTAAGCGGGCAAGACGCGAGTTTCGTCTATCTGGATACGCCGAACACGCCGATGCACATCGGGTCGGTCGCGATTTATGACCCTTCCACGGCGCCCGGCGGGTTCGTCCGCTTCAAGGATATCTTGCGGCATATCGAAGGGCGCTTGGACAAGGCACGCAGTTTCCGCCAGAAACTGGTGCGCGTGCCGTTCGACCTCGACCATCCCTATTGGGTCGAGGATGCGAATTTCGATCTCGAATATCATGTCCGCCACATCGCCCTGCCGCAACCGGGGGACTGGCGGCAATTGTGCATCCAGGTCGCGCGTCTGCATGCGCGGGGAATGGACCTGACCAAGCCGCTTTGGGAGTTCAACGTAGTCGAGGGGCTCGACAATATCCCCGGCATTCCCAAGGGCAGCTTTGCCCTCGTATCCAAGGTCCACCACGCCGCAATTGACGGCATGTCGGGCGTGGAACTGAGCGCGGCGGTGCATGATCTGGAACCCAAGGAAGTGCCCGAACCCGCGCCATCAAGCTGGAAGCCGGAGAGCGATCCGAAGCTTGCCGAAATGCTGATGCGGACATGGTTCAATTCGGTGACCCAGCCGGTGAAATTCGCCAAAACCGTCGCCAACACCGTGCCCGGCATTGCGCGGCTGACCAAGGAAATTGCGGGCGGTGACGTCTCGCTGAAATCCACGCGCATGGCGCCGCAGACGATCTTCAACGGCAAGGTCGGCCCGCACCGGGTGTTTGACGGCGTGGTCTATTCGCTCGCCGATATCCGCGCGATCAAGGACCGGATCGAGGGCGCGACCGTCAACGACGTGATCCTCGCCATCATCGGCGGGGCCTTGCGCGAATATCTGATGGGCCACGACGCCCTGCCCAAGCCCAGCCTGACCGCGATGGCCCCCATTTCGGTGCGGGCAGATGGCGAGAAGGAATCGCTCGGCAACCTTGTTTCCGCCATGATGGTGCAGCTTGGCACGCATATCGCCGATCCGGCGGAGCGGCTGCGCTATATCCATAAGGAAGTGAAGAACAGCAAGGCAATGACCAACGCCGTCGGCGCGCGGACGCTGACCGATTATAGCCAGTTCATGCCCGCCGCACTCGCCGGACTGGGCGCGCGGCTATATACAAGGCTCGGCATATCGAACCTGCACTCGCCCGCGTTCAACTGCGTCGCCACCAACGTCCCCGGCCCGCGCGTCCCGCTCTATTTTGCAGGCGCAAAGCTGGTGCGGATGATGGGTCTGGGGCCGGTGTTCGACGGCATGGGCCTGATCAACACGATCTACAGCTATGGCCCGGAAATCGCCATTTCCTTCACCAGCGACCGCGCGATCATGCCCGACCCGTCGGCCTATGCCGCCGCGCTGCAACGCTCCTTCGAAGCGCTGCGCGACGCGGATTTCAGCGAGGTGAAGGTGGCGAAGGCAGCGAAGCCTGCGAAGAAGGCTAAGGCGAAGACTAAGTAAATTTTGGCTGAAAAACGCTCCCTCTCCCCTGAAGGGGAGAGGCCAGCGCGATCGCTTAGTGCCCCGAGGACGGATACACCAACGCCCGTGCGCCGGTGCGTTCGAAGGGTTTCCAGCCGTCTTCCGGCTGGGCCAGACGGTCGGCGATTGCCCAGAGCACGGCGGGGTTTGCGCCGAGGCCGCAATGGCTGCCGCGCACTTCGATATTGTCGGTGGTGGCGGCCTTGGGCTCGCGCGAATTCTGCCACGCGACGACGCCGTCATTGCGGGAGAAGATGGCGGTCGAGGGGACCGGCGGCACGGCATGGCCTTCGCTCACCTGCTCGCGCATTTTGGGATCGTCGAGCTTCTGCCCCGTCACATATTGATAGGCGCGCCATGCATTGGTGGACTTGGGCGTGCCGTTGATGGGCGAGCCGAGCGAGATCACCTGACGGATCATGTCCGGACGGCGGCGCGACAGCATGCGGGCAAAGGATCCGCCCAGCGACCATCCGACAAGGCTGACCTTCTGGCCGGTCTTGGCGTAGATTTCGTCAAGGCGGGCGATCATTTTTTCGCCCTCTTGCCCCACGGCCTTATGACCGAGGTTGCGGCCCAATTCCCAATGATAGGGGTCGTAGCCCAGCTTCTTCAGATAGCTGTGCAGCGGCTTCATTGAAAATTCCGATGCCATGAAACCGGGCAATAGCATGACCGGATGCCCGTCGCCCTTGGGCGCCTGCAGCAGGAAGGGCGCGGCCCAGGGTAGCGATCCGGTTTCCAGCAAGGCGCGGGGCAGTTCGCTCAGGATCAGCAAAAGCGAGGGGGCCTTGACGGCGGCATGCGGATTTTCCGCGGCGATAGTGGCCAAAATAACTCTCCCGAAAACATTCGAAACGGCTGGTCTGTTGCCAGTTTAATGCGAGGCTAGGCCGATAGTTCCGCGTCGGTCAATCCGCTTTTTTATGCGCCCGCAGCGAGCAACGCACTAAGCCCCTGTTTATAATCGCTATAAGTGGGCACCCAGCTGAGCACGCGCTTGGCCTTGCCGTTCGAAATACGCCGGTTTTCGGCATAAAAGCCCATCGCCATCGGCGATAAACGCGCCTCTTCCAATGTCCGCAGCGGCGGCCATGGCTGGCCCAACAGGTCGCAGGCATATTCGATCACCGCATTTTGCGATGCCGGCAGATCGTCCGCAATATTATAGACACCGGGCGCGCCCGCAAAGGAGGCGATCATGGCGCCGACTATGTCATCGGCATGGATGCGGCTGAAAATCTGGTGCGGCAGGTCGATCCGGTGCGCCTTGCCCTCGCGCACCCGGTCAAGCGCGGATCGGCCCGGCCCGTAGATGCCTGGCAGGCGAAAGACGTGCATATCCGGCCGCAACGCCTGCCACGCCAGATCCGCCTCGGCCCGTGCCGTGCGGCGGCCCTGGCCGATGGGTGCGCTTTCATCCACCCAAGCACCGCCGGTATCGCCATAGACGCCGGTTGATGACAGATAGCCTGCCCATCGCGCGCCGCTACCCGCTATATCCTCACCATAAGCCGCCAGCACCGGATCAATGCCCTCGGCCAGCGGGGGCACACTCGACAGGATATGAGTGGCACTTTCCAGCGCGTGGAGCACGGCAAAGCGGTCGTCAAAGGCCACTGCGCCTTCCCCGCTCATCCTTCGCGTACCGGTCACCTGCCACCCCTGCCCACGCAGGTGTTCGGCCAGCCGCGACGCGGTGTACCCCATTCCGAAAATCAGCATATGCCCGTTCATAGCCCACGGTTCGCAATCTAATGGCTTGCCGTCAAGCGCCGCACTTGCAATGAAGCCCGAAGGGAGAAGCAGAAGCGATGAGCGTCGACGTAATCAGGGCACGGATGCTGGGCGATGTCCCGCACGGTTTTCTCGGGCGCGCAGGAGGCGTGTCCACCGGCATCTATGCAGGCCTGAATGTAGGTTTAGGGTCGGAGGATGAGCGCGCGGCCGTTTTCGAAAACCGCCGCCGCGCAGGCGACGCCGTGCTTGCAGGTGCCGACATTGCCCGCGTTTACCAGATTCATTCCCCCGATGTCGTCACCATCACAGGGGCAATCGACCCCGAAGACCCGCCCAAGGGCGATGCCATGGTCACGAAGCGTCCCGGCCTGCTGCTCGGCATTGTCACCGCCGATTGCGTGCCGGTCCTGTTCGCCGATGCGCAAGCCGGCGTCGTCGGCGCGGCCCATGCGGGATGGAAAGGCGCGATCACCGGCGTCACCGACAACACCCTTGCCGCGATGGAGGCCCTCGGCGCTGACCGCGCGCGCATCCGTTGCGCCATTGGGCCGTGCATCGCGCAAAAAAGCTATGAAGTAGATGCCGCTTTCTACCAACGTTTCGTGGATGAAAATCCGGAGAATGAGCGTTTCTTTTCCGATGGCAAGCCGGGCCATTACCAGTTCGATATCGAAGGCTATGTCGCCGCGCGGTTGGCGCAGGCGGGGGTTACGCAGATCGAATGTCTGGGCGAGGATACCTATAGCCAGCCCGACCGCTTCTTCAGCTATCGCCGCAGTTGCCACAAGGACGAGCCCGGCTATGGCCGCCAGATTTCGCTGATCGGCCTACCCGCATGAACGCGAGCCGGGTAGGTTTCTGGGGCGGCCTGCTGGTCTTTGCCGCCATGCTGCTGGCCCCTGTGCCGTCCGGCATGGAGGTGTCGGCATGGAATGTCGCGGCGCTCACTTTGCTGATGGCGACATGGTGGATGACGCAGGCCCTGCCCCTGACGGTGACGGCGCTTCTTCCTTTCCTCGCTTTGCCATTGATGGGCGTGCTGACCGCGCAGGATGTGGCGAAGGAATATTATTCGCCGACCCTGTTCCTGATTTTGGGCGGCGCATTTCTGGCGCTGACCATCGAACGGACGGGCATGCACCGGCGCGTCGCGCTCGCGATATTGGGCCGTTCGGGCCATAGCGTGCAGGGGCTGATGATCGCCTTCATGGGATCGACCGCCTTGCTCAGCATGGTCATGTCTAACACCTCCATCGCGCTGATCATGGTGCCGATTGCCATTGCCGTTCTGGCGGCAGGCGGCGTGAAAGAAGGGGAGACCGACGGCCTGCCCGGCGCGCTGATCATGGGGGTTGCCTTTGCCGCGAGCATTGGCGGTCTGGGCACACTGGTCGGATCGCCCACCAACGCCATCGCGGCGGGGCTGGTCGAAAAGCAATTGGGCATCCAGATCACCTTCGTGACGTGGATGCAATATGGCCTGCCGATCGTATTGCTCGGCATTCCGCTCTGCGCTTTCATCCTGATGCGCGTGCAAAAGGTCACCACAGGCAGCTTCGATGTCGACGCCGCCCGCGCCGCCATTGGCAAGCCGCAGCCCATGTCGGTCGCCGAACGGCGGCTGGTGCCGATATTCCTGCTCGTCATCGGTGCATGGATTGGCCAGCCGTTGATCGAGCCCTTTCTGCCCAAGGGCGGCATTACCGATGGAAGCATTGCCATAGCGGGATCGCTGCTGCTCTTCCTCGTCCCCGATGGCACGGGCCGTCCGCTGCTGATCTGGAAAGAAGCCGACCGCGCGCCCTGGGGTGTCATCATGATGTTCGGCGGTGGGCTTGCATTGGCGGCGGGGATTACCGAATCCGGCCTCGCCGCATGGCTGGGCGAAGCGCTGGAGCCCCTGTCCTCGGTCCACCCGGTTATCATTGCACTCGCGCTGACCGCACTGGTCATCCTGATCACCGAATTTGCGAGCAATGTCGCCACGGCAAGCGGCATCCTGCCCGTCGTCGCCGGCCTCGTCACCGCCACCGGCGCGGACCCCTGGCTGATGGCCATGGCCGCCTCCATGGCCGCAAGCTGGGGCTTCATGATGCCGTCGGGCACCGGCCCCAACGCCATCGCCTGGGCCACGGGCCACATCGCCCTGCCGAAGATGGTGAAGGCCGGATTCCTGCTGGATATTGCGGGGATACCGTTGATTGTCGGGGTGATCTGGGTGGTTGGGTTGCTTTAGGCTTTTGGTTGGTTGCGGGGTGCCACGGTAGGTGGGGGCTTGATGGCTTGGGGTGTGTTTTTGGTTAGCTAAAAGGAAGAAGACGGGGGTTTTTGCTTTGTGTGGGGGCTCTTAGGTTGAACGTAGGGCGGCTCATTGACGCGAATTAGTCAAAGCGGACTGTGCGGATAGGACAACATTGCGGACATTACCACCGGCAGGTGTCGAAGCCTGCACTCACAAAGCGAGACCATTGTTATGGTGCGTCTACCATTCCGCCACGGTGGCAAATCTTGTTAGACCTCGCAGTTTCCGTTTTCCACAACAAATCCGCAAATCCGGACTGTCAGGACGCAACAACATTGCAGGCATTTGCAGAGTTTGTAACCATAAGAATATGAGCGGATCAAAAAACTACGAAAACCTCATGCATGAGGTCTGTGTTGAAAAGGGCTGGTGCGGGGGAGTTGTTGACGGGAAGCCAACCCATGTTGACGATTTCATACCGGAAAGCGGCCGTGTTACCGCTGAGCAGTTTGTGGACTGGCTGTTACGTGCCGATGGAATGGACCCCTTTGTAGAACTTGAAAAATGGCAGCAGCACAAGGATGGTCTTACGGATGCTTTTATCCGTCATATGGGCGCTGAGTTTGTCGATGCCTCAATGCTAAAGTGGCCCTTGGACTGAAACTGTTAATGTCCGCTGCCCTCAACAAATTCGCCAAAGCTGACTGTCGGCAAACGACAACATTGCGGACACTACTGCGCGTTCTATAAGGTCGGCGATGCTCAATGACTTACTCAAAGGCCTACCATACTTAATCCATACCAACAGAGAGTTGGGGCTGATGCTGGCTGGCAAAAAGCCGTTGTCTTGCTTTGCCGATGGCGAAGATTTCTATCCGGAAGTTGTTTCTCGATACTTACGGCTGTTTGATAGGCATGTCGCAGCAGGAAGGTTTATTCGGCGCGACCATTATTCTGAAATGAGTTGGGGGCGATGCCATCGGATTTTCTATGCCTTGCCTAACGAAGAGTGGCGCATAGGCGAGATGATAGAGCTTTTGTCTAGCATCCATACTTGGTCGGCAGACAAGGAGCGGCGGGAAGGTGAACTTCTGGGCTATGCCGATTGGATGAACGACTATTGGCTTTCGAACGTTTACGTGAAATGAGTTGTCCGCTTCCCACAACAAAGCTGCCAAACCGGACTGTCAGGACACGACAACATTGCGGACCTACCCATTCGAGAGCATTATGCCTAGATGCTCAAATTTGTTGTCCCATTGATATGTTTTGTAACTAGCCCCGCCTATGCCTTGTGCACGACAGCGACTACCGAACAAGATTATCTCCAAGCAGATACTGTTGTGCGTGCTGTCGTGACAGCTGAAACTACCGTTGCAGATGATGAGCCGAACGCTGAGTTCAAAATTAACTGGGGGGAGTATTCGCCAGTTCGGCTCAGTAAGCTTCGGGTTCTCGAGATTTTTAAGGGTAAACCGGGGCAATCGGTTAATCTGTTTCAGACTTTAGACAGCGGACGCTTTGACGTCCAACTAGGCAAAGAATATCTTTTCTTCGTTACTTACTATCCGATCACCAACACTACGCCTTCGGTCGCTCAGGGAGCAACATTTATCAGACACACGTGTGGGCAATCTAAGCTTTGGAAGGCGGTGTCTTCTACCGAACTCACTCTACTGGAAGCACTAAGGCGCGGAAGGTAACTTCAGCTACCCACAACATTACAGACATTCCCCCTAGTTTTTTGAGTACGCTAAAACCTGCCATTCGTTCAGGGTAACGACTTAAGTTAGAACTTCTTCTTTACGCCTTCGGCTCCAAGGTGACGGTGGGGTTGGACTGCGGATGTTGGGGACAGTTCCTGACGGGACAGTCCCCGTGAGACGTTGCCTTCGCTAGACCACGCCTTCTTCCTTTGTCGTCTTTTTTCTTCTGACGAAAAAACCGGCACAACCCATCCGCCCCGCAGGCCGACGTGGAAAAACCAAAAACCCTATTCAACCCAGGCGCTGATCTGTCCTGCTACATCATTGGCGGCGGCGTTGAGGGCTCGGCCAGCTTCGCGGGCGTCGATCGCGGTGACGGGTTTGCGCGATTCAAAGCGTTTCTTTTCGACGGTCTGGCCCCGGTTGATCTTGACCGCGTCATAGACCACCACCGCTTCGGACGCGGATTCATCAAGGCCGAATTCCAGCAGGCTGCCCGACAGATATAATTGCGCTTTGCCGCCGGCATCGGTTTCGTTGAGCACCAGGCGGTTGTTCTTCGCCGCGATATTTTCCATCAGCAGCATCTGCATCAGGCGCGACGGCTTATCGGCCCAGACCGCGTCCTTGATATAGGCGATGTTGCTGTCGTCGACCTGCACGGGCACGCGATTGGTGTCGAGCTTGCGCGGGGTTTCGGGAAGCAGGACGATCAGGGCCTCACCCGACGCACCGCTTTTGCTGGTTCCGCCTGCAACGTTGCTGTCGGACGTCAGCACCAGCATCGATGGCGGGGCCTTGCCGCCGAAACTGACGCAGGCGGACAGGGCTAGAGCGGCGGTGGCGACACACAGGGCGTTTCGCAAAATCTTGGTCATGGTCATCTCAATTCCGTTTCCGGCCATCGGGCTTGTAATCGGGTAGCGCAGGCGCGCTGACGACACCGCCAAGGCCATTCTGGTCCACCCGCTCGGTCACCGATTTCAGAGACACCGACAATTCGCGCAAGTCGCGGGCCAGTTGCGTGACCTCCGGCAAGGTTTGCGTGTTCAGCGTTTCGATGGCGGGGTTGGCGTTGTTGAGCGTGGTTTCCAACGCGGCAAGGCTGCCATTGGCGGCGCGCAATGTCTTGCGCAATTCGGCCATGACCGGTTTGCCATCGCTGTCGAGCAACTGGTTGGCGGTACCTGCTACCTTGGCCAGCTCGTCCGCCGCCAATCCTGCCTTTTGCAGGGTCAGGCGCGATTCCTGCACCGCGGCGCGCAGGTCGGGGGCCTGCGTTGCCAGCGATCCCGACAGGCTTTCGACATTGTCGAGTATCTGTTCAATCGACTGCTGGTTCTTGTCCGACAGGATGTTGGTCAGCCGCTCGGTCAAAGTCGACAAACGTTCCAGCAACAGCGGCGCGTTATTCAGCAATTCGCCCAGCGCACCGGGCTTGGTGGGAATGACCGGAACGCCCGTGGGGCAGGCGGATGCGGGATTGTCTTTGGGACATTGCAGCGGCGGCGCGCCCTTGACCGCGCCATCCAGCTGGATTTCCGAAACGCCGGTGAAACCGACGCCGTTGATCGTGGCCACGGTGCCGAGCAGGATGGGCACCTCGTCCTTGATCGTGATGCGGACACGGACGAAATCGGGGTCGGGTTCCCATAATTCGATGCTTTTGATTTCGCCGACCGGCACGCCCGAGAAGGATACGCCCGACCCCTTGGCAAGGCCGTTCACCGACTGCTGGAAGAAAATGTCATATTCTTTCTTGCTGCCTTCACCTGCGCGCGAAAGCCACACAGTGAAACCGGCGAGCAGCGCCAGCAACAAGAGGGTGATAGCACCGACCACTACATAATTGGATTTCGTTTCCATCGCCCTGTCTTATGGCCTTCCTATCAACCGCTTGTCCACGACCTATTTGTCGACGCGCTTTGCATGTCCTCTGCGTGCAGCGCGCCCGCGTGGGCCGCTGAAATATTCCTTGATCCACGGATGATCGGTCGCCAGCAGATCCTCGATGGGACCGATGGCAATCACCTTATGGTCGGCAAGAACCGCGACCCGGTCACAAATGGCATATAATGTGTCGAGGTCGTGGGTAATCAGGAACACGGTTAACCCCAATGTTTCCTTGAGGTTCCGGGTCAGATTATCGAAATTCGCGGCACCGATGGGGTCGAGGCCTGCGGTCGGCTCGTCCAGAAACAGCAGTTCGGGGTCCATCGCCAGCGCCCGGGCAAGCCCTGCGCGCTTGCGCATCCCGCCCGACAGTTCGGACGGATATTTATGCGCGGCCTCGGGCGGCAGGCCGCTCAGGTGGATTTTGTAGCGGGCGATTTCCTCGAGCAAATCGCTGCTGAAATCGGGGTAGAATTCGCGCAAGGGAACCTGCACATTTTCGGCGACGGTCAGGGTCGAGAACAGCGCGCCACCCTGGAACAGCACGCCCCAGCGGCGGCGGACGTCGGTCGCCTCATCCTCTTCCTTGCCGATCATTTCTTCGCCGAAGACATGGATATCGCCCGCGGTCGGTTCCTGAAGCCCGATGATCGAGCGCATCAATACGGACTTGCCGGTACCCGACCCGCCCACAACGCCCAATATCTCCCCCTGCCGGACATCGAGGTCGAGGTCCTTGTGGATGATCTGGTCGCCAAAGCTGTTGCACAGCCCCTGCACCGAGATGATGTTGCCGTCCACCATCGCTTAGTCCCAGCCGATTTCGCTGAAGAACACGGCGAAGAAAGCGTCAAGGACGATGACGAGGAAGATCGCCTGCACCACCGCGGCGGTGGTCTTGAGGCCGACCTGTTCGCTATTGCCTTCGACCTGCATCCCCTGGAAGCAACCGGCCATGGCGATGATCGCGCCGAACACGGGTGCCTTGATCATGCCGATCCAGAAATCGGTCATGGGCGTCACTTCGCGCAGGCGGATGATGAAGGTGTCGGGCGGGATTTCGAGGATGATCCAGCACAGAAGGCCGCCACCGATGATCGACATCAACGATGCGAAAATGCCGAGCAGCGGCATCATGATCACCGCCGCAATGACGCGCGGCACGACGAGGGCTTCGGCAGGAACGACGCCGATGGTGCGCATCGCGTCAATCTCTTCGGTGATTTTCATCGTTCCGATCTGCGCGGCAAAGGCGGAGCCCGAGCGGCCTGCGACCATGATGGCGGTCATCAAAATGCCAAGCTCGCGGAAAGTAAGCCGGCCGATCAGGTTGATCGTGAACACCTCGGCCCCGAACTGCCGCAACTGCACCGCGCCCTGTTGCGCGATGACGATACCGATCAGGAAGCTCATCAGCCCGATGATGCCGAGCGCGCGGACGCCGACCATGTCGAAATGCTGGACCACCGAATGCCAGCGGAACCGGCTGGGGTTCAGCATCAATATGATCGAGGCTTTGACCACCTGTCCGACAAAGCCCAGAAAATGGAGCAGCGTCGTAAAGGCGACAACCACGCCCATGCCGACCTCGCCCAGAAAGCGGTTCAGCGAGGACACATGCACCGGCGCGACGGGCGCGCTATCGTCGACGCCGCTGACCGCCTCGATCAGGCGGGCGGCATCCTTGTCGGCATTGGTGATTTCGGCGCCATGCTTTTGCGCCGTGCGGTAGACCAGCCAGGCGCCGACGGTATCGATATGGGTGACATCGGCCAGATCAATCTGCGCCACAGAATCGGGCAAGGCATGCAGCCTTGCATCCAGATCGCCAATCGACGCGATAGCCAGATTGCCCGAAAAACGGACGATTTCGCTGCCGTCGGGCAGGGTTTCCTGGATAAAGTCGGCAGCGTCAGCCATGTCTGTATAACTGGCGCATAATCCGAACTATAACAAGTCTGTAGACATTCATGCGTGGATTGTGCCTGAAGGGACATCATGACGACCGACGCCAAAACCCTGCTTGCCATTTACGACATGGACAAAACGGTGACCCGCCGCGCGACCTATAATGGCTTCCTGCTGCATATGGCTTTGAACAAGTCGCCGTGGCGATTGTTCCTTTCGCCGCTGCTGCCCGTCGGTCTGGCGCTCTACGCGCTGAAGATCTGGGATCGCGCCCGGTTGAAGCAATTTGCGCAGATGCTGCTGATCGGCCACCGCGTCCCGCCCGAGAAATTCGCCCGCTATCTCGAAAGCCATGCCGATCTGGTGGTGGGCAAAAATGTCTATCCGCAGCTGCGCGAGCGGGTGGCGGAGGAGAAGGCGGCGGGATACCGCCATGTCATGGCCACCGCATCCTACCGCCTCTATGTCGAGGCCATTGCCCACCGGCTCGGCTTTGACGATGTCATCGCCACCAATCTTGCCACAAACAGCAGCGGCCATGTGCTGGCGCGGATCGACGGGCATAATTGCTACGACGCGGCGAAGCTCGACCTCGTCAAGGCGTGGATGCAGGCGCAGGGCATAAAGCGCGAAGACTGTTACATCCGCGCCTATTCCGACCATGTCTCCGACGCGCCGCTGCTCAGCTTCGCCGACGAACCCTTCGCCACCAACCCCCACGGCCCGCTCACCCAGATGGCCAAGGCCAACGGGTGGACGATATTGGACTGGCGTTAAACCAACGCCAACGCCTGCTCGAAATCGGCGATCAGGTCATCGGGGTCTTCAATCCCGATCGAAATCCGCACCAGATTGTCGGTAATGCCCAGCGCGTCCTTGCGTTCTTGCGGGACGGACAGATGCGTCATCGCCGCGGGATGACTGGCGAGCGTTTCGGTGCCGCCGAGGCTGACCGCGAGCTTCGCGATTTTCAGCGCGTCGAGGAAGCGGAAGCTTTCCGCTTCGCCGCCCCGGATGAACAGCGAAAATGTCGACCCAGCGCCGCTGCAATGGCGGTTGTAGATATCCTGCTGTCGCGGATCGTCGATCATGCCGAGATAGCCCAGCCCCTCGACCTTGGGATGCGCCTTCAGAAAGGCGCAGACCTTCGCCGCATTCTCGCCCGCCCGCGTCATCCGCAGTTCAAGCGTTTCCAGACTGCGCAGCAACATCCACGCGGTATTGGGGTCGCAAATGGTGCCGATGACATTGCGCATCGGCCGGATGATGTTGATCAGCGCCTGATTGCCCGAAACGCCGCCTGCGACCAGATCGCTATGCCCACCCGCATATTTGGTCAGGCTGTAGACGACCAGTTCGGCGCCTTGCTTGATGGGCTGCTGCCACAGCGGGCCCAAAAAGGTGTTGTCGATGGCAATGGCGGGTTTTTGCTCGCCCGGGAAAGCCGCATCGCGCGACGCGCGCACCGCCTCCACATCGACCAGCGCGTTTGTCGGGTTGGCGGGGCTTTCCAGATAGACCAGCGCCACCTTGCCGCCCTTTTCGGCGGCCAGGGCCTTGGCCTGATCCATCATGCTGTCAATCTCTTCACGCGTCGCACCCGCCGGAAAGTCGAGGAACGACACGCCAAAGCGCGACAGGATGCGCGCGATCAGCGTCTCAGTCGCGGCATAAAGCGGCCCTGAATGGACGATCACGTCATTCTGCCCGACCAACGCCAGCAACATGGTCGCAATGGCGGACATGCCGCTGGAGAAAACCAGACTGTCGTCCGCCTCGTCCCAGACCGCGAGGCGGTCCTCCAGGATTTCCTGATTGGGGCCGTTGAAGCGCGAATAGACAAGGCCGTCTGCCGGGCCTTCACGCTTGCCGGTGATATGTTCAAAAAACTTCTTCCCCGCCGCCGCGCTTTCAAAAGCGAAGGTGGAGGTCAGGAAAATCGGCGGCTTCAGCGAGCCTTCGGACAGGGTGGGGTCATAGCCATGCCCCATCATCAACGTCGACGGCTTCAACTTGCGGCCGCCAATGGTTTCAATATCCGCCTTGGGTTTACGACGCGAGGCAGGGGTGGCGATGGGGGGTGTTTTGCTATCAGTCACGGGATTCTCCTATTGCCCCATGTCATAACATTATTTGTTACAATTGAAACTAAATTACGTGAGGGTGCTGGAAGGAAGAAGGGGAAAAAGGACGAAGGCGTGGTGCGGGGCTGCGCCGTTGGAGGAGGGTGAGGGTGATTTCGAGGCAGCATGCAGCCCCAGGCACCTCCCGCATCCGGCCCGTCTTTCTTCTTTCTCTTCTTTCTTCCAGCTAATCCTCTGGCAAAAAGCTCTGGTGGCCCTGTACCATCGCAACCCCAAACAGCGGGAACGAATGAGCTGAACGAATGGCCGCTTTCAATGTGCTAAGCCGCTAACGGTAATGACCAAAATGTTGTGGTTAGCGGACGGTCAGCTTTCGGCTTGGATTTTGGAAGAGCTGCTATTTCGAAGCTGATTACTTCGGTAATACAGGGGCAGCGATAGCAGGTCTGCCATGGGTCAGCGTTTCGTAATTCAGGTTCCAATCGGTTCGTGACTTACTGCTCCGAATTTGCTGCAAGATCAATTTTCTAGTGTTTGGTAGGTCAAGTTCTTTTCGACCATGAAAATGATTGTATCCCACCTCCCACGTATTGAACCGATTAGGTGTGACCTGATCATTCGGGCAAATTCCCTGCATTGATCCTGTCAGAAGTTGACCGGCTAATAGCTCCATCGCAGCGGTCAGCCGTTCTTGATTTTTGGTGTATATGTCTATGCCTTGGTGCCACGCCGTTTCTGCCGCGTGCAGCGCTGATCCCACGCCATATTGGCTGTGATGCCCATTGTCTCTGCAGCTCTCCTGTGTCAGGCCGTTCACCCAGCGGTTAGGTTGAAACCAAAATTTTTGAATGTTTCCGTCATCGCCCGTAACGGCTTGCGGTGCTGCGCCGTCGGCGGCCAAGTAAATGTAAGCGGGTAGACGGGTATTGAACCGCATCAAGCCTTTGTTGAATAGCTCTTCGTCTTCGTTGAATACGGCGATTGCCATCATAGCATCAATCTGTGTCAAATCGACATTGCCATTCCAGCTACTGGCAACATTCAATTGCGTATAAAAAGCGCGCCGGAACATTGATTGGAGGTTTATGATTTCATCAGCGTGCCAACCGGGATAGGAACGCATTATTTCGGCAGCGGGTGCCAATGTTGCTCCGGTCCAACCCGCCAAAAGCTTGTCTTGATCGGTGCCTGCCGAAAATCCCTCAAAATCCGCCCAGGCATTCAGAATTGTAATCGCTCCAATGGCATAAGTTTCATTACCTGAATATCGCCATAAGAGGGCCTGCGTATAAGCGGCTATTGCATCATCACGCAAAAGATCAGCTTCATGGTCATTTCTAGAATCTATGTTGGTTTGTCCTGTTGGTGTTCTGCTAGCTAAATCTGAATTCTTGGCTCGTTCAAATTCTTCCGACCACGGGCTTTCTCCTGCGGCGATTTTGCTGGTCACATATGCAAGTTCAAAATCAGAAACCAGCACTCCTGGGTGAGAAAAATCCATTGCTGGCTTGGCAACAGCGTTTGCAATGAGCGGTAATTTAGAATCCGAATTCCTTTCGGCGGCTGGTCCAGCACAGGAAATCAAGACGATGGGTGTCATCAATGCAACAGCAGCTTTCAGAAACTTCATTCGTACCGCCCTCTGGCTAATCGCTCGGATAGATCAGTGTTGTCCTTCAGCTACTGCACTGGCGTCAAACGGAAAAATGCGACGAACGGGAAATATCGCTTGTCTGAACGACGTCCGCAATGTTGTCGTGTCCGGACAGTCCGTTTTGGCGAATTTGTTGGGGGACGCTGACTCGATCCTAAGGCAAAAACTGCATGCCCCATATCGTCTCGACTGCTCCGCAAATGGCTCGACCCCAGTTTTTTGCTTTTGCGGTGAAATATAGTAGGCTGTTTGCCGTCGGAGGGCTGACGAATATGCTGTTGCGGCGCGAAACCCGCGATGGCGCAGGGGGATTTGCGATGTCTGTGACTACGCGCACTGGAATGGAACGCTACCGGGATCTGTTCCTGTGGATGCTCATCCCGATGGCTATCATGCAGATTGGCATTTTTCCCGATTATTGGGGGGACCTGACCGAGAATGCCTGGGCCGTGCACGTTCATTACTGGACGGCGACCTTGTGGTATATCTTCCTCATCTCCCAACCCTATCTTGCGTCACGGGGACAATTCGAGCGTCACCGAACCTATGGCATGATCGGGTTCTTCCTCGCGGGCGGCGTGGCCTTTACTGCTCTTGGGGCGCTCCATCGTGATATCGCCAACGCGGAAAACTCTGCTCAGATGCGCGAACAGTTCGGCGCGTTTGAACCTTGGTTCTTCTACGGCATCGCGGTGGTGGAGCTGGTCATGATGTCCGCGTTCATCGTGGCGATCGTCCAATCTATCCGCTTTCGCCGTTCGGTCGAAGACCATGCGTGGTGGCTCATTTCCACGGTTTTCATCATCATGATGCCATCCTTGGGCAGAGGTGTCGGCGTGTTATGGGTCGCCATAACCGGGCCCAACGACCCGGCGGCAGTTACCTACCCGATATATGCGACATCAGTCGCAATCATCGCCCTGTTGTACTGGGCGGCGCATCGTTACGGTCGGTTCAATCACCCTGCGACCTGGCTGGCGCTGGGCGTCAATCTCTTCAACCTGCTGTTCGAACCCTTAGGGAAATGGACCTGGATGCAGGACGCCTTGCGGATGCTGATTAAGGGGTAGCGATCCGAAGCGGAAAAAGGGCGGCGATGATTTGTGCGCTTAGGCCCAGCATCCCGGCCGGGGTCGACAAGGCTGCCCATTGGTCGGCCATGGTCCGGTTGAACAACAGGCTGCCAAGCGCGGATTCAAACAGGGCGAGCAGGATCAGGAACACCAGCGCCATCACCCAGCGCGCCGGACGTTCGGGTGGGACTTTAAAGCGCCGGATTACCCGTGGGCAGACAACATAGGCTGCCGCCAGCATCACCGGCACTTCCAGCATCGTCGCGACGAGAGTGCCTACATAGGGAATGACAAGCAGGACACGCACAGTGCCCAGCAAAAAACCGAACGCAAAGAGCAACAGAAAATAGACCGACCCGGCAATCACGGCACGTTGCATCGCGTTTTCCTTACGGTCGGTGCCGCACCCTAGCCCAATGGCGCGCCAAATCCTTCCGGGACGGGCCAGTCGGGGGAGTGTGCGGCGAGGACTTTGAAGAGGGTTCCCATTTCGCCATTTTTGACGAGTCGGTCGCGGGCGATGAAGATGTCTTCGCGCTTGTCGGGCGACGCTTCGGCAAGGGCAAGGGAGCGCTGGCCGATGCCGAGCGCGGATAGCCATACGCCTTGGGTTGTCGGACCTGCCACCTGCAGATTGCGCATCCGTGCGAGGTTGGCGAGCTCCAGGAAATTCACATGCGCGGTCAGATCGCAGGTGCCGGGGTCGAGGAAGGGATCGGCATAGTCATGCGCCTTCACCGCCTGCAAGGTGCTGCCCAGGGCAGGCTGGGTATAGCCATAGTCGATCACCAGGATCGCGCCGCCCTGTGTGGCGATGCGGTTTGCGAGTTCGTACATGATGGTCGCTGCATCGGGCGAGGATTCGAAAATGCTGCCGACGGGGGAGTTCTGGAACGCAGCGGGGACCGACCCGTCCATCGGGTAGGAGCCGGGCATCGCGGCAAATTTTGTCCCCCGGTCGCGCACAACCACCCGCTCGCGCCAACCGGCATGGGTCAGGATAAGCTGGCGGATAGGAAGCGCGTCGAAAAACTCGTTCGCCACGACCAGCAACGGCCCGTCGGTGGGCAGGCTTTCAACCCGGTCGTGGAAGGTGGCGAGCGGCACATTCTGGAGCTGCTGCGCGCGCAACGTCTCGCTGGTTTCGACAAAATGCACGGCGGGCGCAAATTCGAATTTCGACATGGCGCGCAAGGCATCGGCGGCCAAGGTGCCGCGCCCCGGGCCCAGTTCGACATAATGGCAGTTGGCCGGGCTGTTCTGGCGCAAATATAGATCGGTCAGCCACATGCCGATCAGTTCGCCGAACATCTGGCTGATTTCCGGCGCGGTTATGAAATCGCCCTCGACCCCGAAGGGATCGCCCGCGCCATAATATTCATTGTTCGACGCGCGCATATATTCGGCGACACTGATCGGGCCGGAACCCTCAATCTGCTTCGCCAGGCGAAGCGCCAGTTGGCCGGTGTCAGGCGACACTGCTGCTGCCCGAAACAGGCTCTACGCGCTTGCGCCGCCCGGCGGCGGTCGCGATGAGGAACAGGCCGATGAGGATCATCGGAATGGTCAGCCACTGCCCCATGCTGAGGCCGCTTGCCTGCACCAGCCATTGCAGTTGCTGGTCGGGTTCGCGCACAAATTCGACTGCAAAACGCGACAGGCCATAGATAAGTGCGGCGGTTCCGAACAGGAAGCCGGGCTTATATCGGGCATCGGTCTTGAAGAATAAAGGCCACATGATAGCCGCCATCAGCAAGCCTTCGAGCGCGGCTTCGTAAAGCTGGCTGGGGTGGCGCGGTTCGGGGCCGCCATTGGGGAAGACAATTGCCCAAGGAACATCGGTCACCCGGCCCCACAGTTCATCATTCACGAAATTCGCAAGGCGCACGAGGAACAGGCCGAAGGGAATGACGCAGGCAATATAATCGCACACCCGCAGGAAGGAGAGCTTATACTTGCGGGCGAGCAGCCAGATGGCAAAGATTGTGCCCAAAGTGCCGCCATGCAGCGACATGCCGCCTTCCCACAATTTGAAGATGTCGACCGGATTCTGCAGAATGGAGGGCTGGTAGAAGAAAATATAGCCAAGACGGCCACCGACGATGATGCCGAGCGTCGCATAAAGGATCATATCATCCGCATGTTCGCGCGACATGGGCGCGCCGGGCTTGGCGAGCAGCTTGAGCAAAAGCCAGTAGCCCAACAGGATTCCGGCGAGATAACCCAATGAATACCAACGAATCTGGAAAAAGCCCAAATCCAGCGCAACAGGACCCACGCCCAGATTTTCAAACTGGATATAATTGGCAGCGGTCGCAATAATTTCAAACGGCACAGGAAATCCTCGGTAAATTTTGACTTTCCTATAGAGCGAAATAGAAGGTGCACAAAGAGTTTAGGAGAGAATCATAATGCCGACCGAACTGGACCTTGCAATCACCGCGACGATTACGCGCCTGATGGAGAATGATGGTCCCCTTACCGTTACCCATGTCGAAAAATATGGCGTCCAAATGCCGATGTTGGCGAAGGCCCCAGCAAATCTTTCGGATTATTTCGCCTTTTTCTGCGCGACCCATGCGGACAAGGAATTTCTGGTCGACGGCGATTGCCGCCTGACCTTTGGCGAAACCTATGCGGCGGCGCGCGCGTTGGCGGGCGGGCTTGTCGATGGCCGCCAGTTGCAGAAGGGCGACCGGGTCGGAATCGCCGCTCGAAACTCGGCCAACTGGATCATTGCCTATATGGCGATCATCATGGCAGGCGGCGTCGCGACGTTGCTCAACGGATGGTGGCAGGGCGGCGAACTTGCGGAAGGTATCCGCATGGTCGGCTGCCGCTATGTGCTCGCCGATGCCCAGCGCGCCGCGCGTCTGGAAGGTCAGGATATCGGCGATTGCCAGCTTCTGATCTTCAGCCATGACTGCTCGCCGGTCGACGGCCTGTCGGTGTTGACCTCGCAAGGCGGTGGCGCGAACACTGCGTTGCCGGCGATCGATCCGCTGGACAATGCGACAATCCTCTACACCTCGGGTTCGACGGGCCAGTCCAAGGGTGCCTTTTCGGACCACCGTGCCGTTGTGCAGGGCGCGATGAGCTATGTTGGCCAGACGCTTGTGTTCTTCGAACTGCTGAGCGCGACCGGCCAGACCATGCCGTCGCAACCTTCGGCTTTGGTCAACGTGCCCCTATTCCATGTGACGGCATCGGTGCCGTTGGTGCTGCAGAGCTTTGCCATTGGCCGCAAGCTGGTGCTGATGCCCAAATGGGATGCCGAAGAAGCCATGCGCATCATTGAAAAGGAACGGATCAGCTATTTTGTCGGCGTGCCGTTGATGAGCATCGAGCTTGCGACCCACCCGAACCGTCACAAATATGATCTGACGAGCTGCACCGCCTTTGCCGCCGGTGGCGCGCCGCGTCCGGTCGACCATGTGAAGAAAATCCGCAAGGAAATGAGCTGGGGTTACCCGTTGCTCGGCTATGGCCTGACCGAAACAAATGGCGTGGGCTGCGGCAATTTCACGGAAAACTATCTGTTGAAGCCCACCAGCACCGGCCCTGCGACCAAACCCTTGGTCGAGGTCGAAATGCTGGACGACGATGGCAACCGCATGCCGCAGGGCGAACGGGGCGAGGTCTGCATCCGGACCATCGCCAATTTCAACGGCTATTGGGACAATGAAAAAGCCACCAGCGACGCCTTTACCAAGGACGGCTTTTTCCGCACCGGCGACATCGGCTATCTGGATGAAGACGGCTATCTGTTCATCGTCGACCGCAAGAAGGACATCATCATCCGCGGCGGCGAGAATATCAGCTGCCCCGAAGTCGAAGCCGCCGCCTATGAGCATGACTCGATCGTTGAACTGTCGGTGTTCGGCATTGCCGATGACAAATATGGCGAAGTCCCGGGTATCGTCTACCACACCAAGGATGGCGTGGCCCTGACGGAAGAAGATCTGAAAGCCTTTCTGGCCCCCCGCCTCGCACCATTCAAGATTCCGGTGCATTATTGGCAGGCGCCAGAACCGCTTCCGCGTCTTGGCACGCAGAAGATCGACCGGGTCACGTTGCGCCGCGAATATAATGCAAAGGTCGGTACGCCTGTCTAACTTTGGGCACCGGCCTGCATTTTGGTTCGACCCCGATGAAATAGGGGTATAGGAGGCCCTATGGCTTCGACAGCGGATCATATTGTTAAGCAGCGCGATATTATCGACCGGAAATCGCTGGCGGAAACGCTGGACGAAATTGCGTCGGAACGCGAAACCCGGACCCAGCGCGGACGCGTGCTGGAACAGTTGCAAGCCGCCTTGGCGCAGGGCCGGGCAGAGATTGACCGTCGCTTGCAGGCGCATCCCTCGCAAGGCTATCGCGCAGCGACCGAGCAGGCCTTTCTGATCGACCAGATTGTCCGGCTGATCTACGATTATGTGACCGTACATGTCTATCCCGCGGCCAACAGGTCTGCGTCCGAACGGATCGCGGTTTTGGCCGTCGGCGGCTATGGCCGCGGAGAGATGGCGCCGCATAGCGATGTCGACATCGCCTTTGTGACACCCTTCAAACGCAGCTCATGGACCGAGCAGGTGGTCGAGGCGATACTCTATCTTCTCTGGGATTTGGGGCTGAAAGTCGGCCAGTCCAGCCGGTCGCTGGATGAGACGGTCAAAATGGCGCAAGAGGATCTGACCATCCGCACGGCGCTGCTTGAAAGCCGCTTCGTTTGGGGCGACCGCGACATATACGAACAGGCCAGCCGCAGGTTCTGGAGCGAGGTCGTTGGCAAGACAGCGTCGGAATTTGTCCGGCTGAAAATGATCGAGCGCGACGAGCGGCATAAGCGCATGGGCGACAGCCGATATGTCGTGGAGCCCAATATCAAGGACGGCAAAGGCGGTTTACGCGACTTGCACACGCTCTACTGGATCGGGAAATATATCCACCAGGTTTCGTCCGCTTCCGATCTGGTTGGCGTGGGCCTGCTGACTGCGGATGAATATCGTCGATTCCGCAAGGCAGAGAATTTCCTGTGGGCGGTGCGCTGCCACATGCACGCCATCACCAACCGTGCCGAAGACCGCCTGACCTTTGACCTGCAGCGGGAAGTCGCCGAGCGGATGAACTTTGCCGATCGTCCCGGACGGTCAACCGTCGAGCGTTTCATGCAATATTATTTCCTCAACGCCAAAACGGTCGGCGATGTGACCGGCCTGTTTCTTGCGCATCTGGACGAGGCCATGGCGAAGAAGGGGCGGCGCTTTCTGCCGACTTTCACGCGCAAGCCGCGCAAGCTGAATGGCTTCCAGCTCGATCGCGGACGGCTCGCCTTGCCCCATGATGGCTATTTTGAAGAGGACCCGGTCCGGCTTTTGGAGATATTCCAGCTTGCGGATTTGCACGGGTTGGAAATCCACCCGCTGGCGATGCGCGCGGCCCAGCGTGATGCCCGCCTGATCGACCGGTCGGTGCAGCGTAATCCCCGGGCCAATGCGCTGTTTCTGGATGTTCTATGCTCGCCGCGTGACCCCGAAACGGTGCTGCGTTGGATGAATGAATCGACGGTATTCGGGCGCTTCATTCCCGATTTCCGGCGCGTCGTCGCGCAGATGCAGTTCGATATGTACCACCATTATACAGTGGACGAACATTCAATACGGGCCATTGGCCTGCTGGCGGAAATTGAATCGGGCGAGTTGAAGGCGGACCACCCGCTATCGACCGCGATCATGCGTCAAATTGTAAGCCGACGTGTGCTGTTTGTCGCGACGCTGTTGCACGATATCGCCAAAGGGCGCGGCGGGGATCACAGTGTCTTGGGAGCGGAGGTTGCCGAAAATCTCTGCCCGAGGCTCGGGCTGAACCCGGCGGAAACCGAGACGGTTGCCTGGCTTGTGCGCTATCATTTGCTGATGTCGGCTACCGCGTTCAAACGCGATTTGGCCGATTTTAAAACGATATTGGACTTTGCCCAAGCCGTTCAGTCGCCAGAGCGCTTAAGGCTGTTGCTGGTCCTGACGGTCGTGGACATTCGCGCCGTAGGGCCCGGCGTGTGGAATAGCTGGAAGCGGCAGCTGTTATCCGACCTCTATGAAGCGACCGAGGAAGTGCTGCGCCTCGGCCATAAGCAGCGCGGGCGTGAGGAACGGATTGCCGCGAAGAAACAGCAACTCGAAAAGCTACTCAACCTGCCCGCACCCGAATTCACCAAATTGGCAAAGCGCCTGCCCGATGCCTATTGGATTGCCGAGCCTTCCGACATCATCGCCCGCAATGCGAAGCATCTGCTCGCCAATAAGGACGCCGATCTCGCCATTGACGCCTGCTATTATCCGGAACGCGGCGCGACATTGGTGACGGTATATGCGGCCGACCATCCCGGGCTGTTTTACCGTATCGCTGGCGCGATCCATTTGGCCGGCGGAAACATCATCGATGCGCGCATCCACACGAGCAGCGATGGCATGGCGGTCGACAACTTCCTGATCCAGGACCCGATCGGTCGGCCTTTCCGCGAACAGGGGCAATTGAACCGGCTGTCGCGCAATATCCAGGATGCCCTGACCAACCGGGCAAAACTGATGGCGCAACTCGACGCCAAGCCCAAAGCCTTGCGCCGTGCCGATGCGTTCAAAATTGCGCCGTCGGTCTTCATCGATAATCTGGCATCGAACCGGTTCACCGTTGTCGAGGTCAACGCGCTCGACCGGCCGGCATTGCTGAATAATCTGGCGCAAGCGCTGTTTGAATCCAAGGTAACGCTGCACAGCGCGCATATTGCGACATATGGCGAACGGGCGGTCGACACATTTTATGTGACCGATCTGTTTGGTGGAAAGATTGAGAGCCGGTCTCGGCTCAAGTCGCTTGAAACGCGACTGATTGATGCTGCTGCGGGCAGTCATCTGGCAAAGGGTAAAGCCGCAGCCTAATATCGGCGCGGCCGAAAGCCATTATCCACGCTCTATGTGCGCAAGCACTTGCCTGAATTTTCAGCGCATGTTCTAGCCAAAAAAAGGGCCGGTCTTTCGACCAGCCCTTCTTCATGTCTTGTTCGGTAATCCGAAGATTACATGCCCGAACCGGGACCGTAGGTGACTTCCACGCGACGGTTTTGCGGTTCACGCTCACCATCAGCGGTCTGTACCAGAGGTGCGGTTTCACCGAATGCTTCCGACGAAATCGCGCCGCCAGCAACACCCTTGGACTCAAGGTATGCACGAACGGTCGTGTTACGACGTTGCGACAGACCGACGTTGTACGTTGCCGTACCCGACTTGTCTGCGTGTCCAGCCAACATGACCTTCGCATTGCCGCAATTGGCGTACTGGGCAACGGCGTTGTCCAGAACCGAAGCCGCGTCAGGACGCAGGTTCGACTTATCCCAATCGAAGAACACGATGTAAGGACCCGAGTTGCACACCGGCGCAGGTGGCGGCGGTGGGGGTGGCGGGGGTGGTGGAGGAGCAACATAAGGCGGAGGAGGTGGCGGAGGTGCCACAACCACTGGCTCAGGCGCGCCACCGAAGTTATAAATCAGGCTGCCCATGACGCTGTGCGAACGGAAACGTGTATCCACGTCACGGCCCAGACGATCTACGACGTTGACATTGTCAGCGTTGAAGAAGCGATATTTCAGGCCAACATCCCAGTTGTCGCTGATCGGCGCACGAACGCCAGCCAGAACCTGCCATGCGAAACCTGTGTCCGAATCGTCGAGCCACGAAGGCGCGCCCAATACGGTCTGAAGATCAACACGAGCAACACCGACGCCACCGCCGACGAAGCCTTGGATGCCGTCGTCATCGCCAAAGTCCAGAAGACCATTGACCATGAAGCTCAACGCATTTGCGTCGCCACCAACGTCATATGTACCGCCGGCAGCAAGAGCAGTTGTAGTACCGCCCGTGATCTGACGGGTCGCGCTTGCGAACTGAGAGATATCAGCTTCACGATACGATACTTCTGATTCCAAACGGAAACCGCCAAAGTCGTAACCAACAACGCCACCGAAATCATAACCGGTGTCAGTGTCGAGCGACGCGGCGTCATTTACGCCTGCGATGTCCAACTGCATATCTTCAACAATCATGGCACCGCCATCAACTCCGACATACCACTGGTCGTCGCGGGCCAAAGCCGGTGATGCCAGAGCAGTAGAAGCGAGCGCCAAACCTATGGCTAACTTACGCATCAACTTTCCCCTTTTCTATCTTAGGAACGGAAATTCGAGAACGCAGGTCTATCGATTCTGTTCCATTGATGCAAGCAACTATGTCGTTATACTGTTGCTGAAATGTCGCTATTTGACGAAAAAAGCCCATTTTCTGCAGACAGTTTTTACGCAATAGTTCAACGGGTAACATGGCCTAACGACCGAAAATGGTCCAACAGCAGTTTAATCGCCGCACGCGCTTCTGCATCGACTGTCAGACCACCAGACGGGTCCGCAATGGCGGGTGCTGAAATCCACGTTCCTTGGACATGGACCAGATTACAATCCGACCCGATTTTTCCGCCCAGACGCCCAAAGCAACAACATCGACCAACCGAAATTTATCCAAATCCCCCTCAACGTCAGTTCGTGCCAGGCGCCGGACCCCTTGTGCGTGATGACAACGGCGTCCCCGTTGATCGACAATTGCGTCGTCCGCAATCCGGCGACCGTGCTAAAAACAGGCGTCGTTGCGCCGTCCCCGACCTTCAACAGGAAGGTGCTTCCCTTTTCGGCTGGCATGGATATAGTTCCTTTCATAAATAATTGAACCGTGGGAGAGACGATTCATGTTGTTTTTGATGATGTTACTGGGTGCGGCCGATGCACCGCCAACAGCGGCGAGTCCCTTTGATGAAGGCCCTGACATCGTCGTCTGCCCCACGGAACCAACGGCCATTCCGCCCTTCGACGAATCGTGCGCTGCGAAAGCGCAGGCCAAGCGCATCGCAGAAATTCTCGGAATGCCAGCCCCGAAGGCGACTTTCAGCGGGCAAATCTACCGGATATCAGGTGATGGTCGGACGATCGTTGAAGAAGGCGGAAATGTTGTAGCCGTCGCCAGCCCCTGCTTGTTGCCTACCGAGGAAAAGCCGAAAGAGCTGCACGCAAGCTTCGAAAAGCCGGATGAAGGAAAAACTGCGAAAGAGGCGCCAATCCCGCCCGGTTCCTCGCAATCTATCACCAAATGCAAAAGCGAAAACTTCGCAATTCAGTTTAGTGCAGGGCAAGGCGCGGGGAATTAGACCGCCAGCATCCTGATCCGTTGCTCCAGACGGTGACTAAGACACCGCCAGAACCCGCGCGAGCGGTTGCATGGGGTGGGTAACAATGCTGACCTCGATCAGGTCGAGGTCGGTGAGTTCGCGATAGGTCCCGCGCTGCATCGCGCGAACGCGATAGCCAAAGGACAGGCCGCACCCGGCGCGCACGGGCACAGCCGCGTCATCCACGCGCGCGATCATGCGCAGGCCGCGTCCGTCTTCGGAAAGGCTTTCGACCGTACCGATGCGGCGCGCACCGTCATGTTGCCACAACAGCGGCAATCCCGCCGCCGCGACCCGCCCGAACGCACCCTTGCGCACGACATCGCCGCCCCGGTCGGGCGCATCGAAAATGGCGGCATAGCCCGCGATCCTCATTGCAGGACCAGACCCGGCAAGCCGAGTTTGACCGCCAGCCCGATCAGCAACAGCGCAAGCGCCATGCGGACCAGCCAGCCAATGGCCGCCTTGCGCGCCGAACGCTTGGCATCGCGCCACGCCGACAACAACTCGCGCAGTTCGCCCATGTCCTTTGCGGCATGGCTGTCATCCAGCCCCAGTCCGGCCAGTGCACGACGCGCACCACTTTCGGAGGCCTGCTCCAACAGGCCTTTCAAATTCTCTTCTGCCATGTGTGATTCCTCTATGTATTTCGGTCCGAAATGGGTTATGTCCGTCGAATGGGCCGGTGGATCTTCTTGACCTTATGCATCTTGGCTTTGGTGGCCGGCGGCTATTGGTTGCTGCAGCATGAAGGTATCCAAAGCTGCAACAATATCGGCGGCGAATGGGACTATGCCCGCTGGAAATGCAGCACGGGCTAATTCAAGCCCAGCATTTCCCGTTTTTCTTCCGCCGTCAGAAAATCCGCAACTCCGACCTGTGCCCATAACCGTTCGCGATCTTCGGACAGGGCAGACAAGATATTAAGGTCAATCGTAAATTGCAGCCCGTCGAACCAGGGCTGCAGCCCTTGTGCCAGCGCATCGAGCAGCTTGTGCGCCAGCGGCAGGATGCCCTGCGTCCACAGCGCGCGGTTTGCCTCGCGGTAGTTGGCGTAGGTCGCATCGCCGGGCAGGCCGAGCAGCACGGGCGGCACCCCAAAGGCCAGCGCAATTTCGCGCGCCGCCGCCTCTTTCAATCCGGCAAAGTCCATCTCCGCCGGGGTCAGCGCCATTGGCTGCCAGCTCAACCCACCTTCAAGCAACATGGGCCGTCCGGCGTTGCCTGCCCCTTGATAACTGGTCACCAGCTCTTCCTTCAGCCGGGCATATTGCTCGGTGGTCAACGTCCCTGCCTCGCCTGCTTCATAAACCAGCGCGCCAGATGGTCGCGCCGCATTGTCGAGCAAGGCCTTGTTCCAACGCGTTGCGGCGTTGTGGATCGCCATAGCCCCGGCTGCCGCCCCCATCGCACCCAGCCCATAATGGTCATCCAGCGGATGCAGCGCGCGCAGGTGGATCACCTGTTCCACCGGCAGCCGCGACGTCGCCCCGGATACGCGATAAATATAAGCCATGGGCCAACCCCGGCTGTCCGCCTCGATCGCCACCCGTTCGGGGCGCAATGCGAACAACTCGGTCGGGCGTCCGTCGGCGCCGGGCAAAATCTCGACATAGGCATTGCCGTGCAACAGCAAATGCGTTGCCACTGTTTCGAGCAGTGCCTGCCCCGCAGTTCGCGCCCGGATCAACCCCAGCGCAACCGGATCGCACGGCAGCAACGGCGCCGATGCCACGCCATCGGTCACCAGACCCACCGCGCGCTGGGCAATTGCATTGGCAAGGTACAACTCACGCACCTGAGCCTCATAGGAACGGGGCCATTCGCCGAGCGCTGTCATAGCGGCGGTGCGAACCCCCGAAAGCCGGTCCTGTTGCACACGCATTTTCCCCGGACGCAGCAACCCGCGCCCGGTTGATTTCCAACCGAAGATATTCATGCCTATTCCTTGAAGTGGTCCAACGCCCGACACGCGCACAAAAAAGGCCGGAGAAAACTCTCCAGCCCCTGCGCCCTTGCATGGGTGCGAATCGCAATTTTCGACGATGCCTATTTGTACCGAATGAGCGTTACGCTGTCAATATGTTTTTACCCATATGGTTAAAATGTCGGTTCTTGCTGCGTCCTATATGACGCCAAAAACGACTATTCCGCCCAGCACAACCGCAGCGAGTGCCAATATAATCATATATGTTTTGCGCTGTTCCATTTTTTCGCCCCCATTTGACCGCTCATCTCGATCCATTCGAGAATGGCATCCTATCGCTTTTGTCCGACGGCGCAATCGAGATCGCACGCCCTACGCAGCGCGCGGATCCAGACTTTGGAGGCTCATGGGGATATGCCCGCAACCCGCTCACACAACCACAGGCGGGACTTCGGTCAATTGCGCGACGATTTCGTCCATGCTGCCGGCGACCAGCAGCGGTTGTCCGCCGACGATGCCGATCTGGGTCTGGCCGTTTTCGGCGGCACGTAGCCACGCGACGTTGGATGCGACGACGAGGTAATTGCCCCCGCGGGAGTGGAGTGCGATAAATTTCATGGTGGTGTCTCCTGACGGGAACCAGCGTTAGGGGCGAGGTGTGTTGTTTGCATTAACGCGGGCCCACATACGTATGTGGGGTGATTGCCAAGCGCTGCATTTCCCATAGACTGCCCCCACACATCGCGAAGGGAGAGCGCGTCATGAAAAGCTTGAATATCTGGACCGGCCTCTATGCCGTGGCGCTGGCCGCGACTTTGCCAACCATCGCGCAAGGCCAAACACCAGATGCGCCGCGCTTTGTTGCGGAAACGCCCACACCCCGTGTCGACTATTGGCAAAAGCGCGCGTCCGACATTGGACAGGAGCTATCCACCGCCCAAAGCCTGGAGCCGGTCCGGCTTGTCTTTGTCGGCGATTCCATCACCGATTTCTGGCATCTGGATGCGAACCCCTGGTTTCCGGGACTCTATTGCGGCTGGTCGGTCTGGAACGAAAGCTTTGGCGGGGCGGTTCCCCAGCACAAGGCGCTCAATCTCGGCGTATCAGGCGACCGGATCGAACATGTGCTCCACCGCCTGCTGCCGGCCGCGCAAGGGGGCGAAGGCTGGCTCGACCGGCCGGACCTGCAACCCGATACGCTTTTCGTCATGCTGGGTATCAATAACAGCTTTGATGCCGAAAAGCCCGCCACCACCAGCATCATCAAAGGGGTCGAGGCCGTGGTCGCGCGCCTGCGGGAACGAAGGCCCAAGGCGCGGATTGTGATCCAGTCGCTGCTGCCGACCGAGGATGCGGTGAAGAACCGCGATCTGGTGATGCCGGTCAATGCGGCGTTGCGTACGCATGCGGCGACGCAGGCCAATACGGTCTTTCTTGACCTCTACCCATCATTTGTGGACGACAGCGGGGCGCAACGGCGCGTGCTGTTCAACGACGCGCTCCATCCCAGCCGCGAAGGCTATCGCGTATGGCGCGACCGGTTGGTCGCCTTTTTGAACGCAGCGCCTGAGGTTAAAGCGCCCAGCGGCGGATGAGATTGTGGTAAAGCTGCGTCAGGCGTAGCACCTCGGCATGGCCCCCGCCATGGTCGGTGGTCAGATGCTGGATGCTCTGGTCAAGTTCGAACAGCATTTCGCGCGCGTGCGTGTCGCGGACCATGGATTGGACCCAGAAAAAGCAGCTGATCCGTTCCCCTTTCGTCACCTCGGTCACATGATGGAGGCTGGACGACGGGTAGAGCAGCATATGCCCGGCCGGTAGCTTATAGGACGCTTGCCCGAACGCCCCCTGCACCACCAGATCACCGCCATCATAGCTGTCGGGATCGGTGAGGAACAAGGTCGCCGACATATCGGTCCGCATCTGCTGCCCCGTGGCGGGGTCGATGCGGATCGCGTTGTCGACATGGTCGCCAAAGCCCTCACCCGGGCCATAGCGGTTGAACAACGGCGGATAGATGGCGTGCGGCAAAGCGGCCGACAGGAACAGACCATTTTGCGCCAGCGCCCGCTGCACCACGGCGCGCGCTTGCCGGGCGGCCTCACCACCCTCGGGCAATTGCCTGTTTCGTTTGGCAAGCGCCGCGCCGGGGCCGCTGGTGGCGTTGCCGTCCACCCAATCCGCTGTGGAGAGGGAGCGGCCCAGCTCCACAGCTTCATGGGGGGGAAGGATATCGGGAATAGCGATCAGCATGGCGCGACCTTCAGAAACTGGCGGTCAGCGAAAGCGTCGCCGATCGTCCCGGTGCGACATAGGCAAAGGGGCTGCCCGACCGGTAGATCGCATCATAGTAAAGCTTGTCGGTCAGGTTGAGGACATTGACCCGCGCCTCCAACCCCTCGCGCACCTGCCACCGCGCGACCGCGTCGAAGCGCGTGTAGCTGGGCACAAAGGCCGTTCCCGCCACCTGAGACCCGCCGAAGATCTTGCTCTGATGATAAACCTGCCCGCCGATTTCAAACCGGTCGGTCACCGCATAGGTGGCGAGCAAGGAGGCGCTGTGCTTCGGGATATTGGCAAAGGGCCGCCCTTCATTTGCGGCGTTCACCGAATTGACCAGCTTGGCATCGGTATAGGTATAGCCGCCGAACAACTGCACCTTGTCGCCCAGATTACCCGACACACCAAGCTCGACACCGCGCGACCGCAATTTGCCCACCAGTTCATAGACACCGGGCGAGGTTTGCTCGCGGGCATTTTGCTTGGTGATCTGGAACAGCGCGCCGGTCAGCAGCAACTCGCCATTGAACAGCTCGCCCTTCACCCCGACCTCCATATTTTCATTCCGCTCGGGCTCCAGATTCTGGGTCACGGCGGCGAGGCCGTCATAGGCGACGCCGTTGCCGTCAATCTGCTCTCCGCTGGGGTTGGAGGAGGTGCTGTAGGACGCATAAAGGCTGACCGCCTCGACCGGCTTGTACAGCGCGCTCGCCTGCCAGTTGAGGAAGCTGACATTGTTGGCCAGCCTTTCGGGTTGCAATCCCGCCGCGTTACTGGCGTCGGGGTTGAACAGGGCGATGTCATAACTGTCGTACCGCGCGCCTAGAGTGACCGCGAATTTCGGCCCGAATTTGATGGTGTCGATCAGGTAGACGCCGGTTGATTCCACCCGGGTTTGTGTAGGTCCGGTGACGCCATCGACATAGGATGTCAGCGTTCCGTTCAACAGCGGATCGGGGTCGAGCAAATTGCGGATGAAGGGTGAGACCGAAAGCACATTACCATTCGCATCTTCGACAAAGGCGGAGGTCAGCAGGCGATAGGCATCGACTTTCTCCCGCGCATATTCCGCGCCGAAGACCAGCGTGTGGGAAAAGCCTTCATTGCCCAGGCGAATGGTCGCATCGGCAAGGCTCGCCAGATAGCGCGTGTCCGAATAACGCCGCTGCGCACCCGGCGTGACGGTGAACTGGTCCTCGGGCAGCAGCGTTCCCGTCGCCGGGCACGCGCCTGTGGCGGTGCGGGCAAAGCGGCAAACCGCACCGACGGGTCCGGCCAGATAGCGGTTATAGGTCTCGCCATAGCGGGTGATACTGCGCAGGGAGAGCGCGTCGATGGGATCATATTCCACCGCAAAGGTGCCGATGTCCGAACCATTATAGAGGAAGTCGCGGCCGATCACGCCGTAATAATTGTCACGGTCGACCTTATAGGGTTGCTGCGTCGTGCTATCGAACGGATGCCCCCAGTCGGGCACGCCGTCGAGCCGGAAATGATAATAATCCGCCGTGACCAGCAAGCCATTGACCGGGTTCCAGCCGAGCGCGATGACTGTGCCCTTCTTCGTGCTCTCCACATAATCGCGACCCGGCGTGTCGGCCTGATGGTAAAGCGTGTTGACCCGCAGCGCGAGGCTGTCGGTCAGCATGACATTGGTATCGATGGTGCCGCGATAATGGTTTTCGGTTCCGATCGTTCCTTCGACCACGGCAAAGTCGTTGCCGATCTGCGGCCGTTTCGACTGGAGGCTGACCAGCCCGCCGGTCGTCCCGCGCCCGCCAAAGCTGCCCGACGGGCCTTTGACGATTTCGATCTGCTCAATGCCGAAAATCTCGCGGCTCGACACGCCGGGGTCGCGCAGGCCATCGATATAGATATCGTTGCGCGCCTCGAACCCGCGGATGAAGATGCGGTCGCCAAAGGCATTGCCGCCTTCACCTGTGCCCAAGGTCACGCCGGGGGTCGAGCGGACCACCTCGCGAAAGCTGGTCGCGCCGATATCCTCGATCACCTCTTTCGGGATTACCGTGATGCTCTTGGGCGTATCGCGCAGCGGTTCGGTAAACTTGCTGTTGGCCGAATTTTCGACCTTATACGGCGCGTTGGCATTTGCGTTGGGGTTTGCATCGCCATCCCGCTCACCTGTCACGACAATCGTCCGCCGATCCTCCGAATCCGCCAGATCATCCTCGGCGAGTGCAGGGCTGATGATCGAAGCCGAGAGTGCACCTGCCAAAAGGGCACGCGAGACGAGGGCGGGACGGGTCATGAACTTTCCTTTAGCTGCATTATTGAGAACGATTCTCATTATGATGATATGCAGTTATTAAGATTGATTCTTATTTGCAATACATATTCCGACCAACAGAATGTTTTGCGACGGACGGATACGAAAAACCCCTGCCGGTCGAGGTGAGCCTCGACCAGCAGGGGCAATGATTTCAGCGGTGAAGCTCAGTCAGCGCTGATGACTCAACCCAGACCCAGCATCTTCCTCTCGCGGCGGATCCAGTCGGCGAAGCTGGGGCGGCTGTGCATGCTGGCGAGATAGGCGGTCAGCTTGGGATAGGTTGCGGCGTCGGGGACATAGCCCGCATGCGCGGCATTGACGAAGGGGCTGGCGACAGAAATATCGGCCAGCGTCAGGCTGTCGCCGACCAGAAAGCCGCCGTCGTCGATGATCTCTTCAAGATAGGCGCAAATCGGTCCCATGTCCGTCTCGCCCTTGGCCGCTGCTGCATCATCGCCGGGTTTGCCGACAAATTTGGGGGAAACAATCCGGTTGAAGAACATTGCGCCTGCAGCAGATGTCAAAATCGTGTCCGCAAATTCGTCGAACCAGACAACCCGCGCCCGGCTTTCCGCATCAGCAGGGATTAACGGGCTGTCGGTATATTTGGCGTCGATATAGGTGACGATGGCGGACGAATCCGAAATGGCAAAGTCACCGTCGGTGAAACCGGGCATTTTGCGAAACGGACTGCAGGCCAGAAATTCGGGGTTCTGGTCACCCAAGCCGATCGGCACCAGTTCCAGCGCCAGTCCCTTCTCGGCGGCGAAGGCCAATACTTTACGGACGAAAGGGGAAACCGGTGCACCATATAGCTTCATGATCAACTCTCCTGAGATATTGGCCGGAATCGGCCTTGGCCCCTACACTGCCATTTCAGTTGTTATTTGCAACTGTTTTTGGTGGTCTGGAACAAATTCGAGTCCGGATCATTTTACCGGCAATCAATGTGGTTTTGTGCGGACATCGTGCGACATGTCCGGAGGGAATGAATAATGGCGACTTTGCTGGATATTGCGGGCAAACCCCTACCGCCGCGCAACCGCGCGAGGCGGCGGTTGCAGCAACAGGATTTGCGTGATCTGACGAAGATATTCGTCGTTCTGCTGCTCATCATATTGGGCTATTTTCTGGTCGCTCCCGAACGGGATGCCGCGGCCGAAATCCGCGTCGCGGCAAGCGCGAAGGCGCGGGCCTGATATTCGGGCATCTGCTGCCCGCGAAAAATTTGGACATTGGGAACGGTGACGGCTAACGCCGCGCCTAATGTTGAGACGCCTCTATGAATGGATGATGGAAAAGGCCGCGCACGCGCATGCGGAGCGGTGGTTGTTCCTGTTCTCCTTCATGGAATCGAGCTTTTTCCCGATACCGCCCCATCCGCTGCTGGGCCTGATGTGCCTCGCCCGTCCCGACAAGGCGCTGCGCTACGGGATGGTGTGCACGCTTGCCTCGGTGCTGGGCGGGCTGTTCGGCTATGCCATCGGCTTCTTCGCCTATGAAACCATCGGCGTTACCTTGCTCAAGACGCTCGGCCTGTGGGACAGCTTTCCGGCCGCTGCCTGTTACCTGCGCGAATTCGGCGCGGAGATAATCCTGATCAAGGGCGCGACACCCATTCCGTTCAAGCTGCTGACGCTGACCGCCGGGTTCATCCATATGGACCTGTGGACCTTCATCTGGGCCAGCGTGCTGTCGCGCGCGTTCCAGTTCATGCTGGTCGGCCTTCTGTTCTGGAAATTCGGTCCGCCGATCAAAAGCTTCATCGATAAATATCTGGCATGGGTCACCGCGGGCTTTCTGGTGCTTGTTGTTGGCGGCTTCATTGCCTTTTCGATGCTGGCAGGTGGCGGAGCGGAAAAGAGCGACAAATGCTCGAACGTCGTCAAAATGCAGGAACCAGCGTCCTCAATTTAGGGGCTTGTTAAGCAGCAGCGTTTATCATGGCCCCCGGAACAAGGTGGACCCATGGACAATAGCTCACGCAATATCGTCAGTTTTATCGCGACCATTACGATCGCCGCGCTCGTCTTGATGGGCGCGCATTTTTACGCGCAAAGCGGGGATGAAACACCGGTTGCCGAAGACACAAACGCAGTGGCTCAAGTGCTGCCGGAAAACGCCGTGCCTGCCAACGAGAGCGATCTGGCCGAAGCGGCGCTGGACGAAGTGGAAGATGACGATGCAATCATCCGCGAGGCGGAAGTGACCGTCGAGCCGACCGACGGCATCACCGGCGAGCCGTCGGCAACGGTGCAAGCCGTCAACGCGACCCCCTGATCAGCGCGCAAAGATACTGGCGTCGTCGCCGAAAGCCTTGAACTCCAGCGCATTGCCGCTGGGATCATAGAAGAACATTGTCGCCTGTTCCCCGATTTCGCCTTTGAAGCGGACATGGGGCGCGATCCCGAATGCGATACCCGCGGCATCGACACGCCGGGCCAGTTCCTCCCATTGCGTCATGGTCAGCACGACGCCGAAATGCGGCACAGGAACCTCTTTCCCGTCAACCGGATTATGCGTCGACACCGACCGCGCGGCGGGGTCGAGATGGGCGACCAGCTGATGACCAAAGAAATTGAAATCGACCCAATGGTCGGACGAACGTCCCTCGTCACAGCCGAGAATATCGCCGTAAAATTGTCGGGCCACAGCCAGGTCGTGGACAGGAAAGGCGAGGTGAAAGGGTCTCAGGCTCATTTGGATTGCACCGGTTTGGGTAGGGGTTGGTCCGCCGCCGATGCCACCGCCAGTTCGCGCAGCATCTGGCGGGTGCAGGCATCAAGCACGGCGCCATCCCGCGTCTTGCCGACGCCCGCTTGCGCGGCTTCCTGCATGGCGAGCGCAACGACTTCGCGCGGCTGGCCGGTTTCAAAGACGATCCGGTCGCCGACTATCCCTGCCCAGCGCTTTCCATTTGCCTGCACATCCGTGCCGGCGGCCATGCCGCGCTTTTGGGCATCGGCCTGAACGGCAATTTCCACAACACAGGCGATGTCGCGCTGGTGCACTTCCGAAAGGGCTGACGGCACCGCAGCGGCGAGCAGGAGGGTAAAGATAAGCATCAGGGGCCCCTAGCATCTGCTTTCTGAATGCACAGCAACATATTGCAAAAAGCCGTCTTGACCCCGCCTGCTCTGTTGCTTTTGTCCCCGCCCATGGGCAAAGACGGCGCCGTGCAGAGAATCCCCGCATTCCTTCTGAAATATCCCCGCTGGTCCGCGTTGGTCGCCGGGACCATTTCCGCCGCCGGATTTGAGCCGTTGGGGCTATGGCCGCTTACCCTGCTCTGCTTTGCGCTTCTGATTCATCTGGTGGGCCACGCATCGGGCGCAAGGCGTGCCGCAATGCTCGGCTGGCTGTTCGGTGTCGGCCATTTTAGCGCAGGCAACAACTGGATCGCGGTCGCCTTTACCTTTCAGGCGGCGATGCCGATCTGGCTCGGCTATTTTGCCGTGGTTACATTGGCACTTTATCTCGCGGTCTATCCCGCGCTGGCGGCAGGCGGGACATGGTGGATCCACATCCGCGTCAAGCGCGCGGCAACGTCGGGCGCAATCCTGCCCCTGATCCTCGCCTTTGCCGGATGCTGGACAATCAGCGAATGGCTGCGCAGTTGGGCCTTCACCGGTTTTGCGTGGAATCCCCTGGCGGTCATATGGCAATCGCAACTTGAGCTTGCCCGTGCGACAGGTCTGTTGGGGACCTATGGTCTTTCGGCTGTCGTGGTGCTGACGTCGGGGCTGATCCTGCTCGCAGGACATCGGCAGTGGCGGCCGTTGCTGGCGGGATTAGCCCTGCTTTCAGGACTCTGGGTTCACGGTGTCGAAATCCCTGTCACCTCAGCCAATAACGCACCAAAGTCGCCGCGCCTCACCATCGTCCAGCCCGATATCTCGCAGGCGGACAAATATGAACCGGGCTATGAAGCGATCAATTTTGCAAAGCTGGCGATGAACAGCCGCCCCTTGCCCGACCAGGGTCCGCGCCTGCTGCTCTGGCCCGAGGCAGCATTGCCGGATTATCTGGAGGACGGATATCCGTACCGCTATTACCAATTCCAGCCGGGCGACAGCGCCGCAGGGGCACGCGCGCGTCTGACGACCCTGATGCAGGATGGCGATGTGCTGGTGACCGGGGCCAACCGGCTCGTCATTGAAAAGGGCCAGTTGGTCGCCGCCCGCAACAGCGTCAGCGCGCTGGATTCGAACGGCACATTGCTCGGCCATTATGACAAGGCGCATCTGGTGCCCTATGGCGAATATCTGCCCGTGCCATGGCTGCTCCGGCCACTGGGTCTGGCGCGTCTCGTGCCGGGTGATCTCGATTTCTGGCCGGGACCCGGGCCGCAGACCTTGACCGTGAAGGTCGGGGATCAGCCGGTGAAGGTGGGCTTGCAAATCTGCTATGAAATCATCTTTTCCGGCCAGGTCGTCGACAGCGGAAAGCGTCCGGATTTTATCTTCAATCCTTCGAACGATGCCTGGTTCGGAACCGTCGGCCCGCCGCAACATCTGGCGCAGGCACGGCTACGCGCGATAGAGGAAGGCCTGCCCATCGTCCGCGCCACGCCCACGGGGATCAGCGCCATCATCGACGCCGATGGCCGGATCGTCCAGCATCTGCCGCTCGGCACCGCCGGACGCATCGACGCGCGTTTGCCGCGTGCCAAGGCGCCCACATTATTCGCAACCTATGGCAATATCCTGCCTATCGGATTTGCCTTGCTGCTCATCGCAGGCGCGTTGTTACCCCTTGCCCGCCGGGGCTCTTCCCGCTAAGGGCCCGCATCGATATAAAGAATTCTTTATACGCAGACACAGCCATAGACTGGAAAAACCATGCGCTCCAATTACCTGTTTACCTCGGAATCCGTGTCCGAAGGCCACCCCGACAAGGTCGCCGACCAAATCTCCGACGCTATCGTCGATCTGTTCCTGTCCAAGGACCCAGAAGCACGCATCGCGTGCGAAACGCTGACCACGACGCAGCTTGTCGTTCTTGCCGGTGAAATCCGCGGCAAGGGTATCATGGACGAAGACGGCAACTGGGCCGCTGGCGTCAAGGAAGAGGTCGAAGCGACCGTCCGCCGGACCGTCAAGGAAATCGGGTATGAGCAGGAAGGTTTCCATTGGGAAACGCTGCGCTTTGAAAATAACCTGCACCCCCAATCCGCACATATCGCCCAAGGCGTCGATGCGTCGGGCAACAAGGATGAAGGCGCTGGCGACCAGGGCATCATGTTCGGCTATGCGTCGACCGAGACGCCCGACCTCATGCCCGCCACGCTGGATTACAGCCACAAGATCCTGCAACGCATGGCCGCCGACCGCCATGCCGGAACCGCACCCTTTCTGGAGCCTGATGCCAAGAGCCAGGTGACCTTGCGCTATGACAGCGAAGGCAAGCCAAGCGCGGCGACCGCCATCGTGGTCTCGACGCAGCATGCCAAAGGCTATGACCAGGGCGAGAAGGAAGCCGAACTGCACGCATATGTGAAAAGCGTTATCGCGGACATTCTGCCGGCCAGCCTGCTGACCGAAACCGAATATCACATCAACCCGACGGGCAGCTTTGAAATTGGCGGCCCCGACGGCGATGCCGGTCTGACCGGACGCAAGATTATCGTCGACACCTATGGCGGCGCAGCGCCCCATGGCGGCGGCGCATTCAGCGGCAAGGACCCCACAAAGGTCGACCGCTCGGCGGCCTATATCACCCGCTATCTGGCGAAGAATATCGTCGCCGCTGGCCTTGCAACCCGCTGCACCATCCAGCTTGCCTACGCCATTGGCGTGTCGAAGCCGCTGTCGCTTTATGTCGACACGCACCGCACCGGAACCGTGGGCGATGATCAAATTGAAAATGCGATCATGAGCATCGAGAAACTGGGCGGCCTCACACCGCGCGCGATCCGCACCCATTTGGGCCTCAACAAGCCGATCTACCGCAAGACCGCAGCCTATGGCCATTTCGGCCGCAAGGCAGAGGGCGACTTCTTCCCGTGGGAGCGGACCGATCTTGTCGAGGACCTGAAGGCCGCACTCGCGTAACGCCTGACTTGATTTCGACGGTCAAAGCGCTAATCGCGCCGGCATGACTGCGCACAAACCCGGCGATCCGACCACCTTGAACCGCCTTTACGGGCGGTCCAAGGGCAAGAGGCTGCGGTCGGAGCAATCCGATCTGGTGGAAAATCTGCTGCCGCAAATTGCGGTGCCGGACGAAGGCGTGCTGACCAGCGAAAGCCTGTTCGGCGATGCGCGTTCGATGCATTTCGAAATCGGCTTTGGCGGGGGCGAGCATCTTGCCTATCGGGCCGACCTGTTGCCCGACCATGGCTTCATCGGCTGCGAACCGTTCCTGAACGGGGTGGCCATGGCGCTGACCCATATCCGCGACGGCGCGCTGCGCAATGTCCGCCTGCATATGGGCGACGCGCTCGAGATCTTGCGCCGCATTCCCGATGGTTCCTTGAGCTTCGTCTATCTGCTGCACCCCGACCCCTGGCCCAAGGCGCGCCACGCCAAGCGCCGCATGATGAACGACGGTCCGGTCAATCTGATCGCGGCAAAGTTGAAACCGGGCGGTGAATTCCGCTTTGGCACCGACCATCCGGTCTATCTGCGCCACGCGTTGATGGTGATGCAACGGCATCGCGAGCAGTTTGACTGGCTATGCGATAAACCTGCCGATTTCCTGAAGCGTCCCGGCGGCTGGCCGGAGACCCGTTACGAGGCCAAGGCCCGCCGTATCGGGCATGAAGTCTGGTATTTCCGCTATCGCCGGCGCGACGATTAACGCGCCTTGCTGTTGTCCGCGTCCACTTTTTCGACCCATTCGGGATAAAAGCTCGGCTGCCGCTTTGACCAGCCGGGGGCCGTGGCCGCCGCTTCGCTGATCGATTGGAGCAACGCCTTGCGCCGTTCGGGTTGCAGATGCGGCATCGATGCGGCGGCACAAAAGGCCGACGGCAACCAGGGCCGTGCATCGGCACCGATCAGACGTTCGTAGAGAAAACGATAGGCAGCAAAGCCGTCGAGACGGCTCTGGCCCAGGTCAAAGGCCGACACCGTAATCAACTGGGTAAGGAAAGGCTCGGCATCCTCGATCGAGCTGGAGTCCGGAATAAGTGCCCGAATTTCGGGCAGTTTATCGTAAAATTTGTGCTGGGCCTTGATCGTGGTCGCTTCGACTGCGTCGCGGGACCACAGGGCGATGGCATCTTTCCGGTCAAAGGCGACATCAAGCGAGCGGCGGATATAGCGCTGTGTCGCGGCGCTGAAACCGGCGAATTCTTTAATCTCTGCCAAGGTCATCATGCCCGGCCCGTCACTCTTGCCCTTTGTCATGGCACCAATTCCCCTGTCACCATCGAATACCACTATCGCAGATTCATAGTTAATGAATCGTTTACAGCACCGATGGCAAGAAAAAGTTTCGACCAACTTGAGGGCCCATTCGACGAGAAGCGCGGGACATAGTGCAACCTTCGCAAAATCGGCTATGTAAAGGCCATGTACTTTGTCCAGCAACGAAAGCCCCTTGTCGGCCAGCAAATGGCGCTTTTGACCATTATCGGCTTTTGGGCCTTTTACGCGCTGATCCTGTCGCTGCGCGCGGCGCTTCTCGACTTTCCGGCCCAGTCGACCTTGTTCGAACGCCGCCTGATGGTGGCCGTCGTCGGCATATTCGTGACCTGGGTCATGTATATCGGCCTCAGGCTTGCAGACCGGCAATCGCTCGGTTTCCGGGTCAGCCTTGCCTTTTTCGGGGCAATACCCGCCGCGATCCTGCTCGCATCAGCCAATTTCTATATCTTCAACCTCTATGATCCGATCAGCCTGTTCAAGGATCCCAATGTCGGCCGGACGGTCGAGGATCTGAAAGACCAACTCGGCTTGTCCTTCTGGCAGGAAATCGCCGACATTTCGGTCACCCATTATTTCTTCCTGATCGCCTGGGCGTCGCTGTATGTCGCCATCGGCTACGCCCGCGAAGTGCGCGAGGCGGAGCGCAAGACATCCCGCTTTGCACAGGCGGCGCAGGATGCCGAGTTGCGGTCGCTGCGCTATCAGGTCAATCCGCACTTCCTGTTCAACACACTCAATTCCCTGTCCAGCCTGGTCATCACGGGCAAACCGACCGAGGCCGAAACGATGATCCAGAACCTGTCCAACTTTTACAGGACCAGCCTGTCATCCGATCCGCTGGAAGATGTCACGCTTGAAGAAGAAGTCGATTTGCAGCGGCTCTATCTGGAGATTGAGGGCGTCCGGCACCCCAAGCGGTTGCGGACCAAGTTCGACATTCCGCCCGAACTGATGCACCAGCATGTGCCCGCACTGATCCTGCAGCCGCTGGTCGAAAATGCCATCAAATATGGCGTGTCGCGCACCACCCGTCCGGTCACCATCACGATCGGCGCAAAGCTTCAGGAAGACCATCTTGTCATCAGCGTCGAAGATGATGGCGAGGCCATGGACGTCACCCATGTCGGTGGCAATGGCATCGGCCTTGCCAATGTGCGCGACCGTCTGGAGGCGCGCTACCGATCGGCGGCGAAGCTGGAAACAGAAGCCTTTTCGGGGGGCGGCTACCGGGCGACGCTGACCGTACCACTCAGCCATAAGGTCCATATATGAGCCGATTACGCACCATGATCGTTGACGACGAGCCGCTCGCGATCGAGCGGCTCGAAATATTGTGCAACGACCATCCGGTCATCGAAATCGTCGGCACCGCAAATGACGGCGTCGCCGCGCTGCGCCTGGCCCAGCAACTGACGCCCGACCTCGTCTTCCTTGATATCGGCATGCCCAAGATGGACGGCATCAACGCCGCACGCGCGCTTGGCCTGATGGACAAGAAGCCGTCGATCATCCTCGTTACGGCTTACGACAATTTCGCGGTCGAGGCGTTCGACCTTGATGTCGTCGACTATGTGTTGAAGCCTGTGTCCGGCGAACGGCTGGGCCGCGCCATTGCCCGCGCCTCGGCGAGCGACAGCGAAGCGCCGTCATCCACCGGCGGTGCGAGTGGCGGCAGCGGTAATTATGCGAGCGAATTCTGGGTATCCCACCGTGCAGAGCTGATCCGCATCGCAGCCGTCGATATTGAGCGGATCGAGGCCGAGCGCGATTATATGCGGCTGTATACCGCCGGACGCAGCTATTTGCTGCACCAGACCATTTCGGCGTTGGAAGAACGGCTGAACCCCGAACAGTTCCAGCGCATCCACCGCAGCCATATCGTCCGGCGCGACCTAATCACCGGACTGCGCCATGAAGGTGGCGGTGTGTGGCACGCGCTGTTGGGCGAAGATTTGTCGATGCGCATCGGGCGCAAATATCTCGCCGACGTCAAAAAGCTTGCGGGCAAATAAAAAGGGCCCCGGCCATCGCTGGCCAGAGCCCCCACCGTGAAACTTGGTGAATTTAGTCGCGCAAGGCGACGCGGCGGCTTTCGGCATAGGCAGCGATACGCTGTTCTGCTTTCGGCATGGCGCGGGCCAGCGAGTCCTTTTCGCAGTTATTCTGGTCGATACGCTCCTTCAGCGTAATCGCCCGGGGGCTGCCGCAGACGCGTTGTACCGCCGACTTGACGCGGGTTTTCAGGCGTTCCTGACCCTTGGCAGTCGACAGGTCGAGGTCTTCATGCTGGACCGAGACCGTTTTCCACTCGGCCATGGCGGGGGTCGATAAAGCCAGTGCCGATGCGGCAATCATTGCAACTTGAAACAGCTTGGGGGTAGCCATTTTGAACATCCTTTTTTTAAGGCCGCGACGTTTCGCCGTCGGCCTGTGGGAGAGGGTGCAGGCGGGCCGACTTCCGTAGCTGGGGAGCAAGTTTGCAAGCCCGTCCTGCAGAAATGTTTCTACCCCCGCTGTGTTGCCCGGGCATTACAGTTTCGATAAAGCGCAAAGACAGTCGATGGTTCGACCAGCGTCGAGGCGAACGCACATAATGGTTCGACCAACGACTAATTTTGCAATTATATTACAAGAAAAGCGCCCGAAATGGCGTTGGACGGTTTAGATCAGTCCAGCAAGCGGGCTTGACGGGTCGGCATACATGCGGCGGCCCATCCGGCCCGCGCGGTAGGCCATACGCCCTGATTCGACCGCCAGCTTCATCGCGGTCGCCATCGCCACCGGATCTTTCGCCTCGGCAATTGCGGTGTTCATCAACACGCCATCGCAGCCCAATTCCATGGCCACCGCCGCATCCGACGCGGTGCCGACACCTGCATCCACCAGCACAGGAACCGATGCACCTTCGACAATCAGGCGGATCGTTACACGGTTCTGGATACCCAGCCCCGAACCTATGGGCGCGCCCAAGGGCATGATCGCTACCGCGCCTGCCTCTTCCAGCTGCTTCGCGGCGATGGGATCATCGACGCAATAGACCATGGGCAGAAATCCTTCCTTGGCCAGCACTTCGGTCGCCTTCAGCGTTTCGCGCATATCGGGGTAGAGCGTCTTTGCCTCCCCCAATACCTCCAGCTTCACCAGATCCCAGCCGCCTGCCTCCCGCGCCAGCCGCAGGGTGCGGATCGCATCATCGGCGGTGAAGCATCCGGCGGTGTTGGGAAGATAGGTATATTTTTTGGGATCAATATAATCGGTCAGCATCGGTGCCTTGGGGTCGGAGACATTGACCCGGCGCACGGCAACGGTGATGATTTCGGCCCCTGACGCCACCAGCGCAGCGGCATTTTGTTCGAAATCCTTATATTTGCCCGTACCGACAATCAGCCGTGACGTGAACGTCCGGCCCGCTACGGTCCAACTGTCATCCTGTCCGCCGCCGACGAAATGCACGATCTCAAACATATCACCCTCGGCGATGGTAACATCGGCCAAGGTCGAGCGGGACACGATCTCCAGATTGCGTTCGACCGCGACCTTTGCCGGATCAAGACCGATTTCGCGCACCAGATCGGCAACGCTGATTCCAGCGGCCACGCGGCGCGGGTCACCGTTCAGTTGGATGGAAATGCTGTCGGTCATCTGGGAAAGGGCCATTTCGTCTCGCTTTTTCTGATTTGCGCCATATAGGAAGAGTGCAATTGCAATAGCAACCCGGCTTGCCAAAAAGGCGTCCTATGCGGTCACGATATGGAACATTTTTAGTATTGCTGGCGGGTCTGGCGTGCGCCGCACCCGCTTTTGCCGAATTGCCCCAGCCCGTGCGGCAGATGATGGAGGCTGCGGCGCGGGAGGGTAATGCCACTGAACTTGCCGCCGTGGTCAAATTTGCCCGTCTCACCTATCCGGCGGAAAGCGTCGAAATCGACAATCTGCTATTGGCGCTGGAAAGCAACCGTGCGCAGCAAGTCGCGGCGGCAGCCCCTGTAACACCCGCACCGCCACCGGCCATTGCTGTAGCTGCGGCCGCTGCGCCCGCGCCAACACCTGCCCCTCCGCCGGTCAAATGGTCCGGACGCGGCGATCTGGGTGGATTTCACACAAGCGGCAACACCGACAGTTTCGGCATCACCGTCGGCGCCGTCATCAAACGCACCGGCGCCGCCTGGTCGCACCAGATCCGCCTGCGCGGCGACTATCAGGAAAGCGAAGGACGCACATCGCGCGAATATCTGAACGCCGCGTACCAGAGTGACTGGACGATCAGCGAACAGCATTATGCGCTGGGGATATTGGAATATGAACGCGACGTGCTGGCGGGGCTCGACCATCGGGCGACGTCCAGCCTTGGTCTTGGCTGGCGCATCGTGCGCGAGGCCGATGTGGCCATATCGCTGGAGGCTGGCCCTGCATTTCGCCATGACTGGACACGGGCGGGTGTGGAACGGTCGACGCTGGCGGGCCGGGGCGCACTGACCAGCAGTTGGCAGATGAACGACAAGGTCAAATTGTCGCACAATATGGAGTTGGTTGCCGAAGAGAATAGCAACACCATCCGCGCCGTCACCGGCCTGCAGGCAAAACTGACCGGTCGGATTTCTTCACAGATTTCGTACGACCTGCGCTATCAGGACCGGCCTTTATTGGGCAAAGAGGAAACCGACACGGTGACCCGTATCGGGCTGACCTATGATTTTTGATGGAAGATAAAGCGTTTTGACCGACCTGATCTTTGTATTGAACGGCCCCAATCTGAACCTGCTCGGCACACGCGAGCCGGAGATTTACGGCCATGACACGCTCGACGATATTGCCGCAATGCTCGATGACCAAGCGCGCGAAGCCGGGGCGGAGATTGATTTCCGGCAATCGAACCATGAAGGGCATTTGATCGACTGGCTGCACGAGGCGCAGGCCGAAGGCGCGAAGGCGGTGCTGCTGAATGCGGCGGGCTATACGCACACGTCGATTGCTCTTCTGGACGCGATCAAGGCCATCAAAGTGCCGGTATATGAGGTCCATTTGTCCGACCCGCATACCCGTGAAGAGTTCCGGCATTTAAGCTATGTGGGGATGGGCGCGAAGGCGGTGTTTGCAGGACATGGCGCAAAGTCCTATCAACTCGCGCTGGACGCAGCGTTACAAGTTTGACATTAGGCGCAGCACATTAAAAATTCGGGGCGCAAGGAGCAAAAAATGGCGGCAAAATCAGGCAGCAATGGTGGAATGCAGGTGGATACCGATCTGGTCCGCGAATTGGCCGAAATGCTGAACGATACCGGTTTAAGCGAAATCGAGGTTGAGGACGGTGATCGCAAGATCCGCGTTTCGCGCACGATGACCGCCATTGCGGCCCCCGTCGCCGCAGCGCCCGTCGCTGCAGCCGCACCTGTTGCGCAGGCCGCACCTGCGCATATCGCCGAAAGCGCACCGGCCGTTGCCGCAAATGCGCTGAAATCGCCGATGGTGGGCACGGCCTATCTGACACCCGAGCCCGATGCCGCGGCATTTGTAACGGTCGGGCAACAGGTCAAGGCGGGCGACACCGTAATGATTATCGAAGCGATGAAGGTCATGAACCCCATCGTTGCGCCGAACAGCGGCACCGTGACCGAGATTTATGTCGAAAGCGGACAGCCCGTCGAATTTGACCAGCCGCTCATGGTTATCGCGTAAATATGGGCATTGAGAAAATCCTGATCGCCAACCGTGGCGAGATTGCGCTTCGCATCCATCGTGCCGCGCATGAAATGGGAATTAAAACGGTCGCGGTCCATTCGACGGCGGATGCCGAGGCGATGCACGTGCGCCTTGCCGATGAAGCCATCTGCATCGGACCGCCTTCGGCCACCGACAGCTATTTGAACATTCCGGCGATTATTTCGGCGGCGGAAATCAGCCATGCGGACGCGATCCACCCCGGCTACGGCTTTTTGTCGGAAAATGCGCAGTTCGCGGAAATCGTCGAAAGCCATGACATCAAATGGATCGGCCCGAAGCCCGAGCATATCCGCACCATGGGCGACAAGGTCGAGGCGAAGCGGTCCGCTGGCGCGCTTGGCCTGCCGCTTGTTCCCGGCAGCGACGGCGCGATCGAGGATGTGGCCGAAGCCAAGGCGATTGCGCGTGACATCGGCTATCCGGTGATCATCAAGGCCGCATCCGGCGGCGGCGGGCGCGGCATGAAAGTGGTCAACAACGAGGAAGAGCTCGAGACCCAGATGCAGCAAGCAGGATCCGAGGCGAAAGCGGCATTTGGCGATGCCACCGTGTATCTCGAAAAATATCTCGGCAATCCGCGCCATATCGAATTCCAGATTTTCGGCGATGGCAATGGCAACGCCGTGCACCTGGGCGAACGCGACTGTTCGTTGCAGCGCCGCCACCAGAAAGTGTTGGAAGAGGCTCCCTCGCCCGTGCTGTCGACAGCCGAGCGTGACCGTATGGGCAATATCTGCGCCAAGGCCATGGCGGACATGGGCTATCGCGGGGCAGGCACCATCGAGTTTCTGTGGGAAAATGGCGAATTTTTCTTCATCGAAATGAACACCCGTTTGCAGGTGGAACATCCGGTGACGGAAATGATCACCGGCCTCGACCTCGTCCGCGAACAGATCCGCGTGGCAGAAGGCAAGCCGCTTTCGTTCACGCAGGACGAAGTGACCTTCACCGGCCATGCCGTCGAATGCCGTATCAACGCCGAAGACCCCGTTACCTTCATGCCCTCACCCGGCACGGTCAGCTGGTACCACCCGCCGGGCGGTCTCTATGTCCGCGTCGATAGCGGGCTTTACCACGGCTATAAGGTGCCGCCTTATTATGACAGCATGATCGCCAAGCTGATCGTATATGGCCAGACGCGCGAAGGCTGCCTGATGCGGTTGCGGCGTGCGCTGGGCGAATTTGTGATCGAAGGTATGAAGACAACCATTCCTTTGCACCAGAAGCTTCTGGAAGATCCCGATTTCCAGAACGGCAATTACACGATCAAATGGCTTGAAGAATGGCTGGCCAAGGACGCCAGCTAGTGCTTTCCCGCCGGCAGGTGGCGCTGGGGCTGGCTGTTGTGCCGCTCGCCGGATGCGCCCCTGCCCGGCCGGACAAGGATGTTGCCTTCATTCCGGCAAAGCAGGCAAAATCGTTGGCGGCGACCGATCCGGGCCGTCTGGTCGAACTGGTCAAGCTCGATCCGACCATCCGCCTCGACATGCGCTACGCCACCACGAATAATTTCACCGGCACCGTCCTGTACAGCGAGGCGCGCGCTTTCCTGACCGCACCAGCGGCGCAAGCCGTCGTCCGCGCCAGCCGCACCGCCCGGGCCGAAGGCTTTGGCCTCACCATCTTCGATGCCTATCGCCCATGGCGGGTGACAAAGAAGCTTTGGGACGCAACGCCCGTTGGCCCGAAAAAAGAGTATGTCGCCAACCCCAAGCGCGGATCCAAGCACAACCGCGGCTGTGCTGTCGACCTCAGCCTGCATGATCTTGCCACCGGCGAACTGGTCGAAATGCCGACCGGCTTCGACGATTTTTCGGAAAAAGCGCATCGCGACTATATGGGTGCCAGCGCCGTGGCGATTGAAAACCGCGCCCGCCTGCAACGCTATCTGGAGGCCGAGGGCTTTGTCGGCCTGTCCAACGAATGGTGGCATTTCGACTTTACCGGGTGGGAGAAATTTCCGGTGCTGGATATTCCGTTCGACAAGGTGGGGTGAAGGTCCTTTGGGGAGTTAACGGTCGGCGGAACTAAGATGCTGAAACAAGTTCAGCATGACGGAGTAAGGTTAAGTACTGTTTTGAACACCATACCCGTCACCCTGATTTCCCCTACCCGTCACCCTGAACTTGTTTCAGGGTCCTAGTCCGGTTTACACTGCCCAATATGCAGGAGTCTCCACATGTTCGTTCATCAAAACGCTTCCTTTCATGAACATGAACTGCGAGTTCAGCCACGCTTCACAACGACTCGGCCATTGAAGACTTCATGCCGGGGCATTGGGCGCCCGCATCGGGGAATGATCATGAAGAAGATTATTTTGGCAACATTGGCCGCCGCAACCGTGATGACACCCGTCGTCGCGCAGGCGGCAACCGTTCCAGTCGAGACCAGCCGCAATGCCCTGCAAATGCAGGACCAGGCGTCGTTCCAGCGTGGCGAAGGCCGCGATGGCGATGGACGCAGGGGCGAACGGCGTCGTGGTGGCGAAGGCCAGCGCGGCGGAAACCAGGGCTGGCGCGGCCAGCAGGACGCACCGCCACAGGCACGCGAGGAAACACCACAACCTCCCCGCACCGTCCGCACATGGTCGCAAGAACGGCGCAATGGCGATGACAATGACGGCCGGTACAGCCGCCGCAATGGCGCAAACCAGGGCGGTTACCAACCCGGCGGCTACCAACAGCGTGACCGTGACGATGACGGTCAACGCAACTGGAACCGCAGCCGCGAAGGCAGCATCGATCGCAGCGGCGAAAACTACCGTGGCGGCAACCGCAGCTGGAGCCGCGATGACGACAATCGGGGCAGCCGCTGGAACCAGAGCTGGCGCAATGACCGGCGCTATGACTGGCGCGGGCATCGTGAACGGTACCGGAACTATTACAGCCCCGGCCGCTATTATGCGCCCTATCGCGGGCATAGCTACCGGCGCTTTGGCATCGGGATCAACATCGGCTCGGGCTATTATGGTTCGCGCTACTGGATCAGCGACCCGTCCTATTACCGCCTGCCGCCGGCCTATGGCCCCTATCGCTGGGTGCGTTACTTTGACGATGTGCTGCTGATCGACTTACGGTCCGGCCGCGTGGTGGACGCGATCCACGACTTCTTCTGGTAAGAAACCGGACGATTGAAATAGAAAACCCGGGCGTCCCTGACGTCCGGGTCTTTTTTTCTTGTAACATGGCGCCAAGCTGCCCAATCTCCCTTTTGTAAAACAGGGAGAGATATATGTTTCGTTCCATGCTTCTGGCCAGCATCGCTCTGGCCGCCGCGACGCCCGCCATGGCCGAGACCCACGCGATCCTCGTGGGCAACCTGATCCCCGACGCTGCGACGGGACCGACAGGCCCAGCCGTCATCATGGTCGAAGACGGCCGTATCAAGGAAATCAACCGGGGAACGGACATTCCATTCAAGGCCGACGTCGTTGTCGATCTTTCCAAGATGACCGTCGTGCCCGGCTTTATCGACCTGCATGTCCATCTGACCGGTGACCCCGGCGGTGACTTCCGCGACGAAGCGGTCGACCCGGACGAATGGGGCGTAGTCATGGGCGTGAAGAACGCCGGACTGACCGTGAAGGCCGGTTTCACCACCGTTCGTGAAGCAGGCTCGGCGCAGAACACCGCCTTCGTCCTGCGCCGTGGCACGGCAGAGGGCAAGATTGTCGGACCACGTATCGTCGCGGCAGGACCGGCTTTGTCGATCGTGGGCGGGCATGGCGATGTCACCGGCTTCCGTAAGGATGTGCTGGCGGCGCTCGACACCGGCTATACCTGCACAGGCCCTGTCGAATGCGCGGAAAAGGTGCGCAAGGCATCGCGGCTTGGCGCTGATGTCATCAAGATTACTGCGACCGGCGGTGTCCTTTCGCAACAGGGCCGCGGGCTGGAGGCGCATTTTACCGATGCGGAAATGAGGTCCATCGCTGACACCGCCCATTCGCTGGGCTTGAAGGTCATGGCCCATGCGCATGGCGCGCGCGGCATCGAGGCCGCATCAGCCGCGGGTATCGACACAATCGACCATGGCACCTTTGCCGATGAAGCGGCGCTAAAGGTCATGAAGGCCAAGGGCACCGTGCTGGTCCCCACGCTGATGGCACTGGAAGGCGTGCGGGCGCGGATCGGCAAGGGCATCTATACGCCAACGGTCGAGGTAAAGGCACGGCAAGCAATTGAGGCCGCCGGACGGCAGGTCACGCGCGCAAAAGCGATGGGCGTGACCGTCGCATTTGGCACGGACGCTGGCGTGTTTGAGCATGGCAGCAATGGCGGCGAATTCGCCCTGCTGGTAAAGGCCGGACTGACACCGGCCGAAGCCCTGGCGAGCGCCACGACCATTGCGGCCAAAACGCTGGGAATGGAAAATGAAATCGGCAGGATCGCCGTCGGCTATTCCGCCGATCTGGTTGCGGTCAGCGAAAATCCGCTCACCAATATCACGACACTCGAAAAGCCGACATGGGTCATGGTAAGAGGCCGCATCGTTCCCTGATTCGGACCCGATATGCTTGAAGATACGCCCATCAAAAAATTCGACGCCAACAATGATCCGGCAAAGCTTGCCCGGATCGGCGTGCATGTCACGAAGCGGCTGAACGCCAACCCGCTGGTGCAGCAGGTCGAGCATGCCGATGCGCAGCTCTATCTGTATCAGGGTTTTTTGAGCAAGGCGGACTGCAAGACGCTGATCAAGAAAATCGATGCCGATGCCGTCCCTTCAACGCTCTACAAGGGCACCGAACAGGCGGGTTTCCGGACCAGCTATAGCTGCCACCTGAACCGCTGGGACACCTTTGTCGCCAAGGTCGAGGCGCGGATGAGCGATGTGCTGGGCATCGAAAATGACTATGCCGAAACGATGCAAGGGCAGCGCTATCAGGTCGGGCAGGAATTCAAGGCGCACCATGATTTCTTCCACCCCAGCCAGAATTATTGGGAACAGGAAGGCCCCTCGGGCGGGCAGCGCAGCTGGACCGCGATGATCTTCCTCAACGAACCCGAAGAAGGTGGCGCGACCGAGTTTCCGCATCTGGGTCTGGGTGTCCGTCCACAGGCGGGCATGATGCTGATGTGGAACAATATGAACCTCGACGGCACGCTGAATTACAAGACGCTCCACACCGGAACACCGGTCGCCAAAGGCGTCAAGCATGTCATCACCAAATGGTACCGGCAGAATAACTGGCTGGAAATCAATACCCCCAAAGACAGCTAATTGCTGTCTGTCGAATAATGTTTGCGGCTTGAAGCCGTTGGCCGAAAAGAGAAGCCATTGCGGGCTGCCGTCGGCGGCACCAATGTTTATGGAGAAATGCTTGTGAAATCACTGAAACTCATCTTGCTTGCAGGGGCCGCGCTGACGGCACCTTTTGCCACGGCCGCCGTCGCCCAGACTGCACCTGCCGCCGCAACCACGCAGACCGAAGGCCAGCGTCTGGCCGCATTATTCGCCGCCGATGACGAAGGCAGCCTGAAGCGCAATCCGCTCAACGCGCTGTTCCGTGGCGACATGCGCTATGCCGACCGCTTTGGCGATTTCATCAGCGACGAATATTTCGCCAATGAGAGAAAAGCCGCCGAAGCCAATCTGGAAAATCTGAAAGCGATCGACCGCGAAAAGCTGAACCCCACCGACAAGATTGCCTATGATGTGTTCAAGCAGGGCCAGATCGACGCGCTCAAAGGCCTGTCGAAGGAAATCATGGACCTGACCGTGGTCCGTCCGCTGAACCACTTCTTCGGCTTCCACACCTTCTACCCGACCTTTGCCAGCGGTCAGGGCGCGGCCCCGTTCAAGACGGTCCAGGATTATGAAAATAACCTGAAGCGCCACAAGGAATTCATCGTGCTGATGGACCGTTCGATTGACCGGTTCCGTCAAGGCATGGCGTCGGGCGTGTTCGAAACGAAGATGACGATCACCAATGTCGTGGACCAGTTGAACACCCAATTGGCCCAGTCGACCGAAGAGTCGCCCTATTTCGGTCCGGTGAAGAAATTCCCCGAAGGCTTTAGCGATGCCGACAAGGCGCGTCTGACCGCCGAATATCGCGACATTATCGAAAAGGGCCTTTACCCCGCCAACACCCGTCTGCGCGACTTCCTGCGTGACAGCTATCTGCCGCTGGCGCGCGAGCAGGTCGGCCTGTCGGCGATGAAGGGCGGCGATATGCTCTATCAATACCAGATCGAGCAGACGACGACCCTGCCGCTCAAGGCCGACGAGATCCATAATCTTGGCCTGTCGGAAGTGGCACGGATCAAGACCGGCATGGAAAAGATCAAGAATGAGGTCGGCTTCAAAGGCACGCTGCCCGAATTTTTCGAGCATCTGCGCACCGACCCGAAATTCAAGCCCGCCAGCCGTGAAGCGCTGACCCAGGGCTATTATGATATCGGGAAAAAGGTCGATGGCCTGATTTCGACGCAGTTCAAATATCTTCCCAAGGCGCCGCTTGAAATCAAACCCTATGAAGAGTTCCGCGAAAAATATGAAGCCGGCGGCAGCTACCAAAATGGTACGCCCGACGGTTCGCGTCCCGGCACCTTCTATTTCAATGCCTATGACCTGCCCAGCCGCACAACGCCGGGCATGACGACGCTGTACCTGCACGAAGGCGCCCCGGGGCACCATTTCCAGATCAGCATCGCGCAGGAAAATGAAGCGCTTCCCGCCTTCATGCGCTTTGGCGGCAACACGGCTTATGTCGAAGGCTGGGCGCTTTATTCCGAGACGCTGGGCTATGACATGGGCCTGTTCAAGGACCCCTATCAGCGCTTCGGCACCCTGTCCGACGAAATGCTGCGCGCCATGCGTCTGGTCGTCGACACCGGCCTGCACAGCAAGGGTTGGACCCGCGAACAGGCAATCGACTATATGCTCGCCAACAGCGACATGGGCAAAACCGACGCCACGGCCGAGGTCGAGCGTTACATCGCCATTCCGTCGCAGGCGCTCGCCTACAAGATCGGCGCGATCACCATCCTTCGTCTGAAGGACAAGGCGAAGAAGGCCATGGGTGCGAAGTTCGACGTTCGCGAATTCCACAACCAGGTGCTGAACACCGGCGCCCTGCCTTTGGCGGTGCTTGAAAAGAAAATCGACGACTGGATTGCAGCGTCGAAATAAAGGCCATAAGCTCCCCCCATCACAGCAAAGGTGGTGGGGGACCTTATGAAGACTCGGATAGCGGTTGGTTTAATCTGTTTATGGGCATTTATCCTGCCCGCCGCCGCCCGGGCCGAGTGGAATGAAGCCAGCAGCGACCATTTCCTCGTCATCGCGGACCAGAAGGAAAAGGATGTCCGCGAATTTACCGAACGGCTCGAACGCTATCACAGCGGCCTGTTAGGGATATTGAAACGGGCGGATGAAAAGCCCAGCCCCTCCAACCGCGTCACCATCTACATTGTCCGCAGCGCAGGTCAGGTACAGAAACTCGCCGGCGACAAGAGCGGTTTTCTGCAGGGCTTTTACTCTCCCCGCGCGGGCGGGTCGGTCGCATTTGCCTCGCGCGTCGAAAGCGATGGCATGAACATCACGCAGAGCGAACAGGTCCTGTTCCACGAATATGCCCATCATGTGATGCACGGCGTCAGCGAATGGGCCACCCCGCGTTGGTATAGCGAGGGCTTTGCCGAATTTTTCTCGACCGTCCGCTTTGAAAAAGATGGCGGCATGGGCATCGGCCTGCCCGCAAATCACCGCGCGGCAGAGCTCAATTATGCGGTTGATGTTCCTATCGAGGCATTGCTCGATTCCGATACGTACAAGACCCGCAAGGTCAAAGGTTATGACGAATTTTATGGCCGCAGCTGGCTGCTTTACCATTATCTCCAAATGTCGGGGACACGCCCGGGACAGCTGACCAAATACCGCGCGGCACTTGCAAATGGCGCAACCGAGTGGGATGCGGCGCAGACCGCTTTTGGCGATCTGAAGGTGCTGGACAAGGAACTGAAAGCCTATCTGAACAAGGGCAAGATGCGTTATCTGCCTATCGCGGCCGACAAGCTGGCGGTCGGTCCGATCACCATCCGCAAGATGAGCGAAGCCGAAAGCGCGATGATGCCCATCATTCTGGAATCCAAGCGCGGGGTGGATGAAGAATCGGCCAAAGTCCTGCTTCCCAAGGCGCAGGCGGTTGCCGCGAAATATCCCGATGACCCTGCCGTCCTCGCCGCCTTGGCAGAGGCGGAACATGATGCGGGAAATTATACCGAAGCCCTTGCCGCCGCCGACAAGGCGCTGATCGCCGCGCCGACGCTGGTGAACGCCCATGTGCAGAAAATCTATGCGCTCTCCCGGATCGCGGAAAAGGCCGAAAATGCCGACGCAGCGTGGAAGAAAGTGACCCGCGCCGTCACCGCGCTGAACAAGATTGAAACCGACCACCCCATCCCGCTCATCTTCTATTACCGTAGCCTGCAGATGTCGGGGAAGGACATCAGCGAGGTCGCGGCTCATGGGCTGGAACGGGCGTTGCAGCTTGCCCCCTATGACCAGGCCGTGCGCTGGCAAGTGGTGCAGCAATTGATGGACGATGAAAATTTTGGCGGGGCCTACCGCACGTTGATGCCGCTGGCCAATGATCCGCACAACCGGAGCGAGAACAATCCCGCCATCCCCCTTCTCGCCGAAATCAAAGAAAAATATGAAGCGCAACTGGCCGCCGCAGCAACGCCGGCACCCGCCACCAGCGGGAAATAGGGAGAGTAAAATGCCGAGTTTTATCGCCAGCCTGACCGGCTTTGTGCTGCGCACAACCGGCATTTACCGCAAGCTGTTTACAGGCGGCCCGCAATTTCAGACCAATATCGCAAAATCACGCGCACAGCCTACGCCCGAACCGGACGCGAAGGCGCGCGGCAGCGTGCATGTCGCGCACACCGAATTTGCCGGACGCACCGTATGGACCCTCGCGCCTAAGGACCGTGAACCGACGGCGCATATTCTCTACTGGCATGGCGGCGGCTATGTATATCCGGCAGCGGCGGTGCATTGGGACTTTCTGGCGCATATGGCAAAGGTCCATGGCTGGTCGGTGACCGCGCCGCTGTATCCTTTGGCGCCCGAAAGCAACGCGGAGAAAGCCACGCAATGGGCGATGGATTTCACCCGCGCCTATACCGATGGCTTAGGCGGCAAGGCGTTTGTCATGGGTGGCGATTCCGCAGGCGGCGGGCTCGCGGCAGCCGTTGCGCAAATGGCGCGCGACACCGGATGTGCGCAGGCACGCGCCCTGATCCTGATCTGCCCATGGCTCAACCTTGACCCCGCGCACCCCGAACAGGCACAGATCGAGCCGCGCGATGGCATCCTGACCATCAGCGGCATTACCGATGCCGGACGCATTTATGCGGGCAACGTGCCGCTCACCGATATGCGGTGCAGCCCGCTCTTTGGCAGCTGGGACAATCTGCCTCCGATCCTCGCCTTTGGTGGCGGCAATGATATATTGGTCACCGATGCTCGCGCGCTGAAGGCCAAGCATCCCACCGTCGCCTATCGCGAGCTTGCCGGGATGCTGCACGACTGGCCGATCTTCACCTTCCGCGAATCGCGCGCCGCACAGGCCGATATGGCCGCCTTTGCCGCGAGCGCATTAACGTAGCGGATTTGGACGCCCCCGGCTTTTGCGCTATGATCGGCGCATGAGAATAGGAGAGTTCCCATGCCCGCGGTAAAGGCCGCCAATCCCCGCCAGATATTCGGTGCGGAAAGATGGATGCGCATCACGGCGGTCTCGCCCTGGCGCGGGGTGTGGTTGATTGTGCATGCATGGGCAGTCGTGGCACTCGCCGCTTTTGGCGCAGCGGCAGCATGGCAATGGAGCTGGATTGCCGGCCTCATCGCAACACCGGTGGCGCTGGCTGTTCTGGGCGGTCGCCAATTGGGCCTTGCCATTTTGATGCACGAAGGTGCGCACGGCCTGCTCCATCCCGATCGCAAGATGAACAATTTTCTGGGCCAATGGCTCACCGGCGCCGCGACCGGCAGCGACCTTCACGCTTATCGGGCCTATCATCTGACGCACCACAAGTTCACGCAGCAGCCCGAGGACCCCGACCTGTCGCTGTCCGCGCCCTTCCCCACCAGCCGCGCGAGCCTGCAACGCAAGGCGATCCGCGACCTGACGGGCCAGACCTTTTTCAAGCAGCGCAAGGCTCAGTTCGCCGCCGCATGGCGCGGACTTCAGGCAATGTGGCGCAGTGAAAGCGGTGATGCCTCGGCCAAGCGCGACACGAGCGCGGGCCGGATGCTCAACCTGCAAAGCCGGTCAGGCATCGATGCGCCGGTGGCGAATATCGACGGCGCCAAGACAACCGCCCGCACCGTCGGCCGCTTTTTGACCGTTCAGGCGGTGTTGCTCGCGGTCTCGCTCCTGTTCTGGGGCTGGTTGCCCTTCGCGCTGTGGCTGGTCGCACTGGCATCGACGTTCCAGCTATTCCTGCGCGTGCGCAATATCGCCGAACATGCGTGCACCACCACGGGCAGCGAGGATCCCTTTTCCCATGCGCGCACCACTTATGCAGGGCTGCTCGAACGCTCCACCGTTGCGCCCTATTGGGTGAATTTCCACAGCGAACACCATCTGTTCATGGGCGTGCCCTGCTACAGCTTGCCGCTTGCCCATGCCTTGCTGGGCGAAGAAAATTACCATCACCGGATGACTATTGAGCCCGACTACCGGACCGTCCTGCGCAAGGTTACAGCCAGCCAGCCCGCCTGAACCGGATATAGAGCGTGAGGCAGATGGTCGCCATCACGCCGACCACGGCATAATAGCCATATTCCCAGCGCAATTCGGGCATGATGTCGAAATTCATGCCGTAAATGCCGGCAATCGCGGTCGGCACCGCCAGAATCGCGGCCCACGCCGCCAATTGTCGCGTGATCGCCCCCTGCCGTTGCTGTTCCAACAATCCGCTGGTTTCGATGACCGAGGTCAGCGTGTCGCGCAGACCCGCGACGCGGTAGATGACGCGCCGGATATGGTCGAGCAGGTCCCGGAAATAGGGGTGAATATCCACGTCGATCTGCGGCAGGTGGAGGTTGAGAAACTGGCTCGCCAAATCTTCCATCGGGCCAAGAATGCGGTGCAATCGGAACAGTTCGCGGCGCAGCGTAAACAGGCGCGCGGTTTCCGATCGGTTGAGGAAACTTTCAACCGCATGGTCCTCCATCGCGAGCACTTTTTCTTCCAGCTCGTCCACCACCGGGAAATAGCCGTCGACAACGAAATCCAATATGGCGTGCAGCACATAGTCGGGACCATGTTTCAACAACCAGGGCGTCGCCTCCAACTGCGCGCGCAAAGGTGTATGCGCCCGGTCCGAGCCATGACGGACGGTGATGATGAACTGGCGCCCGACAAAGATGGCGGTATTGCCATATTCAATCCGCTCGCCCTTCAAATGTGCCGTGCGCGCCACCAGAAACAGATGGTCACCATAGGGTTCCATCTTCGGCAAATGGCGGGGGTCCAGCGCATCCTCGACCGCCAGCGGGTGCAGCCCGAAATGTTCCTGTATCCGTTTCAATGCCCCGTCATCGGGTTCGTGCAGGCCGATCCAGATGAAATCGCCCTGCTTTTCGACATGGGGGATCGGCTTTGCGAGGTCGATCTCGGTCAGGATTTTGCCATCACGGTACAGCCGGGCGGCGACCACGCTCATCGGGACTGTTCCTCGTCCGGCCGGTTCAACGTGCCGACCTGTTCGATCAGATGGTTGACCTTTTCATGCAGCCGCAAGATTTCCAGCTCGGCGCGCAGATTGACTTCATAATCATGCGCGGCCGCCGTGCGGTCCTTGGCCGCCTGCCGGTTCTGGCTCATCATGATGATGGGCGCCTGCACCGCCGCGAGTGTCGAGAGCAACAGGTTCAGGAAGATGAAGGGATAGGGATCGAACGCCATCCCCATGCGGTTCAATATCTGCGAATTCAGGATCATCCAGCCGAAAAGGACGACGGTGAAGGCGATGATGAACCCCCAACTGCCGCCGACCGCCGCCACATGGTCCGACAGACGCTCGCCAAAGGTCGCGCTTTCTTCGTGGACGACGCCGATATCCTGCGTGGTCTCCCGCTTGTGGATACGTTCCAGCACGCGCCGTTCCGCCGCCGACAGCGCGTCGCTCGATTTGCCAAGCAGCTCCATCGCCAGATCGTCGACCGTGCGCGGCGTCGTCATGCAAGCGCCTCTGCAATCAGGGTGCGGCTGTTGGCGATGCCGTAGAGCGCGATGAAGCTGCCCATGCGCGGCCCCGCGCTGGAGCCGAGCAGCGTTTCGTATAGCGCCTTGAACCAGTCGCGCAGATTTTCAAATCCGCCTTCCTTGCCGATTTCATAAACGATATTCTGGATATCCTCTGCGCTTGTGTCGGCGGGCAGTTCCGCCAGCCGCGCGTCGAGTGTCTGCAAGGCGGCGATTTCCACGCCCTCCGGCTTGCGCTTGTGCAGGGTCGGCGCAACAAAATCGCGGTTATAGGCGAGCGCGATCGGGATCAGCTCGGCCAACTCGGGCGAATTTTCGGCGCTCGCACCTTCGGCATAATTGCCGAGATAGGCCCATACCTGCTCCTCGGTCGCACCAGCACCCATCACCCCGACCAGATTCAGCAACAGGCCAAAGGTGACCGGCGGCTGGCCGGTCGGCACATTGCCATTGTGGATGTGGTGCACCGGATTGCCGAGCCGCTTTTCAACCGGCTGGTCATGCCATTGCGCGCGGAACTGGAAATATTCGTCCACCGCCTTTGGCACGACACCCAGATGCAGTTGCTTCGCGCTTTTGGGCTCGCGATAGGCGTAGAAGGCGACGCTGTTTTCCGTCCCGTATTTCAGCCAGTCTTCCAGCGCGAGGCCATTGCCCTTGGACTTGGAAATCTTCTCGCCCTTTTCATCGAGGAACATCTCGTAGATCAGGCTTTCGGGCGGGCGACCGCCAAGCACGCGGGCGATCTTGCCCGATTGCACGCCGCTGTCGGTCAGGTCCTTGCCATACATTTCATAGTCGACACCGAGCGCAACCCAGCGCATCGCCCAGTCGACCTTCCACTGCAGCTTCGCCTTGCCGCTCAGGATGGATTGCGTGACGCGCTCGCCTTCATCGTCAAAGGCGATCAGGCCCGCCTCGGCATCGACAACCTCGACGGGCACCTGCAGGACAATGCCGCTCTTTTCACTGATCGGAAGGACCGGCGAATAGGTGGCGGCGCGTTCCTTGCGCAGCGTCGGCAGCATGATGTCCATGATCGCCTGATAATGGCGCAAAACGCCCTTCAGCGCGTCGTCAAAGGCACCGCTTTCATATTTGCTGGACGAGGAAATAAATTCATATTCGAACCCGAATTGGTCCAGAAAATCGCGCAGCATCGCATTGTTATGCGCCGCGAAACTTTCGAACTTTTCGAACGGATCGGGAATGCGCGACAAGGGCTTGCCGAGATGTTCGGCCAGCATCGCCTGGTTCGGCACATTGTCGGGCACCTTGCGTAAGCCATCCATATCGTCCGAAAATTCGATCAACCGCGTCGGTGCATCGGACAGCGTCGCAAAGGCATTGCGCACCATCGTCGTGCGCAGCACCTCGTTAAAGGTGCCGATATGCGGCAGACCCGACGGACCATAGCCGCATTCAAACACCAAGGGCACGCCGCCCGGCTTCCCCTGCGGATAGCGTTTCAAAAGACGCCGCGCCTCTTCATAAGGCCATGCTTTGGATTGGCTTGCGATCTCGCGGAGGTCAGTCACGTGTTGCTCTTTCGTTCTGTTTGCGCCACTCTTGCGCTTATGCAATCTCCCCTAACCTTTCCAGCGCTGCATGCAAGCCATGCCGGTATCTGGATGGCCACTCCCGACGGGCAGGTGCGCACCGTGGGCAAGGGCGAGGCTGTGGGGCGGGCGGCGGAGACGCCGATTGTCATGCTCAACGCGCCCTTGGTGGCGCAGCGTCTGGGCTATGCGGAATTGTCGGGTCTGGATGTGCTGGAACTGTTCGCCTTTGTGCATCCGGCGCGTTTTGTCGTGCCGACGGCCAAGGGGCTGGCGACGGTTTTGGGTATAAAGGCGGACGCTGAGGATGGGGTGTGGAGCGACCAGAAGGTGCCACACCTCCTCCTTACCGCTACCGAAAAACTTTTGGCCACATTGGCTGACCCCGCATGGCCCGAACGCGAGGGGGCGTGGGACAGTGCGCAGGCGTTGATGCGGGTGCGCTGGCCTTGGGCAAATATCGTGCTGCGTCATCTCGCCAAACCCGAAAAGCCCGAACGCTGGCTGTTCGCGCGGCTGCCCGAATGGGAGGAAGCCGCCCCGCGCACCCCCCCGCGGGTGGTGACGTTAAACCCCGATGCGGTACAGGCACAACTCGCATCCCTCGTCGGCAACGGTGCCGAAACACGGCAGGGACAGCGCGACTTTGCGCAGGCCGCCGCGCGCATCTTTGCGCCCCGCGCGCGCAAGGGCGAACCCAATATGGTGCTGGCAGAGGCGGGAACCGGGATCGGCAAGACGCTCGGCTATCTCGCGCCTGCATCGCTCTGGGCACGCAATGCCGACGGCGCGGTGTGGATTTCGACCTTTACCAAGGCGCTGCAACGGCAATTGGTGCGCGAGGCGCGGCGGATCTATCCCGACCCCGAAAGCTTCAAACAGAAGGTCGTGGTCCGCAAGGGCCGCGAAAATTATCTCTGCCTGCTAAATCTTGAGGATGCCTTGCAAGGCGGCTTTGCCGGACGGGCGGCGACATTGGCGCATCTGGTGGCGCGCTGGGCCGCCTATAGCAGCGACGGCGATATGATCGGCGGGGATTTGCCCGGCTGGTTGCCCACGCTGTTCCGCCGTAACGGATCGACCGCACTGACCGACCGGCGGGGCGAGTGCATTTATGCCGGATGCCCGCATTACAAGAAATGCTTCATCGAACGGGCGGCGCGCGCCTCGGTGCAGGCGGATATCGTCATCGCCAACCACGCGCTGATGATGGTCAACGCCGCACGCGGCCGCGACGAGGTCAGCCGCCCGACCCGGATCATTTTTGACGAAGGACATCATCTGTTCGACGCCGCCGATTCGATGTTCGCCGCCGCGTTGACCGGACAGGAAACGGTCGAAATGCGCCGCTGGGTCATCGGGCCGGAAGGCAAGGCGCGGGGACGCAGGCGCGGGTTGGCGGCGCGGCTGGCCGATGTCGCATCCTATGACGAAGAAGGCGGCCTCGCGATCGAAATGGCGCGCATCGCGGCCGAAGCCCTGCCCGGCGATGGCTGGCTGGGCCGCGTTGCCGAAGGGGTGCCTTCGGGGCCGGTCGAGCGGCTGTTGCACGCGATAAGGACCATGGTGTTCGCGCGCGACGAAAGCAATCTGGCCGAAAGCGGCTATGGCCTGGAAACCGAACTGGCCGATCCACCCCCTGCGGTGGTCGATGCGGTTGCCGATACGCAGGTTGCGCTGGAGACGCTGGCCCGCCCACTGACCTTGCTGGGTGCGCGGCTGGAGTCGATGATTACCGATCCGCCCGACTGGCTGGACGGCGGCGCGCGGGCGCGGGTCGAAGGTGCGATGGCGAGCCTCGGCTGGCGCATCGATACCGTGCGGGCGTGGATTTCGATGCTGGCGCGGGCGGTCGGCCCTGTCGATGCGGACTTTGTCGACTGGCTGGCCATCGATCGTTTTGAAGGGCGCGACATGGATATCGGGATGCATCGCCATTGGCTCGACCCGATGAAGCCGGTGGCCGAAATTGTCCTGAAGCCCAGCCACGGGGTGCTCGCGACCTCGGCCACTTTACGCAGCGGCGGCGACTGGGCCAATGCCGAGGCGCGGACCGGCGCGGTGCATCTGGACCACGCGGCCGAACATTTTAGCGCAACCAGCCCCTTTGACTATGCCGCGCAGGCCGAGGTGTTGATCGTCACCGATATCAAGCGCGGGGATATGGCGGCGCTGGCGGGGGCCTATGCCGCGCTGATCGGGGCTTCGGGGGGCGGTGCGCTCGGCCTGTTCACCGCGATCCGGCGGCTGCGGTCAACCTATGCGCGGATTGCCGACCGGCTGGCGCGCGATGGCCTGCCGCTTTATGCGCAGCATATCGACCCCATCGACACCGGCACGCTTGTCGATATTTTCCGCGACGATCCGCACGCAAGCCTGCTGGGCACCGATGCCTTGCGCGACGGCGTGGACGTCCCCGGCGCATCGCTGCGTCTGGTGGTGATGGAGCAGGTCCCCTGGCCCCGCCCCGACATTTTGCACCGCGCGCGGCGGCTGTCCTATGGTGGCACCGATTATGACGACCGCATCATCCGCGCAAAGCTTGCGCAGGCCTTTGGCCGGCTGATCCGCAGCGCGGGGGACAAGGGGCATTTCGTGCTTCTGTCGTCGGCCGTGCCGTCGCGGTTGCTCACCGCCTTTCCGGCGGGAACCAGCATAAGGCGCGTCACATTGGAACAGGCGGTGGCGGCAATAAAATCAGGTCTTTCCCCCGTAACAAATATCCGGCAGGACGATGCAAACACCCTGCAAGAAGGTAATCCGATTTGACGCTGACCCTGACCCTGTTCCGCCATGCCAAATCGAGCTGGGACGATACGATCCCGCGCGATTTCGACCGACCGCTGAACAAGCGCGGTGAAAAGGCGGCGGTGACCATGGGCAAATGGGTCAAGGAAAACGGCCTGACATTCGACCATGTCGTCGCCAGCCCTGCCGTCCGCGTCATCGATACCATCGACCAGTTTGTCAAAGGCACGGGCGAGCGCATTGACGCGACATGGGACCGGCGGATCTACCTCGCCTCGTCCGCCACACTGATGGACGTGCTGCGCGACCAGTCCGACGACTATAAGGATGTGCTGATGGTCGGGCATAATCCGGGGATGGAAGATCTGGTCTTCGACATCGTCCCTGATGACGGCAGCTCGCCCTTGCGCGATCTGGTGTGGGAAAAATACCCCACCGCCGCGATTGCGCGTATGGAACTCGACATCGATAGCTGGGCCGATATCGACCGCAAATGCGGGAAGCTGACCCACTTCATCCGCCCCCGCGACCTCGACGCCGAACTGGGACCCGAGGACGAATGACGCCGATACACTGGCGCAAGGCCGGACCCGACGACGCGGCAGCGCTCGCCTATCTGGGTGCGGCGACCTTCCTTTCGACCTTTGCCTTTGACCATCCGGGCGGGCCGCTGATCGAACATCTCGATGCAGAGCATAGTGCGGATTATTATGCGGCAAAACTGGCGCGGGCGGATGTCGATATCGTGCTGGGCGAAACGCCGCTGGGCGCGCCAGTGGGCTACGCCCTTCTTATGTCCCCCGAACATCCGCAGTTCCAGCAGGACGGGGATTGGGAACTGAAACGCTTTTACCTGCTCGGTCCCTGGCAGGGCGGCGGCAATGGCCGGGACCTGATGGCACAAGCCATCCAGGTCGCCCGCGACCGCGGGGCCCAGCGCCTGCTGCTCGCTGTCTACGAAAGCAACACCCGCGCGATCGCCTTTTATGAGCGGGCGGGGTTCGTCCATATTGGCGAGACGGTGTTCATGGTCGGCGATGTCGCGTTTCAGGACCGGGTCTACGCGAAGAATTTGGTGGGGTGAGGTGTGGGGAGTTGGGGGCTGATCGGTTTGAACTCCCCCTCCCCACTTCGTCTAATGGCTAAAGCCATAAGACTACGTACCTCTCCCCTGAAGGGGAGAGGGAATGCGTTTTGCCTCTCCCCTTCAGGGGAGAGGATACGGAGCCTTGGCCGTAAGGCCTAGGCGGAGTTGGAGAGGGGCCCTCAGGCCGCCTGAAGCGCGGCGTTCAGACGGTCGCGGACGGCGCGCAGGGCGGATAGGTCGACCGCAATGCCCGCAACAGGCGCGGGTGCAGCCACGGGAGCAGGCGCAGCTTTTGCGCCGCCGGATGTGAGATATTTACGCGCACCCTTGATGGTATAGCCTTCGCTGTGCAGCAGGCGGTGGATGGTGTGCAGCAATGCCACATCCTCCGGCCGGTAAAGGCGGCGCCCGCCGGCGCGGGTCAGGGGTTTCAGCATTGGGAACTGTTCTTCCCAATAGCGCAATATATGGGTGCGTACGCCAAGCGCCTCGGCCATTTCACCAATGGTGCGAAAGGCGTCCGCAGACTTTTCCGTCATGGCGCTTTACTTGACCTTTTGCCGCATACCCTGGCTGGCGCGGAAGGTCAGCACGCGGCGCGGGGTAATCGGCACTTCGATACCGGTTTTGGGGTTGCGTCCTATGCGCTCGCTCTTGTCGCGCAGCACAAATGTGCCGAAGCCGGAAATTTTGACATTTTCACCGTCGAGCAGTGCGGTCGTCATATGACCGAGAATCGATTCAATCATCGCGGCGGCATCGGTGCGTGACAGACCAACTTGTCTGTTAAGCACTTCGGCCAAATCTGCGCGCGTCAATGTACCTGCATCTGCCATTGTACCGTCTCCCGACGTGCGACCCGTCTGTTGAGAAGCAACAGTTATATAACAAAAATATGGAGTTGTAAAACGACGATCGTCGAAAAATTGTCCTACATTCGGACGACGGAGGCGCCCCATGTAAAGCCGCCGCCCATGGCTTCGAGCACGATGATGTCATCCGGCTTGATCCGCCCGTCGCGCACCGCAACATCGAGCGCCAGCGGAACGGACGCTGCCGACGTGTTGGCGTGCTGGTCAACGGTCAGCACGACCTTGGCCGGATCGAGGCCCAGTTTCTTTGCCGTCGCGTCAATGATGCGCGCATTGGCCTGATGCGGCACGACCCAGTCGACATCGGACGGCGCGAGTCCTGCGGCTTCCAGCGTTTCGTTCATCACGCTGGCGAGATTGGTGACCGCATGGCGGAATACCTCGCGGCCCTTCATGCGCAATTTGCCGACGGTGCCGGTCGTCGACGGTCCACCATCGACATAGAGAAGCTCATTATGCTGGCCATCGGCGTGCAACCGCGTGGCAAGCGCACCGCGTGTGCCGACCTCGGCGCTCAGCACCACGGCACCTGCGCCGTCGCCGAACAAAACGCAGGTCGCGCGGTCTTCCCAGTCGAGAATACGGCTGAAGGTTTCCGCGCCAATCACCAGCGCATTTTTGGCCGATCCGGCGCGGATCATGCTTTCGGCGACCGAAAAGGCATAGAGAAAGCCAGAGCACACCGCCGCCACATCAAAGGCGACACCGCCGTTGCAGCCCAGTGCATGCTGCACGATCGTGGCCGATGCGGGGAAGGTCTGGTCCGGCGTTGCAGTTGCCAAAATGATGAGGTCGATGTCCGCCGCCGTCATCCCCGCCGCATCCAGCGCGTTGCGCGAGGCGAGCGTGGCGAGGGTTGCGGTTGTTTCGTCGGGCTCGGCAATATGGCGGAACTTGATTCCTGTGCGCTCGACAATCCATTCGTCCGAGGTATCGACGCGTGCGGCCAGCTCGGCATTGGAAACACGGTGGCGCGGCAAGGCCGATCCAGTGCCCTTGATAACGGCGCGAAGTGCGGTTTCTGTCACCCGATTTGCACCCGGGCCAGATCCTGCGCAATGCGCGCGGTGATATCTTCTTCAACCAGCCGTGCGGCCACTTCGACCGCATTGGCGACGCCCTTGCTGGTCGCGCTGCCATGGCTTTTGACGACGACGCCGTTCAGCCCCATGAACACCGCGCCATTATGGTTGTTGGGATCAAGATGGTGGCGCAGCAATTCGGTCGCGGGACGCGAAACCAGAAAGCCGAATTTCGACCGCAGCGAGCTGGTGAAAGCGCGGCGCAGCAGATCGGTCACGAAACGGGCCGAACCCTCAATAGCCTTCAACGCGATATTGCCGGAAAAACCGTCGCAGACCACCACATCGCATTCGCCGCGGTTGATCTTGTCGGCTTCGATAAAGCCCTGGAAATCCATGTGCAGGCCGCTGGCGTCACGCAGATATTGCGCCGCGTCGCGCAGCTCGTCCGTGCCCTTCATCTCTTCCGTGCCGATATTCAGCAACCGTACCTTGGGCTGTTCAAAGCCGAAGATGATCCGCGAATAGGCAGCGCCCATGACAGCAAATTGCGCCAGATTCTTGGCATCGCAATCGGTGTTGGCACCCAGATCGAGCACCACCACATCGGTGTCTTTCAATGTCGGAAGCAAAGCGGCGAGCGCGGGGCGGTCGATGCCGGGCATGGTGCGCAAGGCCAGTTTGGACATGCCCATCAGCGCGCCGGTGTTGCCCGCGCTGACCGCAGCGCTGGCCTGGCCTTCCTTGACCGCGTTGATCGCGAGACCCATGGAGCTTGTCTTGGCTTTGCGCAGCGCCTGGCTGACCTTGTCGTCGCCGGTGACGACGTCTTCTGCGTGCAGGATTTCGGACGCAGCGCGCAAATTGGGGTGGTTGTCGAGCGCAGCCTTGATCTTGGGCTCGTCACCCACCAGCAGAAATTTGAAACTGTCGTGCCGGTGCCGTGCCAATGCCGCGCCTGCCAGCATGACAGGCACGCCTTCGTCGCCGCCCATCGCGTCTATGGCGATACGCGGTTTCATCGACACCAGCAATTCTCCCGATTAAGGATTAGGCGACCGCTACCACTTCGCGGCCGTTATAATGGCCACAGGCATCGCACATATGGTGCGGACGCTTCAGTTCGCCACAATTTGCACATTCCTGAAATGCGGCAACTTTAAGCGAATCATGGCTGCGGCGCATACCGCGCTTCGAAGGGGACGTTTTTCTCTTGGGGACAGCCATCTCGGCACCTGTTCCATTTCAAAATCAATAAGTTCTGGCGCATGATAGGTCAAAAGGCAGGTCGTGGCAAGCAATCGCCAGAATCGGCCTTCATAAACCGCACATGTCCGTGTGAGCGGCGCGCTATACCGCTTTTTCTGTGCTTTGCAAGCCGAGAGATAGCAGTTAAGCGGATGCATCGAACAGGGAGAGTATAGATGCTGAGTTTACCCGTCACACTGACCATTGCCGCCGGCGCTGCTATTGTGAACATCTGGCTGATGGTCCGCTGTGGCCAGGCCCGCACCAAAGAGAGCGTTTCCATTGGCGATGGCGGCAACGAATTTGTCATCCGCCGGATGCGCGCGCACGCCAATTTCGTTGAAAGCGCACCCTTTGTCCTCGTCCTTCTGGCCGCGCTGGAACTGACACAGGGCACCAGCAACTGGCTGTGGGGTATCGGCATTGCCTATATCGTCGGACGTCTCGCCCACGGCCTTGGCATGGATGGCGGCGCCTTCGGCAAGGGCCGGATGGTCGGCACGCTGATCACCATGCTGACGCTGCTCGGCCTTGCCGGCTGGGCCTTGTGGACGGTCTACGCGACCGTCCTCTGAATAGAATCAGCGCGCGGCCAATATATCGTCGGCGACGAACATATTGGTCTTGCGTTCATAGCCGAACTGGCTCGTCGCGCCATGCCCCGGAATGAAGGTCACATCATCGCCCAGCGGCCATAGCTTCTGGGTGATGGCGTTGATCAGGTCCGCATGGTTCCCGCGTGGGAAGTCCGTGCGGCCAATCGACCCCTGGAACAGGACGTCGCCCACAATCGCCAGACGGCTGGGCGCGTGGTAGAATACGACATGGCCCGGCGTGTGCCCGGGGCAGTGAATGACGTCGAGCGTCAGATTGCCGACCGTTATCGTGTCGCCATCCTTCAGCCAGCGGTCCGGCTCGAACGTATGCGCCTCCATCCCCCAGCGTGGTCCGTCGTCGTCCAGCTGGGCGATCCAGAAACGGTCTTCCTCATGCGGCCCCTCGATCGGCAGGCCGAGTTCCTGCGCCAGCATGCCAGTCTGCCCGCAATGGTCGAGATGCCCGTGCGTCACCAGCAGCTTTTCCAGCTCCACCCCCGTCTGCGCCACTGCGGCCTTCAGCTTGGGCAAATCGCCGCCGGGATCGACCAGCGCCGCCTTGTTGGTTTCGGTGCACCAGAACAGCGTACAATTCTGCTGCAGCGGGGTTACCGGAATGATGGCGGCTTTCAGGGGCGGCTGCTTGCCGCCGGGGGAAGTTACATTGGTCATATCCGCCTATGTGGCGAAGCAGCGACGGGCTTGCAAGCCTTCACAGCCGCCGCCCCGCCCACACGACCCGCCCGATCACCGCAACGGCGCTGCCTTTGACGTCGGGCCAGTCGGGATAGGCGGGGTTATCCGACAATATCGACAGCCGCCCCGCCGGACCCAGCGCCAGCCGCTTGACCATCAGCACATCGTCCAGCCGGATCACATGGATACCGTCGCGCAAACCGGTGGCGGTGGCCCGCCGGTCGACCATGATATCGTCCCCGTTGTTCAACGTCGGCGCCATGGAATCGCCGTCGACACGGATCAGCGACAGGCTCGCCGGGTCCAACCCCTGTTTGCGCAGCCATTTTTCGTCAAAGCCGATCTTGCCCGCCAGCGTCTCCCCTTCATTGATGGCACCCGGTCCAGCCGAAGCCCCGACCGCCAGCTTGGGTATCAGGCGCATTCCGGCCTGCGCGGGCGGGGGTGCGATACCCCCCAAGAGATGTTCCTCCACACCGAAAAAACGCGCCAATATTCCGCGTTCTATTTCGGGCAGGCGCTTGGGTGTGCCGCGCTTGATATATTGCTGAATATAGGCCGCATTTCGCCCGATCAGCTTTGAAAGGCGGGCATAGTCCTGCCCGCTTTCCATGATCAGGCGATGCAGAACTGCTCGGGGTTCTTCATCAACCATATTTGCTCCACATCGGAAGGAAATTTCCTAGACTTGTAGGATTTCTCCTATCACAAATGTTCTATATTTGTTCCATTTGATTCGGGCAAGGAAAACCCGGTCGCACTCGGAGGAGAATCCATGCACATCAACCGCCTCGTAGAATGTTTCCTGCGCGAAAAAGGCATCGCGCCCACGAAATTGGGCCGCCTGGTCGCCCGCGACCCGCGGCTGGTGCTCGACATGCGCATGGGCCGGGAATTTCGCCCCGAAATGGAGACAAAAATACGGCGCTACATCGCCGCCAACGCGCCCAGGCTCGAAAGCGGCAAGGATGTGCCCGCATGATGTGCCAAAGACGGCTGCTGCGCGAACTGGACCGGCTTCTGCCCGGCGGCCAATGGCGCGTGGTGCAGGAACGGCCGTGGTTCAGCCTGACCTTTTCCGGCGTACAGATGACCCTATCCTGCACACCGGCCCCTGGGCGCGGGCCGCAAGAGGTTGCAGCGATATTGGAGGCGCATGAATTCACCCTGCCCGGCCGGATCGTGGCCGACATCGCGGTCGAAGAGGCTGACGGGGGATTGGTGGTCGTGCTGTTGGTGCTGGAAGGATAGGGTGGGATTTTTTCGTCAGAAGGAAGAAGGGGGCATTTTTCCCGGCCCCGTCACCCTGAATTTCGATGCCCCCGTCACCCTGAACTTGTTTCAGGGTGACGGGTAGTGACAAGTCGTGTTTCTACTTCCCTTCTTCCTTTTGCCGAAAGAATCAAAACCTTCCTCCCCCGAAACCCGGCTTGCATTGCCGCACATAGTTGGCCAGTCTGGCCCCGGGATAAATCGGGTGGGGCCATGGCGTTACGTATAAGTGCAGCTGTCGAACGCTGGCCTGTTGCAGGGCAATTCATCATCGCACGTGGCGCCAAGACTTATGTCGATGTGCTGGTCGTCGCGGTCAGCGACGGGGCGCATTTCGGGCTCGGGGAGAGCACGGCGATCTATTATAATGGCGAAACGGCGGAAAGCTGCCTTGCCGAGGTGGAGGCTGTGCTGCCCCAGCTGGAGCCTATGAACGCGGATGCGGCGCGCGAAGCGGTGCAGATTTTGCTCCCTCCCGGCGCGGCGCGCAATGCGTTGGATTGTGCGCTGTGGGATCTGGCGGCCAAGGCGGCGGGCGTGCCCTTGTGGCGTTATGCCGGTCTGTCGGCTGCGCCTGTGCCGCTGGTGACGGCCTTTACCATTTCGCTCGGCGAACCGGCGGTAATGGAGGCGGACGCCGCCAGGGCCGCCGCGCGCGGATTTGGCCTTTTGAAACTGAAACTGACGGGTGAAGGCGATATTGCCCGCGTCGCCGCCGTCCGGTCCGGAGCGCCCCATGCGCGCCTGATTGTCGATGCCAATGAAAGCTGGGGCGATCTGGATATCGCGGCGGAGGCTGCGGCTCTGGCGGCATTAGGCGTGGAGATGATCGAGCAGCCCGTCGCCGCAGGACAGGACGCGCTGCTGGCCGAAGTGCGTGCGCCGTTGCCGTTGCTGGCGGACGAAAGCTGCCACAGTGCCGCCGATGTCGCGCGGCTGGCGCCCTATTATGACGGGGTGAATATCAAGCTCGACAAGGCAGGGGGCCTGACCGAGGCGTTGAAAATTGCCGACGCCGCGCAGGAACGGGGGCTGAAGGTCATGGTCGGCTGTATGCTGTGCACCAGTCTTGCAGTTGGCCCGGCCTTTCTGGTCGCGCAACGGGCGGACTGGGTGGATCTGGATGGACCGGCGCTTCTTGCCGAAGACCGGCCCGACCATTTCGGCTTTACAGGCGGGACAATCGCCCCGCCCGCACGCTTTTTATAGGCTGACTTCAGCAACCTTGTCCTTGTAATCTTCCTTGGGATCAATGCCGAGCAGCATCTTGATACCCGCAACAACGCTCGACGCGTCAATCCAGATTTCGGCATTTTCCGGCTCAAGGCGGATGAGTGCGATTTTGGGATCGTCCTTGCCTTCATACCATGCCGCGACAAAACGGTTCCACAGCCGGTCAATGATGGCAGGGTCCCGCGTCGTGGTCAGCGTGCCGTGCACGGTCGCCCAGACATCATGACCCTTGGAGGTGAAATGCGCCATGGCGCGTGAGTCCTGGTTGATCTTTTGGTAAAGCCCGTTTTCGGTCGAGGTGAAAAACCAGATCGGGCCGCTGTAGAGATTACCTTCCAGCCCGGCATCGTCGAGCTGCGCCGTCATCGGCCGCGCATGGCCATCTTCGCCCTCGGCAAGGCCCAGGAACATCGTCCGGTCAGACTTCAGCGCCTTCCAGAATTTTTCCTTGATTTCGGTATGGTTCGTCATGTTCGTCTCCTTTTCAGAAGAGCAAAACCTGCTCAGGGCGTTTGGGTTCCGTCGGTTCGTCGTGGGTGAAGGTGAGGCGCACTTACGATTAAACATAGTTGTACTATTATAACCATTTACTTCGTGGGCCAGTCGCCGTTATGCGCAAAGGCGGCAGCAAATTGCTGCCGTTTTTAAGAAAGGAAAACTGATGGCATGACAGCTCAGGCTGCCTTGGTCATCATCGGACTGATTGGTCTGATGCAGGCCTTTACGACCTTAGTGTTGAAGATCATTGAGGTTGCACGGTCCAAGTGACCGTTGGGCGGGGTTCGGTGTTACAGCGCCGAGCCCCAAACAGGTAGTCCCAAAAAAGGTTGAACCCGGCCGTTACAGCGACCGGGTTCTAGAAAGAAATGGAATGACTTCCAAACTGCATTTTGGCTATTATAGGAAGTTGCCTTATAAATCAAGACCCTATTCCATATTGATCGCCAAAGCGCAGGAGGAGACTGATCCAAACAGGTTCGTCTCCCCATTGCTCCTTAGAATATCTCGAACAGCCCAGCTGCGCCCATGCCGCCGCCGACGCACATGGTGACGACGCCATATTTGGCACCGCGGCGTTTGCCTTCGATAAGGGCGTGGCCGGTGCAGCGCGCGCCGGTCATGCCATAGGGGTGGCCGATCGAGATCGAGCCACCGTTGACGTTCAGCAGTTCATTCGGAATGCCGAGCTTGTCGCGGCAATAAAGCACCTGCACGGCGAAGGCTTCGTTCAGTTCCCAGATGCCGATATCGTCCATCTTCAGGCCAAAACGCTGCAGCAATTTCGGAATGGCGAAGACAGGACCGATACCCATTTCGTCGGGCTCGGTTCCGGCGACGGCCATGCCGACATAGCGTCCCAGCGGATTGAGGCCTTTCTTTTCGGCGACCTTGGCTTCCATCAGGACGCTGGCCGACGAGCCGTCGGACAATTGGCTGGCGTTACCGGCGGTGATGGTCATGTCGGGACCAAGCACCGGCTGGAGCGCCTGAAGACCGGCCAGCTGGGTGTCGGCGCGGTTGCCTTCATCCTTGGCGATGGTGACTTCCTTCTGGCTGACTTCGCCGGTTTCCTTGTTGGTCACATTCATGGTGGTGGTGACGGGCACGATTTCGGCGTCGAAATAACCGGCAGCCTGCGCAGCGGCGGTGCGCTGCTGCGACTGGAGGGCATATTCGTCCATCGCGTCGCGGCTGATATTATAACGCTTGGCAACGACTTCGGCGGTTTGCAGCATCGGCATGTAGACATTCTGGTGCATCGCGATCAGCTCGCGGTCCGGGGCAACGCGCATTTCCTTGGTCTGTACGAGGCTGATCGATTCCTGGCCACCGGCGGCCATGATGTCGACATTGTCGACGATGATCTGCTTGGCGGCGGTTGCGATCGACATCAGGCCCGACGAGCATTGGCGGTCCATGGTCATGCCCGATACCGTGATCGGAAGGCCGGCGCGCAGAACGACCTGACGCGCGAGGTTGCCCGCCTGTGTGCCCTGCTGCAGCGCGGAGCCCCAGAGGACGTCGTCGATTTCGCCGCCTTCAATACCGGCGCGCTCCACAGCGGCCTTCAGGGAATAGCTGCCCAGCGTCGGGCCGGATGTGGCGTTGAAGCCGCCGCGATAGGCTTTGCCGATGGCGGTACGGGCGGTGGAAACGATAACTGCGTCACGCATGGGAGTAGTTCCTTAAATTGAAGATTATACGAAAAACTGGCTGATCCATTCGGCTTGAAGGGCGGGCTTGTCCTCGCCTTCAATCTCGACGGTGAATTCAAGCGTCTGCTGCCATTGGCCGGGACGCTTTTCGACAAGCTCAAGCAGCTTGAAATGGCCGCGTACCCGCTTGCCGGAACGGACAGGCGCGAGGAAACGGGTTTTGTTGCCGCCATAGTTGACGCCCATCTTGACGCCTTCAACGCGCGGGGTGTCCGACTTTGCGGACATGACGGGGAAAAGCGACAGCGTCAAAAAGCCATGGGCAATGGTCCCGCCAAAGGGGGTCATCTTGGCCATTTCCTCGTTGACGTGAATGAACTGGTGGTCGCCGGTGGCGTCGGCGAATTTGTTGATCATTTCCTGATCGACCAGGATCCATTCGGATGTACCGATTTTTTCACCCACTTTGGTGGCGAGTTCGGCGGGGGTTATGGTGGTCATGGGCATTCCTCCTAAGGTCAATTTTGCCCTATCGTGGCCCGATTGGCGGCGTATTACAACCCCTGCGCTTTTGCCGTTACGGCATGCTTGGCTGTGGCGGCGGAGGGGGAAGCCTGTGAATATGAACGCGCGCAGGATTGGTTATCGCGTGTGGATTTCCGGTATCTCCGTGATTCTCCAAACCCGTCACCCTGGCCTACCCCCGTCACCCTGAACTTGTTTCAGGGTGACGGTGCGGTGGATGGGGACTGTCCCCTTATCCAGACGTCAACCCTTCGCCCGCGCCTTGGGCGCAGCAGCCGCCGCCGGAGCATAAGGCATAACCAGCGTGCCGTCCGGGGCAGCCGTGAAAGTCGTCTGGGTGGGGTAGGCAAATTCGATGCCGTCGCGCGCGAAGCGTTCGACTATGGCAATGCCGATGGCGTGCCGTGCCTTGAACATTTCCTCGACATCATCGCTGTTCACATCGAACACCAGCTGGAAATCGAGCGAGCTGGGGCCGAAGGTCGAAAAGCCTGCGCGGATGAATTCCGAGCCATGGGCCTCGACGATTTCCTTGAGCAAATCCGGCACCCCTGCGGCCACAGCGGGCGGGGTCTGGTATACGAGGCTCAGCGGAAATACGACGCGGCGATAAACGGTCAGCGTGTTGTTGGTGATTTCCTTTTCCAGCAGCTTGCTGTTGGCAATGATCTTCTCTTCGCCCGTCAACGCGCGCAGGCGGGTGCTTTTCATGCCGATCTTTTCGACCCGCGCGGTGGTCGTGTCATAGGTGACCGTGTCGCCCCGGCGGAAAGGCTTGTCGAAGATGATCGAGATGGCTGCAAACAGGTCGGAAAAAATGCCCTGTGCGGCAAGGCCGATGGCGATACCGCCGACGCCAAGACCTGCAATCAGGCCCGTGACGTTCACGCCCAGATTGTCGAGGATGACGATGGCGGCGATGGCAAACAGCGCGAAGCTGACCGACAGGCGGATCAGCACCATGGCGCTGGCCAGCGTATCGCGCTCATGCTGGCCGTCGCTGACGCGCCGTTCGATGAGGCCGAGAATGATCTCGCGCAGCCACACCGCGATCTGGATGGTGACCGCGATGGTGAACAGCACGTCCACGGTACGCGTCAGCATATCGGGCGCGTTGGCGTAGCGGTTGACGACCTCGACCGCGACCATCACGCGGAAGAATTTGCTGGTCCGCGCAAGCGTGCGTGCGATGATGGATTTGAGCTCCGCACGTTGCTCGCTCTCCCGCGCGACCTTCGCCGCGATGCGTTTGAGCCAGCTCAGCAACAGGAACACGACCACCGCAGCGGCGACCGCAATTCCCAGCTCAACGGCATTGCCCTCCACCCAGGTGACCAGCGTGGTCCAATAGGATTCGAGGCGGGGGAGGATGGCTTCTGTGTCGAGGCGGGGGGAAGGTGTCGGCGTCGGTTTGGTCATGCTTCGGCTTTAAGGTGGTTCGTCGCCGCACACAATGCGCCTCGTCGGGCTTTGTTCCCGTGGCGCTTCCTTCGCCTTTAGGCCTCGGCCAGTTTCCTCCGGCTGGTTATGGGCTTCCACGCCGCCTCCTTGCGGCGGCGGGCGAGGTAGGTGTCGAAACTGATCTGCAACGCGATCAGCATGTAGAAAAAGGTCTGGAACGCGATCCCCACAAAGAGCGAGCCGACCAGATAGACGATCTGGCTGTTCTGCAAGGCGGTGGCGAGCGGGGCGACCCAGGCTTCGTCGGGGCGGTTGCGTTTGCGGTAGAGGCGGCTGATGACTTCCATCCGCCAGACGCCGCCAAGGTGGATGATGAGCCACATCAGCAGGCCCGGGAAGCCCTGCTCGCCCAGCATCTCGAAATAGCTGGAATGGAAGGCGCGGCCTTCGTCGACGATCTCGCGCACGGCGGGCGCATCATAGTCCGCCGGTTGGGCAGGGTTGCTTTTCTGCTCCATATCGTAGCGGATGCGGTTCTGCCGATAGACGTCAAAGCCACCGCCCAGCGGGTGTTCCTTCACATATTCCCATGTCCACGCCCAGACGGCGAGGCGGGTCGAGGCGGATTCGTCGGCTTTGTAATTCTTGATGGTGTCGGCCCGCGTCGTGAAACTCGACGGCAGGAACGGCACCGCCGCCAGCCCTACGAGCGCGACTGCGCCCAGATACAGCATCCGGTGCCGGACGTAGCGCAGCAGCAAAATGCCGAGCACGGCAATGCACACAATGCCGGTGCGCGCCTGCGTGCCGACAGGGATCAGCAGGCAGGCGAAGATCAGACAAGCGGCATAGGCGCGCACCTTCCAGTCGGGTTTGAATATCGTCCCGTGCTTGGCAAGCCAGAGGATGAGCGGGATGATGGTGATCGCAACGCAGGACACGATGCTGCCTTCGAACAGGCCGCTATTGTCGTCGATCAGGATGACGAGCGAGCCATAGCCCCCGCCGCCCGCTGCGGTCTTGATACCGCCGGTCACGATGAGGGCGGAGGCGCAGAGCACCATCGTCAATATGGTCGCCTCCATCCGCAGCTTTGTGCGCAATGTAAGGGGCAGGAAGGCGGCAAAGACCAGCGCTTTCCAGACCCAGTTCCATTTGTCGAGCGCGGCCACAGGCTCCACCGCGACGGACGTTGTATAGCCGCAATAGCCGAGCAGCAGGATCAGCAGGAACCAGCGCGGAGATACGCGCACATCCTTTTTATCATCGCCCAGCGCAAAGCCTGCAAAGGCGAGCGCAAAGAGGATCAGCGACAGCGGTATCGAGTTCAGCAGGAAATAGCTGAGCCGTTGCGGCGACACGATGTCGACATAGGCGTAGACCAGCGTGAACAGGAACGGCCGCTTGAACGCCATCAACATGATGAGCGCGATATAGCCGACGAAGATCAGGTCACGCATCGGGCGTTCCCTTGGGCGCGGGGCGCCGGGGCTTTGCAAATCCTGTTGGCGTTTCGTCAGGTGCCGGCGGGTCCTCGACGTCGAGGTCGGGCCGGTTCATGAGATGCCACAGCGCAAAAGCGAGCAGGGCGTGACTCAGCAATATCGAAAAATTGTCGATCACCGGGGATGCGCCCCTTTTGGCCGATATGCGCCTGTCATAGCTTGCCTATATCCGCGCCGGGTTGACGTGACGTTAATCCTTTTCTGGCAGGGATTTGGCCCATGTCGCGCATACTTCATATTCTTGATCACAGCCTGCCGCTGCACAGCGGGTACACGTTCCGCACCCGCGCCATCATGAAGGCGCAGGCCGCCGCCGGGTGGGAAGTCGCCGGAATCACGGGTGTCCGTCAATATCAGCACGGGCAGGTTCCCGATGCCGTTCAGGAGACGGTCGAGGGCCTGACTTTCCACCGCACCCTGGGCGAAGTGTCCGGGCCTTCGCCGTTGCGCGAATGGCGTGAGATTGCTGCCTTGGCCGATGCGATCGTCGCCCTGCACGCGCGCTGGCCGTTCGATCTGCTCCACGCCCATTCGCCTGCCCTGAACGGCTTGGCCGCCTTTCGCGCGGCGCAGCGGTTGGGCTTGCCGCTGGTCTATGAAATCCGCGCCTTTTGGGAAGATGCGGCGGTCGGCAATGGCACGGGCAGCGAAGGTTCGGCCAAATACCGCCTGACGCGTGCGCTCGAAAATTATGTGGTGAACCACGCCGATGCGGTCGCGGTCATCTGCGAAGGGTTGAAGAACGATCTGGTCGGACGCGGTGTGCCGCCGTCGAAAATCACCATCTCGCCCAATGGCGTCGACCTTGAACTGTTCGGATCACCGCCGCCTGCGGACAGCGCGCTCGCCGCGCAGCTTGGCCTGACGGGCAAGGATGTGATCGGCTATATTGGCAGCTTCTACGATTATGAAGGGCTGGACGACCTGATCGCCACCATGCCGTTGATGGCGCATGACGCGCATCTGCTCATGGTGGGCGGCGGACCGATGGAGCAGGCATTGCGCGCGCAATCACTGGCATCGCCCTGTGCCGACCGGATCCATTTTGTCGGCCGCGTCTCGCATGAAGAGGTCGAGCGTTATTACAGCCTTGTCGACCTGCTGGCCTATCCGCGCAAGAAGATGCGCCTGACCGATCTGGTCACCCCGCTCAAACCTCTGGAGGCGATGGCGCAGGGACGGCTTGTTGCGGCGTCGGACGTCGGCGGGCATCGCGAGCTGATCCGCGATGGCGACACCGGCACTTTGTTCGCGGCGGACGATCCCGCCGACATGGCCGCCGCGCTGGACCGTCTGTTTGCCAACCGCACCGGCTGGGACGCGATGCGCGACCGGGCGCGGCATTATGTTCAGAATGAACGCAGTTGGCAGAAGAATATTTATCGTTACGATCCTGTTTACCATTTGCTGATAGGGGATAAGGCAATTGCCCGAGCGGCGTGAGCGCAAGGGTGGACCAACAGGAAGTACATAATGCCGAAAAGCGTGCCAAACAGCCAAGTTAAAGCCGTCGCCATGGCCATGGCCGGTGCAACTCTGGCCGCCGTTTCAACGATGTTTGTCCCGGTCGCCATGCTCGAATCGGTAACCGGCGCGACCGGACTTTCCGAACTCATTCCCGCCGCCCGCGCCCCCTTGGGCGATACAGCGCGCGCCTTGATCGCCTTTGGCGCAGGGGCATTCACCCTGTCGACATTGACTTATTTATTGCTCCGCTTTGATGGTGCACCAGCCCAGCGCCCCGCACCTGTTCATGCAGCAGAGCCTTCGGTTCCCGACTGGATGGTGGACGACGAAGACCAAAAGCCGACCTTTGCCGACCGTTTGGCCCGCCTTCGTATGCCCGCGCTGGCCTTGCCGAAAATGCCGTGGCAGCATGACGAAGACGCCATTACCGAGCTTGCCGATTTGCCCAAGCTGCGCAACGGCGATACCCATCCCGACGCACCGCCACGCCGTCCATTGTTGGCAACGCAGGATTTGCCGGTTCTGGAACTCGCGGACGTCGCAACCGAAGTGACCGTCGAGCCAGCGGTTGAAGATGTTGGAGCACAAGAGCCTGTTGCAGACGTGGCTGTTGCCGAAATGGCACCTGAACCGGTTGCACCTGTGGCCGAAGAAATGCCGGTCGTGGCACCCGTCGCGGCCGAAGATGTGCAGCCGACGCTCGCCGAAATGGTCGCCCAGTTGGAAGCCGCCGTTGCCGAACGCCAGAAACAGCTCGCCGAACTGGAAAGCGTCGCCGCCGTCCTCGCCGTGCGGCAGCCTGCTCCTGTCGTTGACGAAGACGCCCATATCGAAGTCGTCGCCGACGCCGATGTCAGCATCGAACCCACCCGCGATGGCCGCCCGACCCTCGAGGTCGTGCATGATGTGGCGGCGGTTCAGGATGACAATATGGATTCCGCACTGGCCGCCGCGCTTGCGACGCTGAAGCGGATGAACGGGGCGGCGGGTTAAGGATTCGTCCCGATCGAGAGGGTACAGCCCCTCACCAACTCCGCTTAATTCGCTGCGCTCATAAGGCTTTGTGATGTGCGGGGATTGCCCCCACAAAACCCTCAACCATTATGCGCGGCGATCCATTCTTCGAGCACCGGCGCAATGCGTTCGCGCCATTTGCTGCCGTTGAAAATGCCATAATGGCCGACTTCGGGCGCCATATGGTATTTCTTGTGGCTGTCGGGCAGGCCGGTTGCGATGGTCAGCGCGGCTTTGGTCTGGCCAAGGCCGCTGATATCGTCCCGCTCGCCTTCAATCGCTAGGATCGCAATGTCCTTAATCGCGCCGGGGTCGACCAGCTTGCCGCGATAGTTGAACTCGCCCTTGGGCAGCAGGTGGCGCTGGAACACGGTGTCGACCGTCTGCAGGTAGAATTCGGCGGTCATGTCGCACACCGCGCGATATTCGTCGTAAAATTCCTTGTGCCGGTCTGCGCTTTCCCCATCCCCTTTGACGAGGTCGGAGAACATGGACCAGTGGCTGATCATATGGTTGCCAAGGTTCATCGACATGAAGCCGGAAAGCTGCAGGAACCCGGGATACACGCGGCGGCCCGAGCCTTTATAATAGGGCGGCACGGTCGCGATGACATTTTGCACGAACCAGTCGTGCGGACGGCGGGTCGCATGGTCGTTGACGGCGGTGGGGGCCTCGCGGGTGTCGATCGGGCCGCCCATCATGGTCAGCGTGCGCGGACGCAAGGGGTGTTCATTTGCGCTCATGATCGCGGCTGCGGCATAGGCCGGAACCGACGGCTGGCACACGGCCAGCATATGCGCGCCGCGACCCCCTGCATCGGGACCGATGAATTCGAGCCACTCGATCAGATAGTCGATATAGCTTTCCAGATCGAAACCGCCGCCGGTCAACGGCACATCGCGCGCATCTTTCCAGTCGGTGATATAAACGTCATAAACAGGCAGCATCCGCTCCACTGTGCCGCGCAGCAGCGTGGCGAAATGCCCCGACATGGGCGCACAGATCAGAAGCCTTGGCTTTTCGCTGCTGCCTTCATAGGTAAAATGCTTGAGCTGACCGAAGGGCTTGCGCGCTTCGTTGACTTCGGTGACCGGCAGATGCTTTCCGCCAATGTCGACAAAATCGAGTCCGAAGGCGGGTTTGCCGCGCGGCATTACCGAATGGGCAAAAACGTCAAGCGCGGAGGCCGCAATCGGGGCCATGCCGCCATAGCTGAACGGACCGGAAGCAAAATTGTTCAGGAAATCAGCTTGTTTCTGGGCAATCCAACCTGCGCCAGCAAGCCATCCGCGCTGAATATCATAACCGGTGTAAAGCATGGGTACGTCCTTAAAAATATCCGCCGGGCCGTTGCCGGCACCCGCTCATCGGGCCCGACATAAGCCTTTATTGTGCATTGCACCATAAAAAACTTAACACTTCGTCCCTCTGCGCAATTGTTTGCGTGTCTGCGCACTGCTAGGCGCTACGCATGACTGAACAGACCCTCGCGGCGGCGACACCCGCCGAACCTGTCGAAAATACAGCCGCGGAAACGCCGCAGCCCACCCGCAAACTGGCGCAGCTCCGGATGGTTGCCCATTTCGCCAGCCATTATCCGCGCCAGATACTCTATGCCGGTATCGCGCTTGCTGTCGCGGCCAGCGCGACGCTGGCGATCCCTGCGGGTTTCCAGCGGATCATCGACAAGGGCTTCATCGCCAATGGCGGCGACATCGACCCCTATTTCCGCTATCTGCTGATGATCGTCGCGGTGCTCGCCGTGGCGACGGCGCTGCGCTTCTATTTTGTGAGCTGGCTGGGTGAGCGCGTGGTGGCCGACATCCGCGTCGCGGTGCAGAAAAACCTGCTCGGTCTCGCGCCGCGCTTTTTTGAAGAAAACCGCCCCGCCGAAATCGCCAGCCGCATGACCGCCGATACCGCCGTTATCGAACAGATTGTCGGCACCACCGTTTCGGTTGCCGCGCGCAATCTGGTGATTGGCGTCGGCGGCATCATCTATCTTTTCACCCTCGCCCCCAAATTGACGGCGGCCCTGCTTATCGGCATCCCGATCGTCATCCTGCCCATCGTGTTCATCGGGCGTCGGCTGGAAAAGGCGTCGCGTTCCTCGCAGGACCGCGTCGCGGATATCGGCACCATCACCTCGGAAAGCCTGGGTGCGCTGAAAATCGTGCAGGCTTTCGGGCAGGAAGGGCGCGAGCATATCCGCTTTTCCGACGCTGTCGAAAGCACCTTTGCCGCGGCCAAGCGCCGCATCGGCCTGCGCGCCATGCTGACCGCCATTGTCATCGCCCTGATATTCAGCGCGATCACCCTGCTGATGTGGGAGGGTGCACAGGGCGTGGCCGAGGGCACTATTTCAGGCGGCACCATCGCGGCCTTCGTCCTGACCGGCGGTCTCGTTGCCGGTGCGTTCGGGGCATTGACCGAAGTCTATGGCGATCTGGTGCGCGGTGCAGGCGCCTCGGGCCGTCTTGCGGAATTGCTGGCGGCACAGCCCGATATCGCCCCGCCTGCCAAACCTGTCGCCCTGCCGGTCCCCCCGCGCGGGCAACTTGAGTTCCAGAATGTGAACTTCCGCTATCCCACCCGGCCCGAAGTATCGGCGCTCGATAATTTCAGCCTGAAGGTCAGCCCCGGCGAAACCGTCGCCGTCGTCGGCCCGTCGGGCGCAGGCAAGTCGACTTTGTTCCAATTGGCGCAGCGTTTCTACGATCCCGAAAGCGGCGCAATCCGCATCGACGGCGTCGCGCTGACCAGCGCCGACCCTGCCGAAATCCGCCTGCGCATGGCCTATGTGCCTCAGGACACCGTGCTGTTCGCCTCCTCCGCGCGCGACAATCTGCGCTATGGCAACTGGCTCGCCGACGACGACGCCATCTGGCACGCCGCCGAACAGGCCAATGCCGCGAACTTCCTGCGCGAATTGCCGCAGGGGCTCGACACCTATCTGGGCGAAGGCGGCGCGCGGTTGTCGGGCGGGCAACGCCAACGCATCGCCATCGCCCGCGCCGTCCTGCGGCAGGCCCCGATCCTGCTGCTCGACGAAGCGACCAGCGCACTCGACGCCGAAAGCGAACGTCTGGTGCAGGATGCGCTCGACCATCTGATGAAGGACCGCACGACCATCGTCATCGCGCACCGTCTGGCCACCGTCCGTTCGGCTGACCGGATCATCGTGATGGACCAGGGCCGCATCGTCGAAGAAGGCGATCATGCGAAGCTAAGCGCCGCTGGTGGTCTCTACGCACGGCTGGCGAGTTTGCAGTTCGACGCTTGAATTAAACCATCAATTGTCGCCTCTCCCCTTCAGGGGAGAGGGGGGTCGAACCTAACAAGACCTCAAAAAGAAGCGCGCAGCCTTTCTATCATCGCCAGCGGTTCGGGGACCGGCATATCGGCGCTGCGCATTTTCTGGCTCATCCGCTGCAGGCGGAAATAAAGGTCTTCGCTTGCGGCGATCAGGGCGCGGGCTTCTTCGGGGAAGCGGTCAACCTGGAACGAGTCGCTGGCGGGGGAGTAGCCCAGATCGCGTGCGTCGGTCAGGCTGTCATAGTGCGAAATTTCGCCCGCGAGCAAAGCTTTCTGGTTAAGCAGCCATGCAATGCTGTGCATCAGGCGGGTCGTCACCTTTAACGATTCGCATGAAAAGGCGACGGATATTTCAGGCGAAAGATTGACGGTCATCTGGTCACGGTCAAAATAGGAACGCGCCTCATCCGCCAGAATCATCGCTTCGATATAGAGCGATTCCAGCAGTTTCGGGGTGAGTTCGTGATGCAGACTTTCCATCTGCAACCTTATGCCACCGGTGCTGTAAAAATGTTAGGGCAAATCGGCGCAAAACCGGGTCAGTGGCGCGACTGTACCGGGATGAAACGCCTGATAGATAAATGTAAAATGGTTAAGATGGCGAAAAGGCCAATCAGGCAATGATATCCGGCACAAGCTGGTCTTCCAGCCGCATGATGCGGTCCTTCAGGATCAGTTTCTTTTTCTTCAGCCGGGCAATCTGCAACTGGTCGACGATCGTCTGCGAGGAAAGTGCGCGGATCGCATCGTCAAGGTCGCGATGCTCAACCTTTAACTGTTCGAGCTGCTGCTGGTAACCTTCGTCGTTCATAATCCCCTCTAACCTTATTGGGGTTAACAAGTCATCGTCAAAATGGGACCCACTATCCCAAAGCTAGAAATTGGATCGAATTGAGGGAAGACATCGTTAAGCTTTCATGATTTACTCTCGTTCCATGTCGTCGAGTCTCGTGAAAGGAGAATGAGGTGAACAACAGTCACATGTCCGCATTGCGTTTGAAACATGCCGAACTGGAAGCAAAGCTGGAGCGTGAAGAGAACCGCCCGCTGCCCGATACCGGGCTGATCCACGCGCTCAAAAAACAGAAACTCCATCTGAAGGATATGCTCACGCAGGAATCGCTTCCTGCCTGACCCTCGGGCTTTTTCCCGGAATAAAATTTGAGCGAGGGTATCGCTTGCGCACGGCGCATCTGCTAGGTGCGGAATATGGAAAGCGCTACCCGTTCCGCCCGTAACATATTGACCGGCCTGCACGAAGTCATGGCATCCAAAAACCATGCGCAGGCCAAGTTGAACCATGTCGTCAATATTATCGGCGAGGCGCTGTCGAGCGAGGTATGCTCGATCTATCTGCTGCGCGACGGTGCGCTGGAACTGTTCGCGACCCGCGGACTGAACGAGGCGGCGGTCCATGTCACCCGTCTGGGCCTGGGCGAAGGTCTGGTCGGGACGATTGCCGAAAATGTCGAGACGCTGAACCTCGACGAGGCATCGGGGCATCCCAATTTCCGCTATGTCCCCGAAACGGGCGAAGAACGGTTCCACAGCTTTGCCGGTGTCCCCATCGTCCGGTCCGAACGCGCCGTCGGCGTGCTCGCCGTGCAGCATGTCGAACCGCGCAAATATGAAGAGGTCGAGATCGAGGCGCTGCAGACCGTGGCGATGGTCTTGTCCGAACTGATCGCCAATGCCGACCTGATCGACGACCCCGAAATCGGTTCGGGCATCGAAACCGGTACGGTCAGCCTGACCGGCCTGCCGCTGGTCAAGGGTGCTGCCGCAGGCGTCGCCATTTTCCACCAGCCCAATGTCCGCATCGAACATACCGTGGCCGAGGATACCGAAGCCGAACGCCAGCGCGTCTATTCCGCCTTCGACAAGATGCGCGAACAGATCGACCGCATGGCGAGCCAGATCGATTTCGGCACCGGCGGCGAACATGAGGAGGTCATCGCGACCTACAAGATGTTCGCCTATGACGAAGGCTGGAGCCGCCGCATCAACGAGGCCATCGACAGCGGCCTGACCGCCGAAGCCGCGATCGAGCGGGTGCAGCAGCGCACGCGGATGCGGATGCGGCAGATTGACGATCCGCTGCTCGCCGACCGGATGCACGATCTGGAGGATCTGTCGAACCGCCTGCTGCGCATCGTGTCGGGGCAGATGAGCACGGCGGCGCAACTGGGCCTCAAAAAAGACACCATCCTGATTGCGCGCAACCTCGGCCCTGCCGAACTGCTCGAATATGACAAGCGCCGGTTGCGCGGCGTGATTTTGGAAGAAGGCTCGCTGACCGCCCATGTCGTCATCGTTGCGCGTGCGATGGGCATTCCAGTGCTCGGCCGGGTGCGCGGGATCCGCCACAAGGTGCGCGATGGGGAGATGATCCTTCTCAACGCCGACGAGAAGAGCGTCATCGTCCGGCCGTCCGCGAGCGCCGAGGAAAGTTTCCAGCACCAGCTTGTCGACCGGCAAAAGAAAAAGGCCCGCTACGCCGCGATGCGCGACGAGCCGGCGGTGACGAAAGACGGGCTTCCGATCACCCTGATGATCAACGCAGGGCTGCGCGACGATATGTCGGCGCTGGCGACCACCGGGGCCGAAGGCGTCGGCCTGTTCCGCACCGAATTCCAGTTCCTGATTTCCGCCACCCTGCCCCAGCGCGAACGGCAACAGCGTTTCTACCGCGACGTGCTCGATGCCGCAGGCGACAAGCCTGTCATTTTCCGCACGCTCGACATCGGCGGAGACAAGGCGCTGCCTTATTTGAAGGACGAAACCAGCGAGGAAGAAAATCCCGCGCTCGGCTGGCGCGCATTGCGCCTGTCGCTTGACCATGCCGGGTTGATGAAGACGCAGGCCCGCGCGCTGATCGAGGCGTCCGCCGGACGCACGCTGAACGTCATGTTCCCTATGGTGTCCGAACCGTGGGAGTTTGATGCGGCGAAGGCGATCTTCGAAGGGCAGATGGAATTTCTGGGCAAGCTGAAAAAGCAGTTGCCGAGCAAGGTGCGCTATGGCGCGATGCTGGAGGTTCCGGCGCTGGCCGAAACGCTTGATATCCTGCTGCCCAAAATCCAGTTCCTGTCCATCGGCACCAACGATCTGACGCAATTCCTGTTCGCCGCCGACCGCGCCGACCCGCGTCTGGCCGAACGCTATGACTGGCTGAGCCCGGCGATCCTGCGCTTCATCAAGCGGGTGGTCGACGCCACCGACGGGCATGACGTGGATGTGGCCGTGTGCGGCGAAATGGGCGGACGCAGTCTGGAGGCATTGGCGCTGATCGGACTTGGCATCCGTCGTCTTTCGATCACACCCGCCGCCGTCGGTCCTGTAAAGGCGATGATCCGTTCCACCGACCAAGCCGCAATCAAGGCAAAGATGACGGAATTGCTCACGTCACCGACGCAGAATCTGCGCTCTGCCTTATCCGTCTGGGCCACGGCTCAGGGTATCGAAACCAGCTGAATTTACACCCTTTATCGATTGACTTTCATCGGCACGATGCCATTGTCCGGCATCTGCCCGGAGAGGTGGAGGGAGAACGGGCCGTGGAGATTTGCATTGGGTGACGATTCACCGAGCGAGGAAGAATTTCGTTTTCAAACCGTCGGCGAACAGCTGAAGGCGGAGCGTGAGCGCTTGGGCCTCAGCCTATCCGACCTCGCTGCGAAGACACGGGTGCCGATGCGGCATCTGGAATCCATTGAAAAATCCGACTTTGGCGCGCTCCCCGGCTCCACCTATACGCTTGGTTTTGCGCGCTCTTATGCCCGCGCGGTGGACATGGACTCCGCCAAGGTCAGCACCGACTTGCGCGCCGAACTCGCCCAGGGTGGGCATGAAGGTTATCAGGCACCGCTGCAAAATTACGAACCCGCCGACCCCGCCCGCGTACCGTCGCGTGCGCTTGCATGGACAGCGGCTGGCATCGGCGTCCTGCTCGTTGCCGCCTATTTTGTCTGGCGCAGCATGACGCTTGGCGGCGGTGGCGACATTTCCATGCCCGCACCGGCTGCGGAAAAGGCGGCATCTGCGGCCACCGCGCCTGCCGAAACGCCCAATCCCGACGGCGCTGTTGTTCTGACCGCCACCGACAATGTCTGGGTGAAGGTCTATGACGCCGACAACAAGCGTCTCTACGAGAAGGAAATGGTGAAAGGCGACAGCTTCACAGTGCCGCAGGATGCGAACAAGCCGATGATCGTGACCGGACGGCCGCAAGTGCTGACCGTAACCGTGGGTGGCAAGGAAGTTCCCGCCCTTGGTCCGGCGGACAAGACCGTCGCCGATCTTGAAATTAGTGCGAAAGCCCTGCTGGCCCGCGTTCCTGCCCCCGCCCCTGCCGAAAGCACGGCGAGCACGCCCGCGGCAAGCACCACGAGCAGCAGCAATAGCAACAGCAGCGCAAGCAACAGCACCCCGCGCGAACGGACCGTGGAACGCCGCACTCCGGCCGCCAATCCGTCTGCGCCCCGGGTTACCGAAAAAACGGTGGAAAAAGCCGCTGAAGCCCCTGCTCCCGCAGCGCCCGCGACGGAAAATAGCGGGAATTAAGGCCGATCCCGTATCTTTCGGATTCCAAACTTTACATTCCCTGTTGCGTTCGGCCTTTATTGCGTGAATCGGGCAAGCTATAGAAACCTGCTTTGGTCGACATTCTGGAGGGTAGCCCAATGACACTAAGAATCCTGCTGTTAGGCAGTGCCGCCTGCATGATGAGCGTTTCCGCATTGGCGCAAGATGCCAATCTGGACGGCCGCGTCGGCAAGCTGGAAAAGGAAATGCGCGCGGTCCAGCGGCAGGTCTTCCCCAATGGCGCGGGCAAGTTTCTGGAACCGGAAATTCAATCCCCGACCGCGCAAAAGCCGACCACATCCTCGTCGACCGCAACCGCCGACCTGCTCGTCCGCGTCGATGCGCTTGAAACCCAATTGGCAACGCTCACCGGCCAGTTCGAGCAGCATGACAATGCCATGCGGCAGATGGAAACCCGGTTGAAGGCGATTGAAGCCCAGTTGAAGGCGCAGGCCGATCAAGCCGCCGCGGGCACCGCCTCGGTCGCGCCCGTCGTCACCACGCCTGCGGCAACTCCTGTTGCCACACCCGCCGCAGCCAAGCCCAAGCCGGCAACGACCACTCCGGCGGTTGCGGCCAAGCCCACCGCTGCGCGGACAGCCGCTGTCGCCGCAATCGAAAAGCCCGCGACCGGCGATGCGTTCGAAGATGGCTACACCTATGGTTTCCGTTTGTGGGAAGCAAAATTCTACCCCGAGGCGCAGGTTACGCTTGAAGAAACCATCAAGAAAAACCCCAAGCACAAGCGCCTGAGCTATGCCCGCAATCTGCTGGGCCGCACATGGCTCGACGACAAGAAACCGGCGACGGCGGTCAAGGTGTTCTACGACAATTACAAGACCGACCCGCGCGGCGACCGTGCCCCTGAAAGCCTTTTCTTCCTGGGCTCGGCATTGACCGACCTCGGCAAGACCGCCGAAGCGTGCGAGGCGTTTAACGAGTTGGCGAAATCCTATCCCGATGTCGCCACGGGGCGTCTCGCCGACCGGATTGCGGGCGGCAAAACACGGGCCAAGTGCAAATAAGCCAGCCGCCCGAATATCTCGACCGTTTCCGGCGGGCGCTTGACAGCTTTGCGCCGGATACGAGCGACCCGATCCTTCTGGCCGTGTCCGGCGGCCCCGACAGTCTGGCGCTCCTGCTGCTTGCGGCAGAGGCGCGGCCGGGGGCAGTTTTTGCCGCCACCGTCGACCATGGCTTACGCCCCGAAGCCGCGCAGGAGGCCGACTTTGTCGCGCACATCTGCGCCGGTATCGGAGTCCCGCACCTGACCTTGCGTCCCGAAGCAGCGATTACCGGCAATCTCCAGTCGCAGGCCCGCGCGGCGCGCTACCGTCTGCTGGAACAGGCCGCCGATGGCCAGCATTGCACCCTGATCGCGACCGCGCATCATGGCGATGACCAGTTGGAAACCGTGCTGATGCGGCTGGCACGGGGCAGCGGGATTGACGGTATGGCGGCAATCCGCAGCCGTAATGGCCGCATCATCCGGCCCATGCTCGCCTTTTCCAAGGCTGAGTGCGAGGATATCTGCGCGCGCGCAGGGATCGATCCTGTGCGCGACCCCAGCAACAGCAATGCCGAATATGACCGCGTCGCCATCCGCCAATGGCTCGCCCAGGCACCGCATCCCTTCGCCATCGCACGCACCAACCGCACCGCGCGCGCCTTGCACGATGCCTCCGACGCACTGGTCTGGATGGTGCAGACTTTGGCCGAAGAGCGGATCGTGGAGGACGCAGGTACGCTGCGGTGCGACGCCAGCGGCCTGCCCCGCGAACTCAAGCGCCGCCTGCTGCTCGCCTGCATCACCCGCCTCGATCCCGCGCTGCAGCCCCGGGGCGAGGCCGTCGACCATCTGCTCGCCGAACTGGACGCGGGCCGGACCGCGATGATCGGAAATTTGCTGTGCAGCGGAGGGTCGCTTTGGACAGTCGCGCCCGCCCCGCCACGGTCGGCATAGCCTCTCCCGCAGCACAGCAAAGGAAACTCCGCTTCTCCGTGCAAAAATTGCGCTTCATTATATTGTCATTCACGCATTCGCGCTTACATTGCCTCCATGTCCCGACGCACTTCGCACGGGTGAAGACAATCAAGGCGTAGATGATGAACGACGAACCGGAGTCCAAAGGTAATCCGCTGTTGCGCAATATGGCCATTTGGTCGGCAATCATTGTCGCCATTTTGCTGGTTGCGTCCATTTTTGGCGGCACTTCGGATCCCGCAAAAGGCATCAGCTATTCGTCCTTCCGCGAAAAGGTCGAAGCTGGCGAGGTCAAGTCGGTCGCGATTGCGCCCGAACGGATCACCGGCAAGTTCCAGAATGACGAAACCTTCGTCACCGTTCCCATTCCCGCCGACAGCGGCCTCTATCCTCTGCTCGATGAAAAGGGCGTCGATGTGCAGGGCAAGGCCGAAGAACAGCCCAGCCTGTTGCTGATCCTGCTCTATCAGGCGCTACCCTTCCTGCTGATCCTCGGCATCGCTTTCTTCGTTCTGCGCCAGATGCAGAAGGGCGGCGGCGCCGGTGGGGCGATGGGCTTTGGCAAGTCCAAGGCAAAATTGCTCACCGAAAAGCATGGCCGCGTCACCTTTGAAGATGTCGCCGGTATCGATGAAGCACGCGAAGAGCTGCAGGAAATCGTCGAATTCCTCAAGGACCCGCACAAATTCTCGCGCCTGGGTGGCAAGATTCCCAAGGGTGCGTTGCTCGTCGGTTCGCCCGGCACCGGTAAGACCCTGCTCGCCCGCGCGATTGCCGGTGAGGCAGGCGTGCCCTTCTTCTCCATCTCCGGTTCGGACTTTGTCGAAATGTTCGTCGGCGTCGGCGCAAGCCGCGTGCGCGACATGTTTGAACAGGCCAAGAAGAACGCGCCGTGCATCGTCTTCATCGACGAAATCGACGCCGTGGGCCGTAGCCGTGGCGCAGGCCTTGGCAATCAGAATGACGAGCGTGAGCAGACATTGAACCAGCTGCTCGTCGAAATGGACGGCTTTGAAGCCAATGAAGGCATCATCATCGTCGCCGCCACCAACCGTCCCGACGTGCTCGACCCCGCCTTGCTGCGTCCCGGCCGTTTCGACCGTCAGGTCGTCGTGCCGCGTCCCGACATTGATGGCCGCGTAAAGATCCTCGAAGTGCACATGAAGAAAGTGCCGCTCGCCCCCGATGTGGACGGCCGCGTCATTGCCCGTGGCACCCCCGGCTTCTCCGGTGCGGACCTTGCCAATCTGGTGAACGAAGCCGCCCTTCTCGCCGCGCGCCGTGGCAAGCGCCTTGTCGCGATGCAGGAATTTGAAGACGCCAAAGACAAGGTCATGATGGGCACCGAGCGCAAGTCGATGGTCATGACCGAGGACGAAAAGAAGATGACCGCCTATCATGAGGCTGGCCACGCGATTGTGTCCATCCATGAACCGGCGTCCGACCCGATCCACAAGGCAACGATCATTCCGCGCGGCCGTGCGCTGGGTATGGTCATGCGCCTGCCGGAACGTGACAGCTACAGCTATCACCGTGACAAGATGCACGCCAACCTGTCGGTGTCGATGGGCGGGCGTGTCGCCGAAGAGCTGATCTTCGGTTATGACAAGGTGTCGTCGGGCGCGTCGAGCGATATCCAGTACGCCACCAGCCTCGCCCGCGACATGGTCACCCAATGGGGCATGTCCGACGAGATGGGCCCGCTGCAATATGAAGAGCGGCAGGACGGCTATCTCGGCTATGGCATGTCGCAACGTTCGGCCATGTCGGACGAAACCGCGAAGAAGATCGACGCCGAAATCCGCAAGCTGGTCGAAGGCGGCCACAAGCGGGCAACCGACCTGCTGAAAAAGCACAGCAAGCAATTGCATCTGCTGGCCAATGCGCTGCTCGAATTCGAAACCCTGTCGGGCGAAGAGATCAAGTCGCTGCTGGCCACCGGCAAGTTCGAGCGGGACGATGGCGCGATTGCCAAGCCGTCGAGCATCCCGCAAATCGGCACCGCCATTCCCAAGGCCGGCCGCCGCAAGGCAGGCGATGTATCGGGCGAACCCAACCCGCAAGGCGCGTAAGCACCGACCGGGTCCGGCGCCATGCCGATCTATTGCGATGAATCAGGCGGCGTCGGCCGGGGTGTCATGACCCTGGCCGGGCTGTCCATCGAAGCGGCGGACGCCGAAAAGACACTCGCCCGTTTTCGCGAAGTCACCGGCCTGACCGGCGAGCTGAAGGGCAGCCGCATCGATCTTGCGGAACGGGCCTTGCTCTTCGAAATCCTTGACGACGCCAAATGGTCTGCCACCGTCGGCATCGCTATCTCTGCGCTCGTCCCCGAACAGGGCAGCGACCGGGGCGACCATGATGTCGCCATTTATGTGCACTTGCTCGAAGATGTCATCAGCGCGATGGTGCCCGCCACCGACGGCTGCGTCAGCGTCTTCATGGACGATGGCCGCTATGGCCCCGAAACACTGGCGCTGGTCCGCAAGGATATCGCCGCGATCATCGGCCCCTGCGGTCAGGCGCAACTGGAACTGAGCCACCGCCTGCCCGGCCTGCAAATTGCCGATGTCATCGCCAACACCTTCTTCAACCGCGCCATGGTCACCGAACGGCAGGCGCGTATGGCGGCCATCGTCGCGCCCTATCTGGAAAGCGGTCAAGTCCGCCTTCGCCTGTTGTCAGGTGGCACCCAGACCGACGATTAGCATCGTGAACAGCGTCAGTGCGGTCATCGCGAAGAAGCTTAAAAAGCACATCCGCCAGAACGCCCCGAAGCGCGACGTTTCATAGGCATGGTGGATCTGCCGGTACATATGGATCGGCGGATAGAAGGCGAGCAGCATGCCGCCTAAGGGCGCAAACCCGTTGCTGATGAGCACCGCGCAGATGATACCGAGCAGCATCATGAAGGTAATCGAATAGGTCACGAAGACCGCATGGTCGAACATCTTGAACCGCCGCCGCCAGAAAAAGAGCAGCCAGACAAAGGGCACCGAAATCGGGATCAGCGACCAGCTATATTTATAGGCGTTGGACTGGATCTTGTAGAGCAGCAGTTGCGGGTTCTTCTGCGCCGTCTTGACGGCTTTGTTCAGCGCGCCTGACCCGGGAAAATTGAGGTCGGTGAAATTCCATTCACCGTCTTCGTCAAAGCCGTTTTCCAGTCCGCCCGCGGCCGTATTGATCACCCGCGCCGCCATTTTTGCGCCGTTCAGTTCGTCTTCCAGCGTCTTGGTCGGCTGCCCGGCCTTGCGGGCCTTTTCCAGATCGTCTTCCAGACCCGCAATGTCCGCATCGATCTTGCGGCGTTCCGACTGGAATTTCTCATTGGCCGCTTCCATTTGCCGTAACTGGCTGCCCTGGCGGTCTTCAAGCCTTTGCAGGCGTTCCCGAGTGGCGGCGATCTTGGCATCGAGGCGCTCGGCATCCGCAGGGTCTGCCTTTTTCTCCGCCTCTAAGACGGCAATGGCATCCTCAAGTTCCTTGCGGTCCGTCTGATATTCCTTGCGAACCGATTCGATAGACTGCGGCGCGGTGACCGACGATCCGCCATCGGGCACCAGCCAGTTGAACGTGGCAAAGGTCAGAAAGACCGAGAACAGGAACAGCGCCAGCGGCGAGACAAATTTCGCGCGCTCGCCATGGACATAGCGGCGGGTCAAATCCCCCGGTTTCCAGAACAGCATCGGCAAAGTGCGCCAGATCTTGCCATCGAAATGCAGCACGCTGTGCAGGATATCATGGCCGAATTCATGCAGGGTGCGGTGCACATGCGCCTTTTGCCCGCACATATGGCAATGCGCCCCCATCAGGGTCGCGCCACAATTCAGGCAGGTTCTTTCCGCCACGCCCCGGCCTTCCCCGGCTTCGGGTTCGACGGCGCGCGCAAGCGCCGCACCTGCGATAATATCTGCTGCTCCGGCTAGGTCCCCACTCATGCCGTCTGTCTATCAGCGCGAATCCGGAATGCCAAAAAGAAAAGGCCCGGTCGATGCCGGGCCTTTTGAACTTTATGTGGGATGGACCCTATTACCGGTCGTAATCACGCTGCATGCCGGCACCACGTGCAGGCGCCGCGGCGGTCAGGCGAAGTGCCTCTGCCGACAGGCTGATCGAACCGATTTCATCGGCTTCTTCATCTTCGTCCACCTGGACCTTCTGCAGCGACTGGACCAGTCCTTCCTGCAGATGTTCGGGACGAACGGTTTCTTCGGCGATTTCGCGCAGCGCAACGACCGGATTTTTATCGCGGTCGCGGTCAACGGTCAGTTCTGCACCGCCGGAAATTTCGCGTGCGCGCTCGGCCGCCAGCAATACGAGGTCAAAACGGTTGGTGACCTTATCAATACAATCTTCAACGGTAACGCGTGCCATGCTGGCTCCTGATTCTTCACAAATTTCGGAAAAGTAGAGCGCACCTAGGGTTTGCCCGCCAAAATGTCAATGAAAACGGCACGTCCCTTGCCGTGGCGTGGCCGACGCACTACCTCGGTCGAATGGAGGCCCCTACCCCCACGCCAGCATTTCCGGGAAAGCTGTTTCACGTGAGTGACCACGACCTTCACGTCGTCCACGCCCCCGATGAACGGCTGGCCGCGATGCATGCCCTGATTTCGGCGGCGCGGGCGCGGCTGCGTATCTTTTTCTATATGTTTGCCGATGATGAAACCGGACGGGAGATTCTGGATGCACTGGTTACCGCGGCGGAGCGGGGCGTTGCCGTCCATCTGATCATCGACAGTTTCGGTTCGAGCAATATCAGCGATGCCTTTTTCGATCCTCTGGTGCAGGCAGGCGGCCATTATCATTGTTTCAGCACCCGCAAGGGCCTCGGTTATTTCATCCGCAACCATCAGAAAATGCTGATCGCCGACGATGCCCATGCGCTGATCGGCGGGTTCAACATCACCGACCAATATTTCGGACGCAAGGGTGACGACAGTTGGGAAGATATCGGGATGATCATGTCGGGGCCGGAGGTGGCGCATCTCGCCGGCTATTTCGATGCGCTCGACACATTGTCGCAAGGCGGAAAGGTCCGCTATCTGGGCCTGCGCACGATCATCAAGGGCTGGCGTCCCGGCATTGGCGAGGTGCAGTGGTTGCTGGGCGGGCCGACAAACCGCATTTCGCCTTGGGCGCTGACGCTCAAACGCTCGCTGCAGGTGGGCAAAAGGCTCGACATTGTCTCGGCCTATTTCTCGCCCTCGCAGACCATATTGCGCCGGATTGCGCGGGTCGGCAAACGCAACAAGGGCTCGCGCCTGATCATGGCCGGAAAGACCGACAATGGCGCGACCATCGCGGCGGCGCGGGTGCTCTACCGCTACCTCCTCAAACGCCGGACGCGCATCTTTGAATATCAGGCCCGTCCGCTGCACATGAAGCTGATGGTCATTGACGATGCGGTCTATATCGGTTCGGCAAATCTCGATGTCCGCAGCCTGTTCATCAATCTGGAGATCATGCTGCGCGTGAAGGACCACGCGCTTGCCACCCATATGCGAGGGCTAATCGACACGCTGGTCGCACAGTCGGAGGAACAGACCACCGCACTTCTATCCCGCCGCGACGGCTGGTGGAGCCGCTTCAAGGGCGGGCTTGCCTATTTCCTTGTGAACTCGGTGGATTATACGGTGGGTCGGCGGATCAAATTCGGGCTGTTGCGGAGCCGGTAGCTTTCAGGCGTGGGGTTCTTGGCTGTGACCTTTTTTTCGCTAGAAGGAAGAAGGCGTTGGAGGGCGTAATCTTGGTCATTGCCCGCACCTTGAAGTCATTTTGCACGTCAAGGTGCCGAATGAAGACAATAAAAAGGATAGCCGAAGGCTATTAAAAACGGGTCTGAAAAACACGTACCGCCAACAGGAAATACTATCTGCGCGCTAAGGCAATGATCAGGACGATAGAAAAGCGCTGCCCCCAAAGAACAGCACCGCCGCCTTCTATCTTATCGCCTTTTATCTTTTAGGCTTACTTTATCACCCCGCACGCGCCTTCCACTCCACCTTGCTCTGCCCCCACGCCCGGACCGGGATATCCTGAAACGGATCGGGCAGGCGCGTTTCGCCCTGGTCGTACGATCCCAGCCGTTCGGCGAGCGCCACCGATGCGGTGTTTGCAGGGTCGATGGTGTGGATGACATTGTCCCATCCCAGCACGTCGAACGCATAATCGATGCTCGCGACCGCCGCTTCATGGGCATAGCCTTGTCCGGCAAATTCCTGTGCCACGCCCCAGCCAACCTCGGTCCCGGGCCAGCCTTCGGGCATCCACGGACCGGTGCGGCCGATCCATTGGCCGGTGTCGCGCAGGATCATCGAGAACATGGCATAGCCACGCACCTGCCATGCGCCGACCATGGTGCACAGCATCCGCCAGCTTTCGCCGCGGCCTTTTGCTCCGCCCAGATGGGTCATGGTGACAGGGTCGGCGCAGAAGGCTGCCCAGCCTTCGAAATCTTCCGCCGAGGGCGGGCGCAGGATCATCCGTTCGGTAATCAGAAAGGGTCCGCCGCTCATCATATCTCTCCCGCTCAACAGGCGGGTTCTATGCAGCGCGCATCGGCCGCGCACAAGCAAAAGCGGCACCGCCTTTTGAGGGGCGATGCCGCAATGTTCTGCACCGGGCAGATGGGGAGGGGGAATCCCGGTGCAATCTGTGCGGGGACTGTTCCTTATGAAACAGTCCCCATGTGAAGCGTCCCGCTAGTGCGACCCGTAGGACTCTTCTCTAAACTTTAGCGGCAGCGCGAACCGCCACGGTCGATTTCACGACCCAGCAATGCGCCACCGGCGGCACCCAAGATGGTGCCCAGCGTCTTGTCGCCACGTCCGGCAATTTCGTTACCGGCAAGGCCGCCAACGGCGCCACCGATCAATAAACCGGTCGTGCCGTCTTTACGGCGGCAATAGGCCCGGCCATCGTCTCCGCGCCATACGCGCGTGTTGCGGCTGACGCGTTCGTCGCGGCGGCCTTCACGATAGCCACGTTCATAGGCACGCTCGCGGCGGCCATCAAAGGCGCTGCTGTCGGTGACTGTGGCATGCGCCGACTGCACCTGGAATTGCGGGGCCGCGTATCCGACGGTCGGGATCGCAAGCGTTGCGGCGACCAGTGCGATGATTGTTTTTTTCACATTCATTCTCCTTCATGAACCTTCTCGGGCCTAAACCTGCCAACCTGAACATTGGTTGCACGGCTTTTCGACGAAGAGACGAGACGTGGCCACGAAGCGGCCAGAGGAGATTTTTTCGCGCTTGCACCGGCGGACCTGCTGTCCCTAAGATGCGCTATGGCTAATGTTATCTCTTTCCTGTTCGGAACCATCGCCCTTGTTCTCGCCATTATCGGCTTCATCCCCCTGTTGGGCTGGCTCAACTGGCTGATCATCCTGATCGCAGGTGTCGGTGCCGCCTTCGGCGCGGCGTCGGACAAGAATTCGGGGCGCAATTTCTGCTTCGTGGTGATGGGCATTTGCGCACTTCGCCTGTGGATCGGCGGCGGCATCATTTAAGCCGCGTGCCCGCTAAGGCGGGGACAGCATGACCGAAAAGTCCGAAACCCCGCCGCCCAATGGCCTGCCCTATGCCTTGGGCGCCTATCTGACATGGGGCTTTGTCCCTGTTTATTTCAAATTGCTCAGCCATGTCCCGCCGGTCGAGATCGTGGCGCAGCGGATCTTGTGGTCGATCCCCCTGCTGTTGGTCATCATGGCCTTCCGCAGCCAGCTCGCCGATTATGCCGCCATCTTCCGCGACCGCGCATTGCTGCGCAACCTGATCGCCTCGGCGGTGCTGATTGCGGTGAACTGGGTGATCTATATCTGGGCCGTATCGACCGACCATATATTGGCAGCAAGCCTCGGCTATTATCTGAACCCGCTAGTCAACGTGCTTTTGGGCCGGATGTTTCTGGGCGAGCGATTGCGCCCGATGCAGCTGGTCGCGGTGGCTGTTGCGGCGTTGGGCGTCGCGATCCTGATCGGCGATGCGCTGGATACGCTGTGGGTGTCGGTGTCACTGGCGTTTAGCTTCGGCGTCTATGGCCTGATCCGCAAGATTACGCCGGTTGGTTCGGTGCCCGGACTGGCCGTCGAAACCACCCTGCTCGCACCCGTATCACTTGCGGCGGCGCTCTGGTTTGCTTCGCAGGGAACCGGCGGTTTCGGGGACGATTGGCAGACGTCGGGCCTGCTCATATTGGCTGGCGCAATCACCGCCATCCCCCTGCTGCTGTTCGCAACGGCGGCCCGGCGGATGAGCTATGCGAGCCTCGGCTTCGTGCAATATCTCGCGCCATCCATTGCCTTCCTGCTCGGAGTGTTCGTGTATAATGAACCACTCAGCCTGACGAAGCTGGCCTGCTTCATCCTGATCTGGATCAGCATCGCCATCTTCTGCGTCGACGCCTTTCGCACTTACCGCGCGGGCAAGGCCTAAGCCGCAGCGTCAGCCGCGATAGACCCAGCCCAGCGTTTCCCCTGCGTGAAAGGGAACGATTGTGGTGCCATTGGCATCGACCGTATCGGGCACACGGGTCTCCCCGCGTTCCAGCGTGATCGTGCCCTCATTCAGCGGCAGGCCGTAAAAGCGTGGGCCATTTTCGCTGGCAAAGGCCTCGAACCGGTCAAGCGCGCCTTCTTCGTCAAACACCGTGACATAGCTTTCCAGCGCATAGGGTGCGTTGAATATACCCGCACAACCACAAGCACTTTCCTTTGCCGATTGGGCGTGCGGCGCGCTGTCGGTGCCGAGGAAATATTTAGTGCTGCCCGACGTCGCCGCCTTGCGCAGCGCAAGCCGGTGCACCTCACGCTTGGCAACGGGCAGGCAATAGGCGTGCGGGCGCATCCCGCCTGCGAACATCGCATTGCGGTTGATGTGCAGATGCTGCGGCGTGATCGTCGCCGCGACATTGGGTCCGCTGGCATCGACAAAGGCGGCCGCATCGGCGGTGGTGATATGTTCGAAGACGATCTTCAGTTCGGGCAGGTTCCGGACCAGACCCGATAATGTGCGTTCGATAAACACGGCCTCGCGGTCGAAAATATCAACATGGCTGTCGGTCACCTCGCCATGGATCAGCAAGGGCATCCCCACCGACGCCATTTTCTCGAGCGCGGGCATGATCTGCGCGATGTCGGTCACGCCATGCGCACTGCCCGTGGTGGCATGGGCCGGGTAAAGCTTGGCCGCGGTAAACACGCCCTCGGCAAAACCCCGCGCTAGTTCGTCGCCATCGACCCCGTCGGTCAGATAGGCGGTCATCAACGGCGTGAAATCCACACCCGCCGGCACCGCCGCCTGTATCCGGTCGCGATAGGCGACGCAGCCTTCGACGCTGGTCACCGGCGGCGACAGGTTGGGCATCACAATGGCGCGGGCAAATTGGCGGGCGGTGAAGGGGACGACCCCTTTCATCACGGCGTCATCGCGGAAATGGAGGTGCCAGTCATCGGGGCGGCGGATCGTCAAGCTGTCAGTCATCTCTTCCCTTTAGGCGAAGCGGACCCTATCTGTCACCCATGTCCAACCCCCGCCTGTTCGATCGCGCCGTCCTCCGCCTCTCCCCCACCGAGGAGGGCGAAGATGTGCGCGGATTTCTGCAAGGCCTGGTGACGCAGGACAGCAAAGGCGCCCTGCCCGCATGGTCGGGCCTGCTGACGCCGCAGGGCAAGGCCCTGTTCGATTTCATCCTGTGGGACGGCGGCGCGGATATCCTGATCGATTGCGAAGCCGCACAGGCCGAGGCACTGGCACGGCGGCTGTCCATCTATCGCCTGCGCCGCAAGATCGCGATTGGCGTGGATGATGCACTCGGCGTCTTTTGGTCGCGAGAAAATGAAAGCCAGGGCGAAGGCGACCCGCGCCACCCCGCGCTTGGGCAGCGCTGGATCGGGCCGGTCGGGGCCGACGATGTGGACGCAAGCGAAGCCTTCCGCCGCCACCGGCTGGCGCGGGGCATTGCAGAAGGCGTGACCGAACTCGGCAGCGACCAGACACTCTGGCTCGAAACCAACGCAGCGGAACTGGGCGGCGTGTCCTTTTCCAAGGGCTGTTATGTGGGGCAGGAAAATACGGCGCGGATGAACTGGCGGCAAAAGGTCAACCGCCGCCTGGTGGTCGTCCCGCTGGCGGACGCCGACCCCAAAAGGCAGCGCGTGGCCTATCCCGAGCTGGGGCTATCGGTCGAGTTGCGGCGGGTGGAGGATATGGCGGGGCTGGATTTGCCGGAGTGGCAGCGGGGTGCTTTGGGGGATGGGGAGTGAATGACTTCCGGGTGTGGGGTTTTTCGCTAAAAGTTTTTTTCGCTAGAAGGAAGAAGGCAATAAGGAAGAAGGCGTGGGGGCTCTAATTATAGCTTGGCGCTTTTACTCAAACGCATGTTGAACCATAAAATCCGTCACCCTGAACTCGTTTCAGGGTCTTAGTTTCGACGTCTGAGGAATAAGACCCTGAAACGAGTTCAGGGTGACGATGCTTTCGATTGAAGCGCACCGCCGCAAGGGCTACGCAAACGCCTTCTTCCTTTTGGCCTTCTTCCTTCTAGCGAAAAAACCGCAGCCCCCAAAGCCACCCCTTAATCCAGCAACTCCAACTTCACCCGGGCCGTCCCGCTCCGGTGCATCCCGATCTCGCGCGCTGCGGCGTAGCTGATGTCGATGATCCGCCCCTTGCCCCATGGCCCGCGGTCGTTGATGCGGACGATGACTTCCTTGCCATTGGCCAGATTGGTGACCGCAACCCGGCTGTGAAAGGCGAGTGAGCGGTGTGCGGCGGTGAAGGCGGCGGGGTCGAAACGTTCGCCGTTCGCCGTGCGGCTGCCTGCGAATTCATTGCTGTAATAGCTGGCCATGCCATCGCCGACATGGCGCCTTATGTCCCCCGCCTGCGCCAGAACAGGCAGCAGGGCGAGCGCCAGCAACGGCGTGCGAAATCGTGTTTTCATGGACCCCTCCATCGATTCGCCAAGCTTACGCCCGAGTCCAAAACCCGCCAATCCGCCTGTCGATACGGCGCGCCATTATTGGGCCGAGGTGATAGCTTCCGCTAAGCCGTGCGCGCGTTTTTGCGCTTCGATCGATAAAAGTTCCGCAATTGGCTGCGCTTTCCCATTTGAAGCATTGACAGACAAGGGCCGTTTCGCCATTGCGCTGCTTCCTTTGTGGGACCGGCCTATGTGCGTAAGCGCATTACCCGCAAAAGACGTGGACAGGTGGCCGAGTGGTTAAAGGCAGCAGACTGTAAATCTGCCCGGTTTTCCGTACGCTGGTTCGAATCCAGCCCTGTCCACCATCTCCCTTTGCAAGTGTCTGGTTTCATTGCGATTTCTCCGGCTTTTGGCTAACCGCTTTATTAAGGTTAGCCATTGCATCGTTCGAAAGTCGCTCTTGATCTGCCATCGCAGCGTATCGATTGAACTCCCGATCGGTCTTGTGGCCGGTGATGGCGCGACCCTGCTGATTTGTTGCGCCACTTTCTGCCAATCGACGCGACATTGCTTTTCGGAGGCCATGGGCGCTGCATTGCGGCAACCCAGCTTCGTCGCATCGATCGCGGAACCAATTGCCAAAACCGTTGGAGGTGAAAGGCTTTCCAAATTCCGTCAAAAGCAGTGTCAGATTGTCACCTGGCATCGCGTTTAGAGCAGCTTGAAGCTCCATGTTGATCGGGATCGATACGGCAGCTCCGGTTTTCGTTTGGCGCACCATTATGCGGCCTGATTTGATGTGCTGACGGCCCATTTTGACAACATCGGACCGGCGCTGGCCAGTGTGGAGCAAAAGAGCAAATGCGAGGCGCGCCTTTGTGCCGATCGGATGGCGGGCCTCAAATGCAGTGATTTCGTCTTCCGTCCAAGTGTGGAAACCTTCCCCATCGGACTTGAAGCCATCGGTCAATTCGGCAGGATTATCGTCCCGCATCCCGATCTTCACAGCATACCGGAATAAGCGTTTCAGGACTTTGCGGAGATTGTTCGCAGCAGCTGGTCGATCGGCCATTTTACCGAGGATTGCATCGAGATGATGGGTCTTAATTTGGCTGACCGGCTTATCGCCATGAGCTTTCCGGAACCTTTCGATTATACCCCGATAGGTTGCTTGCGATGATGGGCGCATATTGCCCTGCCAAGCTGGGGAGCAATAGAAACGAGAAACCAGGTCATCGATGCTGCCAGGCTTAAACCGGTTCGCACCAATCACGGGCGCGACCGAATCAAGGCATGCGCGATATTCAGCTAGGAATTGCTCAGTGCCTGGAACGTTTTGGAAGCTATAGGTTGACTGGCCTTTACGGCGATAACGGAAGCGCTGCTTCCCATGGCGATCCAGATAGGAAGATACATATTTTGGAAGGTAACGACGCTTTCCCATTATGTGAGAACCTCATCCCAAGGGTTATCAAATGTCGTTTCATTTTGCTGAGACGCACCCAAAAACACTCGAATGTTTCCCGCTGGATCCACGTCGATTCGTTTCGGATTTTCACCGGCGGCTTTGACGGCCTTCAATGCCCGCACCAAATCGTTCTGCTTAAATCTGGCTGGTCTAGGCATTGCGCTTCTCCAACACTTGGACGTCCCGCCAAGCCAGTTGGGTAGCTGGCGAGGGAACGACAATCTTGTGATCGGGTTTCACGATCGAAATTTGCACAGACCCTCCAGGCAGCAGCGTGATCTGGTCTACCGAGGATCCTGTCGATTTTATCGCGGCAAGCGTCTCTAACAGTGTTTCACGACGGATGAGCCGCGAACCGTTCGACATAGATGTGAGCGCCTGCATCTGCATGGCCTATGCCTCTACGTCCAAGGCAGTCATAATCCGGTGCCAGACCCTGTTCACGTTGACGATAGCGACGGCCCCAGGAGCATCATTGAACAGGTCGTACATGACCGATTCCAGATCGATCTGCTCGCCGCTTTTCACTGCGATAACGTCCGCTAGAAATGCCCGTTTGAACACCAGGTATGTGATGTACGGATCTGGAAACAAATGACCAGGAACCCGATCGGGAAGGGCGCCAATGCGATTTTTGGAGTGACCAACATCGCCAAAATTGAGAGCAGCCCAATAGGCATCTTTTGGAGACACACCGATCGACCACAGCTCAAAAGTGATGCCCAGACGAACTACGCTTCGCAACGATAAAAGGCTTCGTCCACCAGGTGCAGCAGCCTGCGAATCTGTTTCGTGCCATTCAAATTTCCCGCGAGCCATGTAGTCGCGAAGAGTGAGCAGGTTCCATCCCGTTGCTCGTGCAGTCGCACTTAACGGAAAGCGGGGTTCATCGAAATTCAAGCTGCTCACGTTCTGAGGCTCCTAATGTGTTCGCACAAGCTAATGCCTCATGCGAACACATTATGTCAATGGAAATATTATCTGTCGATTACGGTTCAAATTTCGGAGACTTCGGGAGGCAGTCCGAACACCGCAGATTTATAAATGAAGTTAGCATCGAGCAGCCAATTCATCGCTACTTCTGCAGCCTGAAATTCGCTCATTCCTGTGAATATGGGCTTCGGTGGCAATTCCGATAGGATCCGCTCCCGAGCTTCCTGCAAAGTCTTACATGTCGATTTTGCTTCGCCCTCGGATGCGCTTGATTTGCGAACCGGCTCGAACCTCAAAACATTATCGGAACGTTCAATCATCGCCGGACCTTTCAACTAAATTGTCACCAAAAATCACCTGGTGATATCTCGCTAATCGCCGCTCGAACCAGATTTCGCGGGCCAAACCAAAGGCCAGAGGATTAGCAAAATCTGCCATGCGGGGCTTTGGTTCAACACTGCCAATGAGCATCTGCCGAGCTTCATGAAGGGTTTTCGCGGACCCGTTGTTTTTAAATGGGGCGCGGATCCTCTCGCGGCGCTTTGCGCGGCGCTGGGCATCGAGACTGACAATCTTTATTGAGACGCTAGTCATATCACTGGCCTCCCGTGCAGGGCGCGCTGCGCTTCTGCCAGATCGACATAACCTGCGCGTACCGGAGCGCATCGTCTAACTCGCGCATCATTTCAGTTGCCCTGGTCTTCCACCCTTGGGGGTTCCCCTCCGAAGCGAGCCATCCAAGGCCGTTCGAATTGATGAAACCTCCTAGGCTTTCAAACTCTGATACCCATTCAGCAGCGGACCATTCAGGGGAGCCCGATCGGCGATTTTCCAAAATTGTCGGTGCAAATTCAGCACTCGATTGTTTATGCGTGTGTTCAGCTTGAGGCATGGCACTTCTCCATGTTGAAAGTTAGAGCCGATGCAGGGTTGCAGCCTTGCATCGGCTTGCATTTTCTGGCATCAGAAAAACGTTATGTCAATATCTAGCGCTAACAAAAAAGGAAGAGGTCGCCCGCCAGTTGGAGCGACGCCTATCAATGTCCGCTTTCCGCCTGCTGAGCTTGAAGCGCTCGATGCGTACATTGCGACCCAGCAAGAGGGCGAAGTTACGCGGCCTGCAGTCATCCGTTCTATAATTCGGACCTTTCTGGCTGACCGCTGAAATTCTCCAAATATTGGTCTAAAAAACCCGCCCGCGATGGCTAGGCGCGGACGGGTTCGAAATGATCGAGCCAAGCTGATCAGGGCTTGCTCGATCTCATCGGCGGCTGAAGGGGACGAACCGCCGCCGAATCTCAATTACGGCGCTATTGCGTCGACGATTGCCGCGAAGCTCGCCGCATGTTTGACGCTAATGTCGGCGGATAGGAATGCGCTAATCCGGACACGGCCCTTTTGCGAGTTGGTGTAAGGATCAACCACCAGGTCAAGCCCGCCCCAAAGTCCGATTACCAATTCCGACCAATTCCCGAACACGATACCTGACAAGGCAGTGCCGGATCCTTTGGTAAAATCCGATCGGACATTGTTGGTAGCATATGCCGGATACCCGTTCATCACACCTGAGCCTGGATCACTGCCAGCAAGTCCTGGCATCCATACCGGCGTGTCCGTTCCGGAGAACCGTTGCGTCGATTTAAGGGCCCGTCGAACTTTGGTATTGGTGATGTAAGACATGTTGCCACTGTCCGCATCAGAGGCAGCGATCGCCGATTCCAAATCCAAAATCGAGCCGTAGGTAGGAGCCGCACCGTTGGCACCCAGGGCAACTGAACCGATGCCCGAAGTGTTGAATACACCCCGAGGCTCGTTCGATGCCCCAAGGCCATGCAGAGCGCCTCGATCGAGAGCAATCCCCAGCTGTGCCGAAAGGTCATTTCGGACAATTTCCTCCATGGCGGGCAGGGCCTGCAGGGCAGCTTGCCGCGACCATGAAATATTGCCGGTCACAGTTTTGGGCGAGAGGCTAACCTGACTGGTGGTTAGGTTGGTTTCAGTCGCTTCGCCGTCTTCCGCGATCCACTGGCCCGCCGTCGCATTATCTTGCCTGGGAAGCACTGCATTGCCGACCAGATCGGTTAGGACGGTAGCGCCTGCCATCATCACTGCAGTTTTTCTCCGCAGTGGCGCGATGAACTGATCTGCAAGATAGTCGGTGCCGACCAGATTGCCCGCGCTGGTTGGAGTGCCGACCAGCTGCACACGGGTCATCAAGGCGCTGGTGGGAACCATAAAACCTTTTGGCGCTACCCCACCGTTGCGGCGGATCAATTCTTGACTAACTTCGGCTTCAAGTCCGGAGAGTCTACCGTGCTCGATGGTATCTGCAATTGCCCTGGTAAGCATGAAGCCAGAGCGCAATCGATCGAACTGGTTATCATTCGGCGCACTTTCCGCAGTCCGGAAAGCTTGCGACCCGGGCGCGTTGTTCTGAAATTCGTTGATGAACCTTTCGACCGGCCAACCGCCGTCGATTGCGCGGGTGGCTAGATCCTGTGGGATGTTGAGGCGGGAAGCCATCGAAGTGATGTTGCTGATGCGCTGACGTTCAGACGCTACTGCATCAGAGTTTTGATTTTGTTGATTGCTCTGTGGCATTGTGAGAACCTTTCTTGATGATTGAGAAAAGCTGCGACCGATGCCGACCGTGTGATCTGCAGGCAGCGCAACTGATGAGACTTCGTAAAGAGTCCATTTCGTGATGCGCCAATCAGTGCTCCCAGGCACTTCCACCGCTTCATCGATTATGTATCCTATGGAAATGTCAGGCCGGATGCCTTCGCGAACATCGGCCACGATGCCCGCCATATCCGCTCTTTCCGAGAGGCGGATGTCTCCGACAAGTTTCCGGCCTTTAAGCCGGATATTTTCGACCCGCCCGAGCTGACGCTCTAGATCGTGATCGATGAGAAGCGGCAATCCCATTGCAGCGCGTTCAAGGTTCACCGCTTCCGGCGAGTGATCCAATATCTCATTACCGAATGGACGCACCACCGGCGTCTCACTCGATAGGGTGGCTTGTAGCATACCATCTGCAGCAACTTCAACAGCCACCGCGACAAATCTTCGGTTTAGATCTGAACCCCCGATCAATGGACGCCCATTTTCATTTGAATTTGGCATTGTTCTAATCTTTCATTCTTGCAAAACGATAGGCGCGCTTTTCTGCGAACCGATTATCACCCCCCAGGGCGCTAGGTATGGCTAGGGAGGTTCCCTGGTCACGGGATGGCGCTGGTCGATCTGTGGCGCGGTGGGATCGATATCCAATCCCAGGGAAGACATCGCAGCATCCCATCGAGCTGCACTCATTCCGCCTCGGGCTTGCAATCGTTCGATGAATGCAACCGACTCATCCAGATCGAACTGATATGCGCGTCCCCGCTTTCCGGTTTCGATCACGGGGAAGTCAGGGTTTTGATTGATTAACCGGCGAATTACCTTCGGGCATGGCATGCCAGGGCGTCGCGATAGCTGCTGCAGCCCGCCGATCATGGCAACCACCAGAAACGAAACAAAAACAAGAAGTGTTTGAAAAGTATCGGGAACCCGCACGACGAGCGCCTTCGGCTCCCGTATACACTTTGTGCCCCAGGAGGACCCAAAGGCCCTCGGAAAGGCTGGTTAGTTTGCTGCTTTGGCTCGATGCCTGCAATCGACATACGATTTCGTTGATTGCGCGACAGTGGAGAGCAGCGCGTCATACCCTGCAGTTGACAGCATACCGAATACCCCAGCTTCAAGAAACGCACTGGCAGCCTGCTCGGGAGTGAGCAGCATGCGGAGGCGGACTGCAGCATCTTCAAGGATCGAAGCGACCAGCTCAGCCGAGTCTTGAGCTTCAATAGGGCTGCAAATTGAGGATATCGGCATAATTTTACGTCCTTTCCGACATGGGAGGGTTGTTGGGAGACTATTGGGAGGGTTGAAGGGATACTAAACCCAAGGATTTGATAGGGTTTGGGACACTTGGGACACTTATATGTGAGTTTATCTCTTATGTGTGCGCGCACACACGCGCACACACATGATGTAAAGAACACCGGCGAAGTATCCCAAGTGTCCCAAAGGCGCAGAAAAGCTGACCGAATAAATATATTTCGGTGTCCCAAAGCCTCCCATTCAGGCCTCCCATATGGCCAGCAATCCCAGGTCATAACGGCCAATCATCCTCCTGATAGACGGGAGGGGAAGAGGGCGAGGAGGGCGAACCATCGGGGAAGTCGAGCACGTTGCCATCCTGGTCGATGAAGTCGTGGACGTCTTTGAGCGTCGCTACATCGAGCCAGTGAATGGTGTTCGATTGCTTCTTGCGATAGCCGCGATCGGCCATAGCGGCAGAGAAACCCATCTGAGACCAAGCGGTCTCACCTGCAGCCTCGGCCCACGCCTTATACAGTTTGTAGAGGTGAGATGACTGAACGCGGGATCCAGCCTCCTTTCTCAAGCAGAGCGTTATGAAGCGCCCTAAAGGATCGCTATCGTCACGATACTGCGCAGTCGCTGCGATAACCGACTCTGGTTCTATCAATCCACATTGCCGCCAATCGAGCATGCCCTCGATCATCCGGTTCAGTATGCCCGATGCCTCGTTTCGTAGCTTGCCGAGCAGCTTTCGATCTTTGTCGGCATCTGCAATCTGAACAGTCCAGGGCACGAGAAGTACGCGGCGCCAGATCCCATCATCCGTACCGGTGATTTTCGGCCTGTGATTTCCCCCGACTGTAAGCTTGAATGCGGGATTTAGATCGAAGCCTCGCCGTGCGTATGGCTCACGCACTGCAACCGGCTCATTGCCAGTGACCAGCTTAATCAGAGCCTCAGCGAGCTTAGCGCCCTTTTCAGGTTCGGACGTTCTCACCAGCCTTACACCGACCAGCTTGGCCAGATCGGCGCTATGATCGGACCCCGATTTTTTCCGGCCCTGGTCAAGAAATGACTCTATCCCCAGCGACGTCGCATAGTCCCCGAGAATTACGCTCCAGGTATCTATCAGCGTCGATTTACCGTTAGCGCCACGTCCATGCCAAAAGCAGAGCTTTTGCTCGCTGACATCGCCTGTGAGGCAGTATCCGGCCCACTGATGCAAAAAGCGGCGCATTGTTTCATCCGGCTGCACCTTGTCCAGAAAGCCATCGTAGATCGGCGCTTTCGCCTTCGGATCATACTTGACCGGCATTAGCCTGGTAATCAGATCGCTCGGGTCATGCGGCCGCATATGAACTCTTGCCCGAGGCGAATTTTCATCGGCCGCATCGAGCAGCTGCAGCGTTCCATTTTCGCAATTGATTAGGAATGGATCGCGGTCGAAGTCCTCGGGCTGAATTGTGAGACCCAGCGGCCTTGCCGATGCCTTTATCCGGCTGAATTTTCCGTGCGCTTCGGACTTAACCGCCCATTTTGCGAGCAGATCGGAAACCAAAACCTCCTCATCGTCCTTTTCTTCAACCAGATCATCGAGCGCGCCTGGTTCGCCAAGATCCCGTCTACCGGAATCGCGCATTGCTCGGGCTTCCTCAGCGATCGCTCTAACCGTTTCGTAAACCCACTGCTCAACAACAGCTTCGGCACCCTCGATCGTCCATCTCCGACCGTCATATATCGACCAAAGCTCGCTCTTATCGACCCAGCGCACCCTGTGACGGTTACGCGCCGCAAACCGCTCTGCATTGCCCATATCAGTCATGGGAAAGCGGCAGCATAGCAAATGGAGCGCCTCGATGTCCTCGGGAGCGGCCTGCATTGGGTGCTTACGATATGGTTGGGAAGAGGACCGGCTATTCTGCCCACGAGGGCGCGCATCGAGCGCTACGCTCGAAAGATCGCGAGGGTTCGTTATCCCCTTTCCCCATCCGGATTGAATAGTCGCTTCAATCTGGTTGGAGGTATCTCCCCCAGGATTAGCAGCTGCAGATCCTCGGATCGCGGCCAGGGCGGCATGCTCATCAAGAACCCCAGCTGCAACAAATTCAGCAATGTTAGCTGCAGCATTGTGCAAAGCTGTATTTCGCTGGCCACTGGCAGCATTTTTGATTGCTGCGCACTCTCGATCCAGAGCCGATAAAGCATATTTCCGGTGCGCATCGCTTGCATCGTTGCGCGCACTGCCCTGAGAGGGCGAACCAGAGGATTTGCTCCCAAAGGCTCCCCTTCTTAAAATCAGGTCGATAAGCGCCTTAGGTGCACTCGCAATGTCCGCATCTGGATTTTTGCATATGTAGCTTTTGCCATCGTTCCGGACGGATGGCGGCGCAATCACATAGCCACCAGTCCCTCTCACATCGATGCGCGGGATAATTCCAGCTCGATTGCCAATCTTTTCACCTGGTGGGAGCAAAAACCAAATGTGAAGCCCACCGCGGGGCGTTTCGGTAGTGAGGGTAGTGGGAAGCTGACACCCAATTTTTGATTCCAGCTGCGCGACCAATTCAGCCGCTTCGAAAATTTCACCGGTATCTTTGTCGATGCCGGCATCGATATCGACAACAAATGCGCCGGCGGGAACTCCGGTAGGAATGCCAATCATCGCACCTGGGAAAGATTTCCATTGCTGCTCGATCGATGCTGGATCTGCAGTGGCATTTTCCCGCCATCCCTTAATCAGCGGGCGTTTTGTTTCCCGATGGCACGGAAAAACCGTTTTGCCCGATCGAGCGTATACAAGAGCTGCAGCGACAATATCCGTCATCGGTGCGCTCGCAATCGAACACAATTTTCGAACTCTGGTTCGATTAACGGAAATTCTGTGGCAACTGCCCTGTTTTGGTGCGCCTTTCGCACCGCATCATCTGCCAAAACTTCGGCAATTGCGGTTAGCCTTTTGCTTTTGATCGGCGCAGTTAACCGTGAAGGGTTTTTGTAGGGTTCGCCATTGTAAGCATCTGAAAAACTGATTTTAAGGGAGAGCAGCCCTGTCCACCATTTCTTCCCCAATTTCTCACCACGGTACGCGCGCAGTGAGAAATTGTGCCCTTTGCCTTTACGGTCTCCGCACGAAAACCGAACTCAAACGTCCAGATTGGCCACGTTCAGCGCATTCTCCACGATGAAATCGCGCCGGGGTTCGACGACTTCGCCCATCAATTTGGTGAAGATATCGTCGGCCACATCCGCCTGATCGATCTCCACGCGCAGCAGGCTGCGGTGGTTGGGGTCGAGCGTGGTTTCCCAAAGCTGTTCGGCGTTCATTTCGCCCAAGCCTTTGTAGCGCGAGATCGACAGGCCCTTGCGGCCCGCGGCCAGCACGGCGTCGAGCAGTTCGGACGGACGGGTGATCGCACCCTTGTTGCCGAGGCCCGCGGACGTAACTGCGCGCCGCACTTGATCGCCGACGGCGGTGATGTCTTCGCCTTCGCTGTCGGTTTCGGGTTCTGGCTCAGCCTCCAATATGGCGGCGTCGCCTGCCTTGACCAGACGTGCCGGTGTTTCGTAGCTCGCGCTTTCCTCGCTCGCCAGCTTGTGCAGCTTGCGTGCTTCAGCAGACAGAAGGAAGGCCGCTTCGATGATGTGGTGGTCGGTGACGCCGCGCCACAGCCGTTCGAAATGATAGCCGCCATCGGCAGCCACGCGTCCGGTCCATTTGCCTTCGACATCCTGCGCGCCCATCCATGCGGCGGCCTTTGCGACCGCAGCCG